>NZ_JANMUN010000068.1:0-58803 GCF_031391665.1 Ferruginibacter sp.
TTGTTATCCTGCAAAAGGGGTAATCCGTTTCAACAGCGTTTTTAATCCTGATAGCGCAAAAAGTTTATGGGATATTCCGAACATCCTTACCCAGAAATTTCCTGCAGAAGAATTTACAGCCACAGCTAAATTTTTATTTACACCAAAAACCAATGGAGAAAAATTTGGCTTGGTAGTTTTAGGTATGAGTTACGCTAACACTGCGGTAACCAAAAAAGCTGATGGACTTTATTTAAGTTATACTAAATGCATTGATGCTGAAAAGGGCAAACCCGAAGTGGAAACTGAAATAACAAAAATTACAGCCGGTGATCTGTATTTTAAATTAAAAGTAAGCAAAGGTGCTGTATGTACATTTAGTTACAGTAACGATGGTAAAACATTTACTGATATTGCAGAAACTTTTAAAGCAACACCGGGTAAATGGATTGGTGCAGCAATGGGTTTCTTTTGTACAAGAACACAAGTGATTAATGATGCCGGCTTTGTAGAAGTGGACTGGTTTAGGGTGGAGAAATGAATAGTGGATAGTGTCAATAGCTTTATTCGAAACACAATTCATATTCATTTATGAAGTATGAAAAAGTAGATACTTTATTTCCTGAGATTAAAAGTCGCCTGACTCTAAGGTGGGAGTTACTTGTATAGACCCAAATAAACAAACGCTCATTTTCTGTGCTGTTGGCTTGTAGCAACAAAAGCGAAATTTGATCTTTTAAATAGACAAGTGATTTTTCCCTTGAGCCATAGTCTGGCTCTTTTCTAATTCTTGCGCCCTGTATTCTTAAGAAATTATATAATTCTTTGGGATCCGCCATTAAAAGGTCATTTTTGGAATATAAATGATGATCGTAAAAGAAGAATAAACTATCCAATATTTTTTTTGTGGGTTTATTATAACGAAATGCAACATTTAGATAGGATTGAATTGCTGATTTTTTATTTTGAAATTCAAACTCACTCTCACCATACATTCTTGAAGAATTAATACTATTGTAAGCATCAATATTATCTGGTGAAATATAGCTTTTTGAATCAGAAGATTTAATTGGAGTTCTTATAAAAGAGTATGCACAAACTGGTTCTATTATCATTCCTGCATCGTTATCTATAAAATCAATGTAGAAATTCCGGGTAGTATTATCTTCAATTAAATAAACATTGAAAATGTTTTCCCGGGTTGTATCGTGTATTCCAAAATAATTATAAAACCTTATAAAACTTAAATTTAAAGGCTTGTAGTTAACAATATACAAGTTTGAATTAATTAAGGAGTCTATTTCAAGGCTATGATAATTTAATAATCTATTTTTTCTATAATTGGAATCTATCTTAGATGTATCAACTGTTATATGGAATTCATGTTTTAAATAATTTATAATTTCAGATCTATTTGAAGTATTTTCCTTAACGCCTTCGTTGTACTTTTTATTTGTGCAGGAAAACAAAAAAGGTATGATCAATAATAGAAGTCTCATAATTAATATTATAAAATTTAAAGAAAAAATATTGTTAATTTCCTCAGTTTTCTCTGCGCCTCTACGTGCCAATCACTTCCCCTTCTCCACAAATTCCTTCCTGTACATCGATGGTGTAATTTTCTTTATCTGCTTAAACTGTTTGGTAAAATGTGCCCAACTGTTATAGCCACTTTCGTAACAGCAATCCATTACAGTTTTATCAGTGGTAGTTAATAATTTGCAGGCGTGGCTGATGCGTAAATCCTGTAAAAAATTGAAATAAGTTTTTTTAATATTTTTTTTAAAGAAACGGCAGAAGGTGGGAATACTCATGTCTGCAATTTGGGCAACCTGCTGCAATGTTACCGGCTCTAAATAATGTTTAAAAGAGTAATCAATTATTTTATCAATAGCAGGATTAATATTATTATCTGGTGATGAAAAATCTTCCGTAACCCTTGCAAAGCTTGATGAAGTACTCATTTTTTGCAACGACTGCAGCAATAAATTAATTCTGTTAAAACCTTTCGCATTTTCCATTTCAATCAATAAAGCTGTAACTTCTTTCTTCAACTTATTTAATAATTGGATGGCATCATTTTTATTTAATAGTGTAAAGATGTTTTTAATTTCCGGGGCTAAAAAAAACGTTTCCCCAAAAACATCTTTTTTAAAATGTGCGGCAATGGCATCACCGGTAATTTTGTGGTGCCTTTTACGAAATGAATGAGGAAGGTTTCCGGCAATAAAATAAATATCTCCTGTTTTATATTCACCCACATAGTCGCCAATTAAAGCTGTACCATGACCTTCAGTAATCAATATCAGTTCATACTCCTCATGTTTGTGCCAGCTGGTTTCAAAATTTGGGGTTCTGTATTTGCGGCAGGCAAAAGAATGCTGCTCTTCAATATGTATTTTCTGAATTAGGGTTTTCATACTTTATAAATACTATATTATCAGTTATTGACTGTTAAATTAGTATAATTTGATAATATACCATCAATTAATTTTAAAATAGCAGTTGTGCATACGGCTAAAAAATTAAAAATTTGATATTCATTACGATTGTAAATTTAAGCCTGAAATAATTGAACAATATAATTTACGGAGCTGCATAAATATGAAACCACCAAAAGCTTTTTTATTCGATTTAAACGGAACTATGGTAAATGATATGCCATTTCACATCAGGGCATGGCATAATATTTTTCATCAGTATGGTAAAATGTTTTCTTTAGAAGAAAGCAAGAGAGAATGTTATGGAAAAAATGAAGAAATCCTGGACAGAATATTTCCCGGAAAATTTACACAGGAAGAAAAAGACCTCATCGGAATTACTAAGGAAAAAAAATATCAACAGGATTTCAGGCCGCATTTAAAATTGATTGACGGACTGGATGACTATTTAAAAAAAGCCGATACCGCAGGAATTAAAATGGCCATTGGTTCGGCAGCCATTTTATTTAATGTAGATTTTGTGTTGGATGGTTTAAACATCCGAAATTATTTTGGTGCATTGGTAAGTGCCGATGATGTGATAAAAAGTAAACCTGATCCCGAAACTTTTTTAAAAGGGGCTGCAGAATTAAATGTTGATCCGCAAAATTGTATTGTATTTGAAGACGCACCAAAAGGAGTGGAAGCTGCATTACATGCCAATATGAAATGTGTGGTAATAACAACCATGCATACAAAAGAAGAATTTTCTTCCTATACAAATATTATCGGATTTATTGAAGATTATAACAATGATATTTTAAATCAACTATTAAATTAAATAATGAGCAATACTGCATTTGTAATTGGTGTAGATTTTGGTACGGATTCCGTTCGTTCGGTTTTGCTGAATGCATCTAATGGAGAAGAAATGGCGTCGTCTGTTTTTTATTATCCAAGATGGAAAGATGGGAAATATTGCAACGCTGGTAAAAACCAATTCCGGCAACATCCTTTAGATTATACAGAAGGTTTAGAAGCCACCATAAAAAATTGTTTGCAAAAGGCGGGACCTGATATCGCTAAAAATGTAAAAGGCATTTCGGTAGATACTACAGGGTCTTCGCCGGTAGCAGTTGATAAAAGCGGGACACCATTAGCATTATTGCCGGGCATGGAAAATAATCCCAACGCCATGTTTGTATTATGGAAAGATCATACCGCAACCAAAGAAGCCGAAGAAATAAATATTCATGCAACAAAATTTCCCATTAATTATTTAAAATTTGTTGGCGGCATTTACAGCAGCGAATGGTTTTGGGCAAAGCTGCTGCATATTTTAAGAGCAGATGAAGCAATTCAAAAAAACATACATTCTTTTGTGGAGCATTGCGACTGGATTCCTTTTGTGTTAACTGGTGGTAATGATGCAGCAAAATTAAAACGGGGTGTTTGCAGTGCCGGCCATAAGGCATTGTGGGCCGCAGAGTTTGGCGGCTTACCGCCCAATGATTTTTTTAAATCACTCGATCCTTTGTTAGATGGCATTACAGATAAATTATTTACAGAAACATATACTTCTGCACAATCTGTTGGTACTATCAGTACCGAGTGGGCGCAAAAATTAGGACTGCCAAATGACGTAGTAATTGGTGCCGGCGCATTTGATTGTCACATGGGTGCGGTAGGCGGGCAAATTGAACCTTATTATTTAAGTAAAGTAATGGGTACATCTACCTGCGATATTTTAGTGGCGCCGATTGATGAAGTAAAAGATACTTTGGTAAAAGGTATTTGCGGCCAGGTAAATGGTTCTGTTATTCCCGGTATGATCGGTATGGAAGCAGGACAATCTGGCTTTGGTGATATTTATGCCTGGTTTAAAAATTTATTAAGCTGGCCAATCAATCAATTTATAAGTGATGAAAATGAAAGAGAAAAAATAAGCGATAAAATTATTGCCACATTAGCAAACGAAGCAGCAGCCATCGGATTAAATGATACTGATGAGTTAGCACTCGACTGGATGAATGGCAGGCGAACTCCTGATGCAAACCAGTTATTAAAAGGTGTAATTGCAAACATAAATTTAGCCAGCAACGCACCAAGAATATTTAAAAGTTTAGTTGAAGCAACCTGCTTTGGCAGTAAAGCAATTGTAGAGCGTTTTATTACAGAAGGCATTGCTGTAAAAGGAATTATTGCATTGGGTGGTGTGGCAAAAAAATCAACTTATGTAATGCAGACAATGGCAAATGTATTGAACATGCCCATACGCATACACAGCAGCGAACAAACCTGTGCCAATGGTGCAGCCATGTTTGCAGCAACGGCCGCAGGTATTTATAATAAAGTAGAAGATGCGATGAACGCCATGGGGCAGGGCTTTGAAAAAACTTATGAGCCGCAAGCTGATAAGATAGCTTATTATGCAAGGCGATACAAAATGTATTTAGATTTAGGAAATAAGATTGAAAATAAATAATGAATTGCCCCGGGCTTTAGCCCGGGATATAGATTCATAATGTATTAGGCTTTAGCCAAACCTGGTTGTTAGTGTGGAATGAATTTTGGCTAAAGCCTGTAGACATATATTATTTGCCCCTACCTAAAGGCCGGGGTAATTGAAAGAATGATTGAATTGTTTTTTAAAATATTATATTTTATCTTTTAAGGAATAAGTAAAAACAGTGATGAGTAATAAATATCAATATATACAACAGGAAGCATACGAAGCCAACATGCAATTACCCAAACTGGGTTTAGTGCTTTTTACATTTGGTAATGTTAGCGCTGCCGACAGAAGCCTTGGGGTATTCGCCATTAAACCAAGCGGTGTTGCTTACGAAGAATTGACACCGGAAAAAATGGTGATCGTTGATTTTGATGGCAAAACTATTGAAGGTGATCTGCGGCCATCATCCGATACATTAACACATGCCGTATTGTACAAACATTGGGGCAATATTGGCGGTATTGTTCATACTCATTCTACTTACGCCACCGCATGGGCGCAGGCACAAAGGGATATTCCAATATTTGGAACAACACATGCCGATTACAATACAGTTGATATTCCCTGTGCGCCACCGATGGATGATGAAATGATAAAAGGCAATTACGAATATGAAACCGGTTTTCAAATAATGAATTGCTTTAAAGTAAATGAATTAAAATACGAAGAGGTAGAAATGGTATTGGTAGGTAATCATGCGCCATTTACCTGGGGCAAAACTGCAGCAAAAGCGGTACACAACAGTGCAGTATTGGAATGTATTGCAAAAATTGCCTTGCTTACAGAGCAAATTAATTTTAATGCCCCAAGATTAAAAGACGCATTGATACAAAAACATTTTGAACGTAAACACGGCCCCGATTCTTATTACGGACAGTAAAAGTAGTCGAATAACCCCGACAGCGGTTGATACTGAGCGAAGTCGAAGTGCCTGTCGGCGATTAGTTAGAGTATTTAATTAAAAAACTAACTCAGCATTTTTAAAATAAAACGATAGTTAAATATGAAACATTTATCAATTCTTCTGGCAGCTTCTGTATTTTTATTTTCCTGCAATAACAGTACGGAAAAAACTGCAACTAAAAACGAAACCAAAATGAGCATCACTGAAAAACCTTTCGGCACATTTAACAACGAAACGGTAACAGAATATACATTAACCAATGCCAGTGGCATGCAGGTAAGTATTTTAAATTACGGAGGTACCGTTACAAAAATTATTACAAAAGATAAAGAAGGAAAAGATGGAGATGTTATTTTAGGCTACGATTCGCTGGCTGGTTATATTCAAAAAGGGAATCCTTATTTTGGGTGTTTGATTGGAAGATATGGTAACCGCATTGCCAAAGGCAAGTTTACATTAGATGGAGCTACTTACACTTTAGCCCAAAACAATAACGGGCAATCTTTACATGGCGGATTAAAAGGTTATGGTAAAGTAATGTGGAAAGCAGAAAAACAAACTGGTGACAGCAGTTTAAAATTAACTTATTTAAGTAAAGATGGCGAAGAAGGTTATCCAGGCAATTTGTCAATTGAAGTTATCTATACATTAACTGCAGATAATTCATTAAATATTGATTACGCTGCAACAACAGATAAAGCCACGCCAATTAATTTAACTAATCACTGTTATTTTAATTTATCAGCAGGAAAAGATTCCACCATCTTAAATCATGATTTAATGTTGAAAGCGGATAAGTTTACCGAAGTAGATGCGGTCTTAATCCCTACGGGTAAATTGCCTGATGTAAAAGGCACACCAATGGATTTTACAGCAGCAAAAAAAATAGGCAGAGATATTGATTCGGTAAAAGGCGGTTACGATCATAACTGGGTATTAAATAAAACCGGTAATGCATTAGAAAGTATTGCGACATTATACCATGCTGGCAGCGGACGTTTTATGGAGGTGTTTACTACAGAACCCGGCGTGCAATTTTACAGCGGCAATTTTTTAGATGGCACCTTAACCAACACAAAAAATAATCAACAATATGCTTTGCATGCAGGGCTTTGTTTAGAAACACAGCATTTTCCCGACGGACCAAATCAACCCTCATTTCCTAATACTATTTTAAAGCCGGGAGAAAAATACAGTCATACCTCATTATATAAGTTTTCAGTTAGATAGTTTATAGAGAAGTCTTCTTTTAAAAAGAAGACTTCTCTGTTAAAAAAATTGTATGAAAAATTATTTTTTATCAGCTGTGATTTTTTTAGGCTTGCCAGTACTGGCACAGCAAAAAGATTATGCCATTAAAGAAGTAAATTTTACGCAGGTAAAATTATCCGATAATTTTTGGTTGCCCAGAATAGAAACTAACAGAACGGTAACCATTCCTGCATCATTTGAACGCTGCGAAAATACAGGCCGTGTAAAAAACTTTGTAATGGCAGCGCAAAAGCAGGGAAAGTTTTGTACACGTTATCCTTTTGATGATACGGATATTTATAAAACCATTGAAGGCGCTTCGTTTTCCTTAGCAGTACATTCCGATAAAAAATTAGAAGCTTACGTAGATTCTTTAATTGTAATTATTAAGGCTGCACAGGAACCCGATGGATACTTATACACTGCAAGAACTATTGATCCCGTAAATGTAGGCAGTTGGGTAGGTAAAGAAAGATGGGAAAAAGAAAGAGAGCTCAGTCATGAATTATATAATGCCGGCCATATGTACGAAGCTGCCGCAGCACATTTTCTGGCAACTAAAAAAAGAAATTTTTTAGACATCGCTTTAAAAAATGCTGATTTGGTGTGCAGTGTTTTTGGCCCCGGAAAAAAATCTGTAGCACCCGGCCACGAAATTGTAGAAATGGGATTGGTTAAATTGTTTCGTATTACCGGTATAAGAGAATATTTAAATACGGCTAAGTTTTTTATTGAAGCAAGAGGGCATTACCCTGGCTATGATAACAAAAGTGCGGACAGTTGGAAAAATGGTTCGTACTGGCAGGACAGCAAGCCGGTTGTGCAGCAGGATGAAGCGGTAGGCCATGCCGTTAGAGCTGGGTATTTATATGCAGCTGTTGCAGATGTTGCCGCACTAACCGGCGACGACAGCCTGACAAAAGCCATTGATAAAATTTGGGAAAATGTAGTAACTAAAAAAATGTATGTTCAAGGCGGACTTGGTGCAAAAGGTGATGGCGAACGTTTTGGTGAAAATTACGAACTGCCCAACAACACTGCGTACAACGAAACATGCGCTGCCATTGCCGGAGTGTACTGGAATTACAGAATGTTTTTATTGCACGGCGATGCAAAGTATATTGATGTGCTGGAAAAAATGCTGTACAACGGATTAATTTCTGGTATTGGTTTAGATGGCAAATCTTTTTTTTACACCAATGCGATGGAAGTGCGTAACAGTTTTAATCATAAAGATTTTGAAGGTGCAAGATCGGGCTGGTTTGAATGCAGCTGCTGCCCCACTAATTTAACCCGTTTAATTCCTTCTGTGCCGGGTTATATGTATGCACAAAAAGATGATAACTTATTTGTAAATCTTTTTATCAACAGCACAGTTGATTTAATGGTAAATAATAAGCCCGTTAAAATTGAACAGCAAAATAATTATCCGTGGGATGGCAATTTAATTTTAAAAATAAATTCGGCTGCAACAAATACATTTAATCTATTGGTAAGAGTTCCGGGTTGGGCAAGCAACAGCGCCGTGCCATCCGATCTTTATAAATTTGAAACACCATCAAATACTAAAAGTGTAATTAAAGTAAATGGAATTGTAACAGATTTTGCCATTCAAAATGGTTATGCTGTAATAAACAAAGCTTGGAAAAAAAATGATGTGGTAGAAGTGTTACTGCCAATGGAGGTAAAAAGAGTGGTAGCTAACGAAAAAGTTACCAACGATATCGGCAAAGTGGCCTTACAGCGTGGCCCAATTATTTATTGTGCTGAATGGGCTGATAATAATGGTAAAACCAGTAACATTCTAATACCTGCCAATATTAATTTTACCACCGAATTTAAACCTGCGGTTTTAAATGGCATCACGATTCTAAAAGCCGAAGTACCTGCAGTAATTATAAATAATAACGAAACCATTTCAACACAAAAACAAAGTTTTACAGCCATACCTTATTACAGCTGGGCCAACAGGGGCAAAGGCGAAATGACGGTGTGGTTTCCAACACAGGTAAAAGATATTGAAATATTAACTAAATAATATAGCGCCTCGCAGAGAAGTCTTCTTTTAAAAAGAAGACTTCTCTAATGATAATCTGATAAAAATAAAAAAATGAAAAATAGTATCAGCACCAAAGGATTAGAAGTATGGTTTGCAACCGGCAGCCAGAATTTATATGGAGAAGAAACTTTAAAGCAGGTGGCAAAGCATTCCACCCTGGTGGCAAAATCATTTAATGATGCAGCAGCTATCCCTGTTAAAGTTGTTTTTAAGCCCGTTTTAAAATCCACCGAAGAAATTTACAATTTAGTTATTGATGCCAACAGTAATAAAAACTGTATTGGTATTATCACCTGGATGCACACATTTTCTCCTGCAAAAATGTGGATCAATGGATTAAAGATTCTCCAAAAACCATTATTGCATTTACATACTCAATTCAACCGGGATATTCCATGGGGCGATATTGATATGGATTTTATGAATTTAAATCAATCGGCTCATGGCGACCGTGAGTTTGGATTTATGATGAGCCGCATGCGTATGCAAAGAAAAGTGGTTGTAGGACATTGGCAGGATAAAAATGTAATAGCACAAATTGCAGGATGGACAAGAGCTGCATTGGGATGGAACGATTGGCAGGGAGCAAAATTTGTTCGCTTTGGCGATAATATGCGTTATGTTGCTGTAACCGATGGCGATAAAGTGGAAGCAGAATTAAAATTTGGTTACAGTGTAAATACCTGTGGCATTGGCGATTTAGCAGGTGTGATAAATAATGTAAAAGAAACTGCCATTACTAAGTTGTGCGATGAGTATGCAGCGCTGTATAAATTAATGCCTTCTTTAAAAAAAGGAAACAATCAACACCAGTCTTTACGTGATGCTGCAAAAATTGAAATTGGTATTCGTAAATTTTTAGAAGATGGAAATTATAAAGGCTTCAGCGATACATTTGAAGACCTGCATGGCTTAACACAATTGCCCGGCATTGCAGCGCAACGTTTAATGGCCGATGGTTATGGTTTTGCAGGCGAAGGCGATTGGAAAACTTCGGCATTGGTTAGAGCCATGAAAGTAATGGGAACCGGTTTGCCGGGCGGTAATTCTTTTATGGAAGATTATACTTATCATTTTGAACCGGGAAATGAAATGGTTTTAGGCAGTCATATGCTGGAGATTTGCCCCAGTATTGCTAACGTAAAACCCAGTTGCGAAATTCATCCGTTGGGCATTGGTGGCAAAGCCGATCCGGTGCGATTGGTTTTTAATGTAGCCGCAGGCCCTGCATTAAATGCATCACTAATGGATATGGGCAACCGTTTTAGATTATTGGTAAATACTGTTGATGCAGTAAAACCAACATTTGATTTACCAAAATTACCGGTTGCAAGAGTGTTGTGGAAACCGCATCCCAATATGCAAACTGCATGCGCTGCATGGATATATGGCGGCGGTGCACATCATACGGGTTACAGCCAAAATTTAACTGCAGAAAATTTAGAAGATTTTGCAGCCATGGCAAATATTGAATTTGTTTGTATCAATAAAGACACCAACATTTACAATTTAAAGAATGAATTAAAATGGAATGATGTATTTTACCAAATAAACAATAAATAAATTTTCTCATCACAAAACAGAAACTTGCTCATGAACAGTTTATCATCTTTAGACATGTTGATTTTTGTAGTTTATTTTTTACTGGTGGCCGGCTATGGTTACTGGGTATATAATAAAAAGAAAAAAGCAACCATCACAGCATCACACGATTATTTTTTGGCCGAAGGTTCACTAACCTGGTGGGCAATTGGTGCATCGCTAATTGCATCTAATATTTCTGCCGAACAATTTATTGGCATGAGCGGTAACGGATATTTTGTAGGTATTGCTGTAGCAGCTTACGAATGGATTGCAGCACTGGCATTAATTATTATTGCTGTTTGGTTTATCCCTATTTATTTAAAAAATAAGATTTACACCATGCCGCAGTTTTTAAAAACACGGTATAACGAAACGGTGTCGCTTATCATGGCCATCTTTTGGTTGTTTTTGTATGTGTTTGTAAATCTTACTTCAATTTTATATTTGGGTGCTATTGCAATAAGTGGATTGGTTGGGCCGGAGTATTTGCATACTATAATGATTGCGCTGGCAGTATTTTCATTAATAATTACATTGGGTGGAATGAAAGTGATTGGTTACACCGATGTAATACAGGTAGCAGTTTTAATTATCGGTGGCTTTGCTACAATCTATTTTGCTTTAACTATTGTGAGTGAAAAATTTGGTTTAGGTAAAGATGCGTTGGCTGGTTTTAAAACTTTGATGGATCAGGCGCCGGATCATTTTCACATGATATTAGATAAACCCACTGCAGCATCATCGCAGGAAGATGTAAATAAATATTTAATTCTGCCGGGAATTGCCATGTATTTTGCAGGCCAGTGGATAGTAAATTTAAATTACTGGGGTTGCAACCAGTACATTACTCAAAGAGCATTGGGTGCCGATTTGCAAACAGCACGTAAAGGAATTTTGTTTGCAGGATTTTTAAAATTGTTAATGCCGATAATTGTAATGTTGCCGGGTATTGCTGCTTATGTGTTACATAAAAATGGACATTTACCTGGCTTGAGCGGTATGGATGGTGCCTATTCTGCTATCCTTGGTTTTCTTCCATCAGGTTTAAAAGGATTGGCTATTGCAGCATTAACAGCAGCTATTGTAGCTTCGCTTGCCGGTAAGCTAAACAGCATTGGTACTATTTTTACTTTAGATATTTATATGAAATATTTTAAGAAAAAAACTCCGCAGATCAATACCGAAATTTCTAAAGGCGATGTACTGGAATCTGTTACTAATGCAAATTTTGGTAGAGAAGCCGAAGAAAAAAATATGGTTTGGATTGGGAGAATGGCGGCATTAGTTGCAATTGTAATTGCTGTTGTTTTTGAATGGAAAGATTTTTTAGGAATTAGCGGAGAAGGTGGTTTTACTTTCATACAAAAATATACCGGCTTCATCAGCCCGGGTGTATTTGCAATGTTTATTTTGGGTATGTTTTGGAAACGCACTACAGGTGCGGCGGCTGTTGCTGGTTTAATTACCGGTTTTGCAATGGCAATATTCTTCAACAGTTTTGCTGTATCAGTTTTCGGTCACGAAAATTTTATGTACACTGCGTTTAAAAATAATGATGGTGTGTACGAAATACCTTTCTTAATTAATATGGGCTGGGCTTTCTTTATTACTATGGCAGTAATGATTGCTATTAGTCTAGCCGGGCCTAAAGTAAATCCTAAAGCTTTTGAGCTGGATAAATCAATGTTTAAACTAAGCCCGCCTGTTATTGCAATGATTGTAGCAACATTGCTTATACTGGTAGCTTTGTATGTTAAGTTTTGGTAGAAAAATGAAGATCAATAATAAAAAATCCCTCCATAATTTTTGTGGAGGGATTTTTATTTGACACATAAAATTATTAATGCTTCAGCGGCCTTTTCTTTATCATGCCGCCTTTAGTATCTTTAATGCTGCTCATTACCACAAATGCATTGGGATCAATTTTTTCTATTTCAGAGTTAAGGCGGTTCAACTCTAATCTTGTAACTACGGTATAAACAATATCAATATTTTTCGATTCGCCACTTTTTCCAAAACCACGTTTGCCATTGTAAACAGTTACGCCCCGGCCAATAGTGCTTACTATCATTTCTCTTATTTCTTCATTGTGAGAAGAGATGATGGTTACTCCCATATATTCTTCAATTCCCTCAATAATAAAATCGAGCGTTTTTGATGCTGATAGATATGTAACCATGGAGTACAATGCAATTTCAACAGATAAAAAATAGGCAGCTGCAGAAAATATGATAACGTTGATAAGGATAATGATATCGCCGATGGTAGTACCTAATTTGCGGCTTAAAAATATGGCGAGCACTTCGGTGCCATCAATAACGGCGCCACCCCTTACCGATAAACCAATGCCGGCACCCAAAAAAAAACCACCAAACAATGCCACTAATAAATTGTCTTTTGTAACATCCGGAAAAGTTACCGTTGCAACTACCAATGCAAGGCCGCAAATAGCCAATGCTGTTTTTATTGCAAAGGCTTTACCTAAAATTTTATAGCCGAGTATTATAAAAGGTATGTTTATCAATATTAATAAAACATACAGCGGCACTTTTGTTAGGGCAGAAATTAAAAGTGAAATGCCGGTAGCACCACCATCAATAAAATGATTGGTTAATAAAAAACCTTTAAACCCAAACGCAGCAGAAAAAATACCCAGTGTTATCAGTATAAAATCTTTTATGTTACGGATAACGATCAGCTTCAATTCCCACATGCCTTTGGCAAGTTCAAACTTACTGTAACTTTTATCCTTATCGGGATTATTGCTTTTGTGTTTAAGCGTTGTTTTAATTACAATATGTGTCCAGAAGGGGTTCATTTTTTTTGCAGAAATTTATCCTTAAAGTTAGCACTTATGTAATTACAGTGTTGCGGATACTATTTTGCAATTAACTTCCCTTTTTTATACGCAATTTCCAGGTACAATTAAAAGAAATGTAATGCTGATAACTAACAGCAGGTTTAAAACTTGTATTTAATAAACCGGGTTGGTAAAGTACACCCAGCCTGCAATTATTTGCTACTCTGTATTGTGCAGAAAGACTTAAGCCAATGTTTATATTGCTCTTTCTTTTATAAAAAGTAGTAGCACTGTCTAGAGTAATTTTTGACCATGTTAACTTAGATACATTAATACCATAACCCAAATCAAAACTTCCAACTGCGTTATTATTTTTTACACTGGCATATATTGTACTTCCGGTTTCATAATAACCGGGGCCAAAATGTTCTGCAAATACATCTGTTGCTGCGCCAATATTTACGGATAAAAAATGATTAGTGCTGTAAAAATAATCTATACCTGCCTCCAAACCATAGATGCCTGCTGAATTATATTTTCCACTGCTGTCAATCATATTAAATACTGTGGTAAAAGGCAGCGATAGAGAAAGATTGATGGCGCCTTTTTTTATTGGGGCAAATCTTTTAATGGTAATACTAGAGTCTTCAACTGAAACGTAACTGCTTTGCTGATACGTAAACCGTTTTACATTATCTCTGTCAATTAGCATACCAATACCGTAATTGGCTGCAATATTATACCAGTAAGCAAAAGAGTTTTTAGGTTTTAAAACAATTACTTTTTTTGTACTGTCAGTTTGTACAGTAATGACAAGCGGAGTGTTGCTTCGCTTAACAAAGTATTCTTTTCGGGCATTGGTGTGTTTTGATGAATCCATTAAAACTGCTTTCTCCACCGAAATAACTTTTATGTTTTTATCAGTAGCAATAAAAATATTTTGTAGCGGTTGGTTTATAATTGTGGCACAGGAAGAAAGAAAAAATAGTAAGACCACAGTATGATATTTTTTAATCCATTCAATCATGCTGATAATTTCTTGCTCGAATGCAATTGTTATGGTCATACTCTGGTACAGATGCAATTAAAGTAATGATTGTTGCTTGAGAATTTTATTTTTTTTGCAATTAGCTTATTTGTTTTTGCTACAAAATTTACAAATAAAAAAGCCGCACAATGTGTACGGCTCTTTCTTATAAAAAACATTAAAACTATTCAACAGTAAAAGTAATTTTATTATCACCCCAAACTAATGTTACCAGCCCGGCTTTGTCAATTGTAAAGGTCATTTTTTCTGCAAAGGCAGGTGCTTTTTCCACCTTTACATCTACACGTAACGCATCATCGGCCTGCTTATAATTAAAAGCGCCCCATTGCTTCCAGGTTTTATTAAAAATAATTGTCCAATTATCTTTACCCGAAATAGTAAACAAACCATATTTACCGGCGGGCAATTCTTTACCATTTATTTTAACTGCTTTGCTGGTTTCAAAAACGGTGGCTTCGTTGGCACCGGTACGCCACACTTCACCATCTTTTGGTTCAATGTCTTTACCAATGGTTCGGCCTTTTATTGACGGCTGACTGTAATCAATATTAATTAATGCTCCAGAAGTTAACTCCTGTGTGGCCACTGCAGGCGGACTGGGGCGTTTACTTTTATCCTGTTGTGCATTGGCGGTGTTTGTAAACAAAGATGTTAAAAGCATTGCAACTGCTGCTATCTTTTTCATAAATATTTTTTTTGAGTGAAAAGAAATGTAATTTATAATTTTTAAATCAATTGATACTTACCGTTGCTCAAAATTATTTATAAAATCTGTTGGGGTAATTTATAGAGAAAACCTGTGCAGCAAGATCTTTTTATTTAGTATCCAGATATGGGAATTGGGGTCGTTGGGCTCTGTGAAAAAAAGATCAATATGGCCGTGATAACTGGAATCGGATTTTAATAATTCTCTTTTAACCGAATCATCAAGCCAGTTAAAATTAAATTCTTCCTTATTGTAATTGGGGGCATTCCAGTCTGCCCGTTTATAAAAATTCATAATAGAAGCAAAGGTAGCAGCGTCGAAATATAAAATGGCTTCCAGCTTAAAGTCGGATGGGCCCGGTACAGATAATCTTTCTCCACCTCCCGAATTATCAATAAATGTATATTGGAATTTAACGTGGTAAGGCTTATGTTTTTTAAGATTTAAAAGTTTGACAAGTTTAGCTGTATCTGATGAAAGGGTAGTAGTAATATTCCCGTTTTTTATGGTTGTTTCAGCAGAGGCAAATTCACCAATGGAATCTTTAGGATTATCTTTTATTGCAGCAGGCTGGTTACAATTAAAATTTAAACAGCAGTAACAGCAAAATCCAAAAACTAATAAAATATGGATGAAGATTTTACTCATTTAATAATTGTTTCATAAATATACAAACCGTTTACTTCAATAAATTAAAATCTTAATTTTTATGTATTGCTTTTAATTTCTGCATCACTACCTTAAAAGCAGTGTTTGGCAGGTGTATGAAAATGGGGGAAAATGTAATTATACTGCAACTTTTATTCAAAATCAAAACAATTAAACAGGCTTATGAATTACATAAAAAAAGATTAATGCTGCCAATCACTATTTTTTTTTATTCAAAATTATTCCAACTAATCTAGTGATGTCGCATTATCCATTTAATATGCCGTTGATAATATTTTAACATAATTTATCAGCAAAATAATTAGTGTTTTACAAAGCCATTAGTATAGCCAAAACAGGAGTAATGAAAAACAAGTATTTAAAAGGGAGCCGTGTTTCCGAAAGGAAATTCCGGATGCTGCTGAAATTATTCTGCGAAGATTTAACTGCAACACAAATTGCAAATATCAGTGGTATAAGCAGGGTAACTATCAACAGCTATCTTAAACTTATCCGTATGGCTATTGCGCATTATTGCGAAGAAAATAACCCAATTAGTATTTTTAATAACCACGATTTGTTAATGCAGGATAGTTTAAACAAACAACCCGAAATTAATACCACCTCATTTGGCATTTGTAAAACCCCCGATGGCATATTTACACAATTACTTTATGATGTTGATAAAGCAACCATTAATGAAATTGTACGCAGTAAAAGAGTAAATGGTAATGCAGGTATTTGGTACGAAAAATTGAAACAATACAATGGTATTGCCGATTTTAATGCACATAAACTTATCCGCATTACCCATGATGCACTTGAAATGCCCAAAGGAAAATCGCAGATTGATGAGATAGATTTTTTTTGGGGCTTAATTAAAGGCCGCCTCACAAAATTTCGTGGTATGAATAATGCCACACTTTACCTGCATGTAAAAGAATCGGAGTTCAGGTACAACTACCGCCACAATGATATTTTTAATATGCTCTCGGCTATTTTAGAGCAACAACCTTTACAATTTTCAAAAGCAAGTTAGTTTTAGTTTTAGTGTTAGTTCCCTGCAGTAATTTTTTATTGCGGGGCTTTTTTGTTTATAAATGTTTGCAGCATCTGCTTAAACACAAAATAAAATAGTTATCAATACACTTTAAAAATAACCAGTATTATTATTGGAAGAGCAAAAAAATACTTTTAGTATTCTTTAATTGTCACCATTATGTCATGATAGCATTTCTCTTCTTGTACGCCGTTCCGGTTATCCAATTATTTTTCCGTTAAAATTTATAGTATTATAATCTACTTGATAAGTAGATTAATAAAAAATCACTGAAACTGCATGCTGTAAAGGATTGTGCAGGATGTGCTGCAATAAAAAAATATTTACCCTATAAAAACAATAGACTTAAAAATGCTGCATGGGTAGTAAAATTTTTTTGTTTGCTCAACTTGTTTTTTTTACCATTCATCAATAATAACAAAGACATTAGTTTGAATTTTAAACAACACTGTACAGTTAATTTATCAAGTTCGTATAACGCATTATATAATGCAGGCAAATAAAATTAGTTGTGCCGGGTAATTTTACAGTTAACTAAAAATATTCATTATGAGAAAAACAGTACTACTATGTGTAGTTGCGATGTGTATAGCAGCGCAATCATTTGCACAGCGGTCGGTAACTGGTAAAGTAACCGACTCAAAGAACGGCACACCAATTTCCGGGGCAAGCATTGTTATTAAAGGTTCAAAAACAGGAACACAATCTGATGCCGGCGGAAATTTTTCTATCAGCATAAGTAATAATGCTGCATTGATAATTAGTGCTATTAATTACAAAACACAGGAGCTTTTGCCTGGCAACAATGTTTCGCTTGATGTAAAATTAGCGGAGCAGGCAACTGAATTAACAGCAGTAGTTGTAACAGCCAATTCAATAAAAAGAGAAGCAAGAAGTATTGGTTACGCAGCCACAACTATTAATAATGCAGAACTTACAAGAGGCAAGGACCGCAGTGTATTAAATTCATTGCAGGGTAAAGTAGCGGGTGTACAAATCACCAGCAGTTCGGGTGGTGTAGGAAGTTCAACACGTATTGTATTTCGTGGCGGTACTTCTATTACCGGTAACAACCAGGCATTAATTGTGGTGGATGGAATACCGATTGATAATACAGAGAACGGTACTGGTGATAATTTAAATAACCAGGTAGATGCAGGTAATCGTGGTAATGATATTAATCCCGAGGATGTGGAATCGGTTACGCTGTTAAAAGGCCCGGCAGCTGCAGCATTGTATGGTACACGTGCTGCTAATGGTGCTTTAATTATTACTACCAAAAGTGGTAAAAGTTTAAGAGGAAAAAAATCGGAAGTAATTGTAAGCAGCTCTTACAATCTCGAATCTATTCTCCGCATACCTGAGTATCAAAATGCTTATGGCCAGGGCGGGCAAAAAGCACCGGACTCCAGAGAAAATTTTAGCTGGGGGCCAAAATTTGATGGTACATTAAAACCATGGGGGCAAGTGGTTGATGGAGAACAAAGAGTTAAACCATACGTGGGTTTAAAAAATAATGTAAAAGATTTTTTCAATGTTGGCGGAACGTTTACCAACAATCTTTCTTTTGCACAGAGTAATGATAAAAACAGTTTTTTTGTTTCTTTTAATAATGTAGATCAAAAAGGAATTATGCCTGGTACCCAGTACAACCGTACCTCAGTAAAACTTACGGGTACAGCAGATATTTCTGATAAAGTTTACACCAGTGCTACGATAAATTACATAAGAAGTAAAGGCGATCTTTCGGTGCAGGGGCAGGGTGCTTCGCCCTACGATCAAATATTACAAACACCCCGTGATATTTCTTTACTGGAATTAAGAGATTATAAAAATAAGTTCAATGACCTTAATGGATTTTATGGCGCTTATACTGTTAATCCATGGTATTATTTAGGAGAAGATTCTTACACCTCAACAGTTGACCGTGTGCTGGGTAATGCACAGGTGGGTTATAAACCTGTAAAGTGGATTGATATAAGTTTACGGGTAGGTACTGATGTATCCGGTGATAAACGCATACAAATTATTTCTAAAAGAATTATTGATCAGGCGGGTCAAAATGGTGCTAACCAGTTTCCCGGAACTTATTCAGAAGGTACAATTAATGTAAGAGAATTTACATCAGATTTAGTGGCTACTGGTAAAAGAAAATTATCCGATAATCTTTCTTTAAGTGTTTTGCTGGGCCATAATATCCGTCAGCGCACTTTTGAAACCAATTTTGGTACTATCAATTCCTTAACCATTCCGGGATTTTACAACCTGGCCAATTCCGCACAGCCACCAGTAGCCGCTAATATAAGAACGCTGAGAAGATTGTACGGTGTGTATTCCGATGTAAACCTTGCGTGGAAGAATTATTTATTTTTAGGTTTAACAGCACGTAACGACTGGTCATCAACTTTACCCAAAGGCGGTAATAATTTCTTTTATCCCAGCGTAAATGCATCGTTTGTATTTACCGATGCTTTTAAATTACCTGATGTAATTTCTTTCGGAAAATTAAAAGCGAGTGCAGCACAGGTGGGTAATGATGCCAATGTTTATTTGTTAGAGTCGGTATTTAATACAGGCACAACTACTGATGGTTTTCAAAATTCACAAATTAATTTTCCTTTAAACGGTATAGCAGGATTTTCGCAGGCTAACGCTATTGGAAACCCGAGTTTAAAACCGGAGATAACCACTTCATACGAATTTGGTTTGGAGTTTGGGCTATTTAAAAATCGGTTTAATACAGAAATAACTTATTATAATAACAGAAGTAAAAATCAGATCATCACAGTGCCCATTGCACCTACATCAGGTTATACCACACAAACATTAAATGCAGGTTTGGTTACCAATAAAGGTGTAGAGTTATTATTGAAAGGGATGCCGGTAAGCAAAAGAAATTTTTCGTGGGAAATAACCGGAACGTTTACAAAAAATACTAACGAAGTAGTGGAACTTTTTCCCGGCACAGAGCGTTTAGCACTACCCGGTGGATTTACCGGCGCAGCTTTAGTGGCACAGGTTGGCCAGCCTTACGGTTCTTTTTATGGGGCGTCTTTTTTAAGAGATCCGCAGGGAAGAGTAGTGGTAGATGGTACAACAGGTTATCCAATCACCGATCCGCAATCTAAAATTCATGGTAATGTACAGCCCGATTTTTTAGTGGGATTAAATAATGCATTTTCTTATAAAGCATTTAGTTTATCATTTTTATTTGATGCAAGAAAAGGCGGTGTGTTTTATTCAAGAACACAGGCATTGCAGGAATTTGTTGGTACCGACCCACGTACACTGCTAAACGACAGGGAAGCATTTATTGTACCAAACAGCGTAATACAGGATGCTAATGGAAAGTTTACAGAAAACACTACAGTAAAAGTGCAGAACGCAGAACAGTACTGGACAACTTTTTCATCTCCTAATGCCATGGAACATTTAATTGATGCCAGCTTTATTAAATTAAGAGAAGTAGCTTTTAATTACAGGTTGCCAAAAACATGGTTAAAGAAAATGCCTTTCAGCAGTGCAACTGTTGGTCTGTCGGGCAGAAATTTATTTTTATGGACACCAAAAGAAAACACGTATTCTGATCCTGAAGCCAATTCATTTGGTACAGGTAATGTGCAGGGGTATGAATACGGTACTATTCCATCATTACGCAATTATGGTGTTAACGTAAGAATAGTATTTTAATTAACCAATAAATATTTAATTATGAAAAGGATAAAATTTTATAAACTGATAATTGCAATAACAGGGCTACTGGTTTTTGCATCATGTAAAAAAGATTACCTGGATGTAAACACCGATCCCAATAATCCTGTTAAAGTATCAATCGATTTAGTATTGCCCACAGCACAGGCATTTACCGCCTACAATATGGGCAACCCTTATCAAATAATTGGTGGCTTTTGGGGGCAGTACTGGACGCAGGGCCCAACCGGCAGCCAGTTTACGGCTTACGATCAGTACACTATTACAAGTTCCACCTTCGACAGGCAATGGATAAACATGTACTCGGGGCCGTTAAACGACCTGCGTTATATTGTGGAACAGGGTACAGCAGGCGGACAAAAAAATTATGTGGCTGTAGCTAAAATTATGCAGGCTTATGTTTTTCAAATAATGACCGACCTGCATGGCGACATACCTTTTAGTGATGCACTAAAAGGAGGCGACGGAGTGATAGCACCAAAATTTGATTCGCAAAAAGATGTGTACGAAGGATTGATAAAATTAGTGAACGATGGATTGGCATTGATAGATGAAACTTCAACTGCACATCCCGGAGCCGATGATTTATTTTTTGGCGGCGACATGGAAAAGTGGGCACGATTTGGCAATACAGTTAAGCTTAGAATTTATTTGCGCCAGGCTTATGTGCAGCCCCCTGTTGCAGAAAATGGTATTAAAGCAATGTACACAGCCAATGCTAAATTTTTAAACGAAGGCGATGATGCAGAAGTGCAGTTCTCCAATACTACTTTTAATGAACATCCTTTATATGCTTTTATACATTCATTGGGGGAGTTTAATATTTTAGCAAGCCGCACGGCATTAGATTATCTGATAAATAATAACGACCCACGTGTAGATGAGTTTTACTTAAGGGCTACTGCAGCACCAAATGCCGGTAATCATTTTGGCATAGTGCAGGGTAATGGAAGAAATTTACCTAACCCGGCTACATTAAACGATCGCCAGTTTTCGAAACCCGGCCCAGCAGTTGGCGGCCCCGGCGGTGGTGCATCACCGGTAGTTTTAATGAGTGCTGCCGAAAGTTATTTTTTACAGGCCGAAGCAGTTGCAAGAGGATGGGGAACAGGCAATGCCAAACAGTTGTACGAAAATGGCGTGAAAATTTCTTTTCACCGATGGGGCTTTACCGATGCCGATTTTAATACTTATATAGCACAACCTGCTGTACAGTTTCCTGTGGCCGGTACAGTTGATAATATGGTAAAAGTCATCATCTTTCAAAAATGGGTAAGCATGTGCGGTACCGAAAATGCAGAAGCGTGGACGGAGTGGAGAAGAACTGGTTACCCTGATATTTTTACAGTTTCGCTTACATCAAATATTGGGGCAAGATTTCCTGTAAGGCTTTTATATCCTGACAGTGAAGTTTCTGCTAATCCCAATACTCCCACACAAAAACCGGTAACAGAAAAGGTGTGGTGGGATGTAAATACAACAGGCCAAAACTAATTATTAAACTAAAACAAGTAACAATGAAAAGTTTATATAGATTATTATTTTTGTTTGCTGCACTCAGTTTATTCAGTTGCAAAAAAGAAACTACAAAAGATGTTTCGCAAGTTTATAAAGTGCCCTCTATTGCTTTAAAAGGCGATGATGTGGTAACCGTTGCTATTGGTGCAGCCTATACAGATGCAGGTGCAAAATACACTGCCGAAGACGGAACTGTAAGCGATATTCAATCCACCTCAAGCAATGTTAATACAGCAGTTGCCGGATTATATTTAGTTAACTACGCTGTAACCAGTAAAAGTGGTATTTATCAAACAGAAGCTTCCAGGCTGGTGGCGGTTACTTCAGTAAATAACCCGGTTGACAGAACAGGCACCTACTTACGGGCAGCCACAGGCGTAAACTGTTTTGTTAAAAAAATTGCTAATGGTGTTTACGAGGTAACCAACCCCGGTGGAGCAGGAGTTGGCGCACATACTGTTGTTTATTTTGTAGAAACAACGCTTAATACTTTTGTTTGTCCCACTCAACCAACCGACGCAGGTGATTTTGCAGTGATAGAAATAAATTTTACGGCAACCGGCGCATCATGGCGTGTACAAAATGCCGGTTATGGTACAGGCGTAAGAACTTTTACTAAATTATAAAATGAACAGTGGTTTATACTGAAACGATCTTATTTAGGTTACATTAAGTTTTCTCATGTGTTTAAGCAGGCGTTATTCTTATCGCCTGCTCTATATTTTTATTGAGATTAAAAAAACTATTCACTATTCGGCAGTGCATCAAATTCTTTTCTTTTGTTTTCAAACCATTCTTTCATAGCTTCAGGCGATTGCATCAATGTCTGCATTTCATTCATCGCTTTAAGATGATCTTTATCGCCTGATTTAAACATTTCCATGCCATGCTGTTTGCTTAGCTGCGCCATTTCCTCAAAACTGTTTGCAGTAAATTCTTTGTTACATGCGCCACCCAATTGTTTGCAGGTCATTGTTTTCATGATTGTAAGTTTTGATTTTAAAATTTATAAAAGCTATTAGAATCGAACGCTGCCCTTTCTATCGCAGTCATCCTGTCCCGAAGAAGCCTGATAGTAAATCCTCCTTTTAAAATATCCTTATCTAAATACATCCAATCCGAAATATCCTCTTTGTTTACTCTGATAGTGTCATTTAATTTCAAGTTTGATACGTATTCCGGCTCATTGTTAACTATGCCCACATATTCTCCTTTAATTTTTGTAATGTCACTGAGCCAAATATGCTCACCATTATTATTGCCATATGTAAATCTTACTTTTAAAGCAAATGAATTATAATCAGATTTGTTAGTGAACAGGGCGGAGTCAAATTTATAAAGTGATGACTTGGCAATATAAATAGCAGCTTCCATTTCTTTGTCACCCTGCTGTACGATTATTATGTTTGTGGAATCTTTTCCAATAATTTGCTTTTGTGTATTGGAATTACATGAAAAGATAAAGAGCAAGATAATCAGAGCTGCTTGGTTCATATAAAATTGCTTAGAATTATAATTTTATTGTAAAAAAATATACGATATGCAGTAAATAATGTGCCTTAAATGTATTAGTACTATTGTTTGTATTTTCAAAGTTCCTTAACCTTACCGGCGTTTCATTCTTAGCTTTTGTCTTGCCCAAAATATTTTCCAATAATTGATGAATTTATGATGCTCCCAATTAATATCAAACCTTTCTTGCTTATTTGTTAACCAATTGGGTATTGGAACTTTAAAATGAAGCATTGGTGGGTTATTTATTATTGTTTGCTTGTAATTATTATCTAAAGAATTTTTAAAGAAACAACGGACGTCAATAATAGTTATTTTTTTTGAAGACTTATGTATCTGTAAATTGATGTCGTAAAAATTGTTGTAATTTTTTTGAAGTGTGGGCATTAATTCTTCTAACAATACCGGTGTTTTCTTTTCATTCTCCTTTAACACTAACCGTTGTATTTCAAAATTTTTTTTATCGCTGTTTTTTATTTCACTAAAAATAAATTTACAGTTGTTTGATATGTTATTACAGGTTAATCCTCTTGCCAGATCAAGCAATTGTGGAACAGCAGTTTCCAATTCTGTTTGAAAAGAGGTTGGTATCATAAGTGTTTGCAGCAAAATTTTTATTACCAAATTTATCTACGCTGCAATAAAAGTTCCCCAATGGTATGCCGTTGAAAGGATTGCGACGCAACGATGATGCCATGAAAATATAAAGCTGGTATTAAAAAATTTCAAAACGATACACATCACAAATCTGAAATCTGCAATCCTAAATCTGAAATCTTTATATGCTTCTATTCACATCAAAATTTTCAAGCTCTTTACTAACGGCATTTAAAAAAGTGCTGCCTAAAGCGCCATCAATAATTCTATGATCGTAACTGAGTGAAATATACATCATGTGGCGGATGGCAATGCTGTCGCCCTGCGGTGTTTCGATAACCATGGGCCTTTTTTTAATTGCACCCACGGCCATAATTGCAACCTGCGGCTGATTAATTATAGGTGTACCCATAATGCTGCCGAAAGTACCCACATTGGTTAAAGTAAATGTGCCACCGGTGGTATCATCGGGTTTTAATTTTCCGGTACGTGCCGCATTGGCCAGGCCGTTTACCTGTTTGGTAAGGCCGGTTAAATTTAACTGGTCGGCATTTTTAATTACGGGTACAATTAAATTTCCGCTGGGCAGAGCAGTGGCCATTCCAATATTTAAATCTTTTTTTACAATTATTCTATCGCCATCAACACTGCTGCTGAGTAAAGGATATTTTTTGATACACTTTACAATGGCTTCTATAAATAATGGTGTGTAAGTAATTTTTTCGCCTTCACGTTTTTCAAAATCTTTTTTTACTTTTTCACGCCATATTACTAAACCGGTAACATCGCACTCGGCAAAACTGGTTACGTGTGCGCTGGTGTGCTTACTGTCCACCATGTGTTTGGCAATAAGTTTGCGCATGCGGTCCATTTCAATAACTTCTACATTGCCGGTGAAAACGGTTGGGGGTTGGTAGGTAGGTTGGTTGGTTGTTGATTGTTGGTTGTTGGTTGTTGGCAAAACAGTTACCTGTTGCGTTTGCTGTGGTGTATTTTGTTGCGGTGCCTGTTGTGTTTGATTGCCTGTACCTTTATTGGCAACATAAGCTAAAATGTCTTTTTTGCTTACCCTTCCATCTTGGCCGGTGCCGGCAATATTTTCCAGCTCTGTCATACTGATGCCTTCCTGCTGGGCAATATTTAAAACTAATGGCGAATAAAATTTTATTGCAGTACCTTCTCTTCCATTTGCCGGTGATGAAGTTTGTACCGGTTGCGAAGGTGTGTAAGGAATTTCTTCTACTACTTTTGCATCTTCGTATTGCGGTTGTGCTGGCTGCGGCGCAGGTTCGCTATTGCTTAGGGCTGCATTGGCGCCTACACGTATGGTGGCTATTACGGTACCAATGGGCACCACATCATTTTCGTTAAATAAAATAGTTTCTATTACACCTTCGGCAGTGCTGGGCACTTCACTGTCCACTTTATCGGTAGCAATATCCAAAAGCGTTTCATCCTGCTTAATGGTATCACCCGGTTTTTTGTGCCACTTTAAAATGGTGGCTTCCATAATGCTTTCGCCAAGCTTTGGCATAACTAAATCTACTACACTCATAAAATAGTTTGTGTGTTAACAATCGTTGTACTGGCAAGGCAAAAGTAAGTAAAAAAGTTTTGCCACAGATTACACAGATTTCACAGAAAATACATGGAAGAAATTTTGCCACGGATTGCACGGATTTACACAGATAAATGCAGAATATGCCTAAAGGAAATATTGAGATTAATGACAATAAAATCCGTGTTAATCGGTGCAATCTGTGGCTATGTATTTTGCAGGATAAACTGCCGCAATAAATTTAATGCGGTAACGGCGGTTAACTGTATATTTCTTGCCCTGTCGAAACGGAAAAAAACTTTTTGTGCTACAATTTTTTCTTTGCTGCCCACAGCTATCCATGCAGTGCCAACAGGTTTTTCGGGCAGGCCGCCACCCGGCCCCATAATGCCGCTTACTGCAATTACATAATTGGATTTAATATTTTGCAAAGCACCTTTGGCCATTTCGGTTACCACCTCTTCACTCACTGCACCTTTGGTTAATAAAGTTTGATGATTAACATTTAACAGATCTTCTTTTGCACCATAAGAATAACTTACCACGCTGCCATCATAAAACTCAGATGAGCCGGGGATGGAAGTAAGTAAATGTGCAATATAACCACCGGTGCAACTTTCGGCAGTGCACATGGTTTTATTTTTTTGTAATAATAACTTGCCTACCACTTTTTCCATGGGTTCATCAACATTGGTTACTAAATAATCTTTTACCAATAACTGCAGTTGGGAAAACTGCGTTTCAATATCTTTTTCAATTTGTGCTTTATCAAAACCCGAACTGGTTAAACGCAAACGCACCATGCCATAATTAGGCAAGTATGCTAATTTAATTTGCGTTGGTAAGGCTTCTTCAAAATTTTGTATAAGGTCTGCTAAAAAACTTTCGCCAACACCGGCCGTTAACAAAGTGCGGTGTATTATTACAGGCAATTTAAATTTTTTGGTAAGATGTGGAATTACCTCATCTTCCATCATGCCTTTCATTTCGTGAGGTACGCCGGGCATGCTAACAAATACAATCTCCTCTCCTGCAGGAGAGGTCGGGTGAGGTTTATTAAAAAGCATTCCGGGTGCGGTGCCTCTTTTGTTTTGAATTACGGTGCAAACATCAGGTACTTCGGCCTGCAGTAAATTTCTTTCAATCATGGGCCGGTTAAGCTTGTTAAAAATGTTGATGACATTTTGTTTAGCACCTTCATCTACCACTAATTTGCCACCAAAATATTTACACAGCAATGGTTTGGTAATATCATCGGCTGTTGGGCCAAGCCCGCCCGTTATTAAAATTATTTGGGCATGTTTACTTTCTTCGTCAAGTGCATTCCAAATTTCGTCCCATACATCGCCTACTGCCACACGCCTTACCACACGTATGCCGGCTCTGTTTAATTCCTGTGCCATCCAGGCGCTGTTGGTATCTATTACCTGACCTATTAAAAGTTCGTCGCCAATGGTGATTATGGTTGCTTGTATCATAAATTAAAATGAGGGAAAAAGAAAAAAATTTATTCAAACGTCACCGTTTCGTAAATATTTGCAAGAGGTATTTTCTCATCATAAGAAGAAAGTAATATTTCATCCTGTAAAGAAGTATAAGTTATTATTTGCCAACTGCCATTATCTTGTTTTAAACCAATTTCTACTTTTATCTGGTCGTAAGAATTAATCATTACAATTTCTTTTAGCCCAGTCATTTGCATGTAATAAAAAAATTTTCTCCTGTCGTTGGCTTCGCTGGTTTTAGAAATTATTTCAAATATTACGTTCGGATTTTTTACAGTATCAAACTTATCTTCAGTTAATTCAGGGTTGCCACATATAATCATCGCATCAGGGTAAACGTAGGCATTAGCAGCCGAAATATTTAATCTTAAATCACTTAAGTACATGCTGCAACCTTTGCTTTTGAGTTTATTTGCAAGTACTGCAACTAAATTGGCGAGAATTTTATTATGGTTCAGGGAGGCTCCCTGCATTACAACAAGGTTACCATTGTAATATTCATTTTTAATTTCAGTGCTGCTTTCAATATCCCAATATTCCTGCAGGGAATAATAATTGTACTGTACCGCAGGTTCGTTTATCAAATTTTCCATACTTCAAATTTAAATCTTTTAGCTTTGAGAAATAAATTTATTTGCCCATGAAATGGATAATAATAACACTGCTGACTTGTATTTGTTCAAACTTGACGGCACAAAATATTGATGCAAAATTAACTACTGCAATCAGCAACCTGGAAATGGATGTACAATTTAAACATGCCATACTAAGCTTGTATGTGGTGGATACAAAAACCGGCAAAATAGTTTTTGATAAAAATGCACAGGTTGGGTTAGCGCCTGCCAGTTGCCAAAAAGTAATTACCAGTGTTAGTGCGTTTGAACTGCTGGGGAATGGGTACACGTATAAAACGGAATTAGCTTACGATGGCGAAATTAAAAATAATGCACTTGAGGGTAACCTTTACATTATAGGGTATGGTGATCCATCATTAGGAAGCTGGCGATGGAAAGAAACGAATGAGCAGGCTATCTTAAAAAAACTAGTTGCAGCTGTACAAAAAACAGGCATTAAAAAAATTAAGGGAAATATTTTTGGGTACGACAGGAAATGGGAAAGTAATAATACACCACGTGGATGGATATGGGAGGATATTGGTAATTATTACGGTGCAGGCGCATCTTCATTAAACTGGAGAGAAAATCAATATGATATTATTTTAAAAGCAGGCGAAAAAATTGGTGACAAAGCAGCAATTGAAAAAATAATTCCCCGGTTAGAGAATGTGGGTTTGTACAGCGAGGTAATTACTGCAAAGAAAGGGAGTGGAGATAATGCTTATATTTATTTAGCACCTTATGGTAGTAGTGGTTTTGTAAGAGGCACTATTCCTTTAGGAGAAAGCAACTTTAAAATAAGTGGTGCAATGCCCAATGCAGCAGAGCAATTGACATTTACCTTCGCTAATGAAATAAAAAATAATAAAATAGAAGAGTATTTATTTATCGGTTCATACAACGGGATTGAAGTGGAGAAAAAAGATATCCCAATTAATCTTAAAACTTTTTTTACTATTGTTTCACCACAGTTAGACAGCCTTAATTACTGGTTCCTCAAAAAAAGCATTAACCTTTACGGCGAGGCCTTTGTAAAAACAATTGCTTATGAAAAATTAAAATTTGGTTCTACAGATAGTGGCATTGCCATCATTAAAAATTTCTGGAAAAAAAATGGTGTTGAAAAATCTGCATTAAACATCATCGACGGCAGTGGGCTTTCTCCTGCCAACAGGGTTACCACAAACGCTTTGGTAACGGTAATGCAATACGCCAAGCAGCAAAAATGGTTTCCATCTTTTTACAATGCCCTGCCTGAAATGAATGGCATTAAAATGAAGGATGGCTATATTAGCGGCGTAAGAAGCTATACCGGCTACATTAAAAGTAAAACTGGTAATGAATACACGTTTTCTTTTATTGTAAATAATTTCGATGGCAGCCCGGCAACTGTAAGAGAAAAAATGTGGAAAGTGCTGGATATTTTAAAATAATGCCCACCTAAATCCTCCCAAAGGGAGGACTTTAAAGAGAATACTTACTTAAAATTCTTTTGCTTAATTTAGAAGAAATAAAAAATAATTTATGGAAGCACAAAATTTTAAAAATCACCGCCGCATGGTGCCGCTATTTCATTATGTGGCTTTTACTGCAGTTTTATTTCCTTTTATATTAACGCTGACACATTTTTTTAAAACCCTTAACGAAGGCAGCGGAAGGTTGCAGGCTGCAGCCATGGTGTCGTTAACTGTTGCAGTAATTTTAGCACTTTGGTTTGCCCGGTCATTTGCATTAAAGGCACAAGACAGGGGAATACGTGCCGAGGAAAGCCTGCGCTACTTTGCCATCACCGGTAATTTGCCCGACAGTAAATTAAAAATGTCGCAATACATTGCCTTACGTTTTGCACCCAATAACGAGTTTGTTGATTTGGCACACCGTGCCGTTTCGGAAAATTTATCTTCTAAACAAATTAAAGAGGCAATAAAAAATTGGAGAGGAGATTATAACAGGGTGTAAGGAGTAATGAATAATGGATAATGTTTTCAATTCGTTAGCATTATAAGTATGAAAACTGCATTGCTTTTAAAAAATTATTAATTATCCATTATCAATTATTCATTTCTCAAAAGTAGTGCACCAACTTTTCTCTCAGCGCTTCCGGCATTGCACAACGCTTCATTGTTTTAGCATCTAAAAAGTATAAAATTACTTCGCCGGTGTTCAATAATTTATCCTGCTCATTATAAATCTCTGCGTAAAAAATAATTTTATGATGAGCAGGCATTTCTTTTAATGTTGTTTTAATAGTAATCAGGTCATCGTATTTTGCAGGGCGTAAAAATTTGCTGTGTATTTCCACAACAGGCATAATAATTCCCAGAGCTTCAATTTCTTTATACGTATAACCAATCTGGCGGATGGCTTCTGTTCGTCCAATTTCATAAAACTGTGCATAGTGGCCATAATATACCACACCCATCTGGTCGGTAAGGGCATAATGAATACGAACTTGTGTTTCTGTTACAAACATATTTAATCATTTAACTCAGCCGTTGCTGCTATCTCATCTTCAGGTTCGGCATTATTTATTTTTGCAGCAAAAAAATCGGCAAATATTTTTGCATAATACACCAGTGTAAAAAATAAAAGAACAGTAAATACCTGTATTATAATACTTGCGTTTAAGCGGTCTTGTGAACCCTCCAGAAAAGTATTACTATTGCTTTTCTTTATCAGGTTAAACCCATCAACCAGTAAAGCGGGCAAATTTTTTATGATGCCATAAATGCCGAGTCCAACAAAAAGTACAAAAAGTAATGCTGCTTTATCCAGCGCAAAATTAATCTCGGCATTTAATTTTGCGTTATGGCATATCCATCCTGCAAAATGTTTTGATTTTAATATGCAATAAAATGCAGCAGCCAGGTAGGAGCCGCTAATAATAATATTGGCAACTATTGTATCAAGATAATAGCCTCCTTTTGCCCCATCACTAAACCAGGTATAGATATAAAACAAAAATTGCGGCAGGGAAATAATAAAAAAGAAGGCACTAAATATGCCAACGATAATAATTATCAGCTGTACCAAATCAAGTCTTTTCATTATTGCTGGTTTATTTTTTATTTGCCAACCATACCATCTATACTGGCACGTCCCGGGCCTACAAATAATATTACAATATAACTGATTAGATATAAAGTTGCCGTTTCTCCTTTTCCAAAAACATCTCCATTATGCGCCATAAAAACCATTACACAGGTTGCAATTATTAAAGGTATTGTTGCTAAACGGGTAAACAAACCTAAAATTAAAAATACCGAACAAAAGAATTCTGCAAAAACTACCAGGGCCAAACTCATGGTACTGCCAATGCCCAAAAAATTCATAAACTCATTTTTCATTGTACTAAACTTCATTAGTTTATTATACCCATGCATCAGCATTAAAATGCCCACACCTAATCTTAATACTAACATGGCAGTGCTAAACGCTCCGGCCGAATACTTTGTTGAAAGTAGTTTTTTCATTTTCTTTTAAATTTAGAGGTTATTGTTTTTTATTTTAAATTTTACAAAATTCTTAACAGCAAAACAAAAATACATTCGTTTACATTACAACAGCTAACATTTATCCACTTATTCACAATAAAATTGGAACAGTGTTTGCTTAACTGTCATTATAGTTAATTTTACAATTGTAAAAGCCCCGAACATACCAACATGATAAAACATAAACTTACAGCCCTGCTTTTTTTTGCCGGGCTTTATTGTACAGTAATAGCACAACCTACCAACGCCATTACCAATCCCGAAAAAAAATATAACGATGCCAAAGAATTGTTTGTAAAAGAACAGTTTGCCCTGGCTTATCCTCTATTTAAAGAGCTTAAAGATAAAACGCCGGATAACAGTATCAGCAATCATACCTATATAAACGATGATATAAATTATTTTTATACCGTTTGCGAATTAAAATTGCTGCAACCTGTAGCCGAAGACGAAGCAAAGCAATACATAGAAGTTGTAAATAACGAACCCCGCCGGCAGTTGATGAGTTATCATCTGGCAAAATTTTATTTTACCAAAGACGATTTTAGCAATGCCATTACTTATTACGAAAGGGCAGGATTGGATAATTTAAGCAATGATGAAATTGCCGATGCAAAATTTGAACGGGCTTACTGTTATTTTAATTTAAAACAATTTGAGCAGGCTAAACCATTGTTTAACGAAATTCATCAGTTGCCTAAAAACAAATATTACTACCCTGCAAATTATTATTATGGTTTTATTAGTTATTACGACAGGCAGTACAACGAAGCATTAAAGGCTTTTAAATTAGTAGAAACAAAAGAAGAATACAAAGGCGTGGTGCCTTACTACATTGCCGAAATATATTATTTTCAGGGAAAAAAAGATGAAGCATTACGGTATGGCGAAAGTGTGCTGGCAAGGGGCGGTAATTTATTTTATGAAAAAGAATTGAAGTTGCTGATGGGGCAATTATATTTTGAGAAAAAAGAATTTGGAAAAGCTTTGCCTCTACTGGAATATTATGTAAACAACAGCAAAAAGGTTGATAAAGAAGTGTTGTATGAGTTAAGTTATTGCTATTACCAGGCCAATCAGTTAACCAAAGCAATAGATGGCTTTAAGCAATTAAGTAACCAAAAAGATTCGCTGGGGCAAAACAGTATGTATTTACTTGGAGATTGTTATTTAAGGACCAATCAAAAAGAAAATGCAAGAAATGCTTTTCAATACTGTGCTTATAATAACAGTAACGCAAAGCAGCAGGAAGTATCAAGGTTTATCTACTCCAAACTTTCTTACGAGTTGGGGTATCAAAATATTGCACTGAATGAGTTGAAAAAATTTCTTGCCGATTATCCTAATTCCGATTATGAGATAGAAGCCAAAGAATTATTGGTAGGGCTTTTGGCTAACACCAATAATTTTTCTGATGCATTATCACTCTATGAATCCCTTGGTAAACCAACACTGGCGATGCAAAAAGTGTATCCCCGAATTTTGTTTGGCAAAGCGGTGGAGTATGTAAACGATCAGCAAATATTAAGGGCCGATGAATTGTTAACTAAAGTTTTAGCAGACCAGTATGCAGGGCCAATATTACCTTATGCTAATTTTTGGAAAGGCGAAATTGCATTGCGTAATCAAAAGTATGATGATGCTATCCGTTACATGACTTTTTATTTGCAAAGCAGTGCCCCATCGCAGGGTGAAGCCAATCCTCAGGCAGCAAGATATAATTTGGCTTACAGCTGGATGAAAAAAGAAAATTACAAACAGGCTTTAAATTATTTTGAGCAGGTTACAAAAGTTGCAGGCACTACTTCGTCGCCAATGGAACAGGATGCATACGTACGCAGTGCCGATTGTTATTTTATGAACCGTGATTTTGCAAAGGCCAACAGCATGTACGATAATGTAATTAATAATGCACTGCCGCAAAGTGATTATGCCTATTTTCAAAAAGCAATGATTGCAGGGGTAAAAAGTTCAACAGAAAAAATAAGAACACTTAATACACTTACCCGCCAGTATCCGCAAAGTAATTTAGTACCCGATGTAAATATGGAAATTGCCAATACGTATATGGCCGACGAAAAATTCAGGGAAGCTGTACCCTATTTAACTAACATTATTAATATGCCCGATGCAGGCGGATTAAAACCTGTGGCTTATTTAAAATTAGGATTGAGTTATTATAATATTGACGATAATAAAAATGCACTGGTAAATTATCAAACATTAATTCAAAAATATCCGCAATCAGCCGAGGCAGATGATGCTTTGGATAATATTAAAAGTATTTATGTGGAAGAAGGAAGGCCGAACGATTACGTGGAGCTGATGCGTAAGAATGGTAAAAATATTTCTGTTAGCGAAGCTGATTCTTTAAACTATACCGCTGCCGAAATAAAATACAGTGCCAACGATTGTAATGCTGCAATTACAGGCTTTAATAATTATTTATCGCAATACCCCACTGGCGCCTTTGCATTAGAAGCCAATTATTTCCGCAGCGAATGTTATAATAAAAATAAAGATTTTAAAAATGCTTTACCCGGTTACGATTATGTAAATGCAAAAGGGCAAAACCGTTATTTTGAAAGAGCAACTTTAGAAGCCGCCAGAATAAATTATTTTGAGTTGAAAGATTATGCAGCCGCAAAAAAGTATTTCGAATCCTTATTGTCAGGTTCGGTAAACCAGGATAATCAGTTGGAAGCATTAAGAGGTTTGGTGCGGTGTTATTATTTACTAAAGGATTATACCAAAGCAAACGATGCGGCAAAAACTTTGCTTACTAAAAAAGGTATCAGCACCGATGACAGGTCAATTGCATTTTTAGTATTGGGCAAATCGCAGCAGTTGAGTGGCGATTGTGCAGCGGCGATAAGTTCATTTAAATCTTGTGCAGCAATAAATAAATCTGCCTGGGGTGCCGAGGCAAGATATGAAATTGCCAATTGCCAGTTTACTTCGGGCAATTTAACCACAGCAGAAAAATCAGCCCTTGCAGTAATTAAAGAAACAGGTTCGTACGATTTTTGGGTAACCAAAGCTTACATTTTATTGGGAGATATTTTCATGCAGCAGAAAGATTACTTTAATGCAAAAGCCACTTACGAAAGTGTAGCAAAAAATTCTGTTATCCCCGAATTGAAAACTGAAGCACAGCAAAAATTAGATAAAGCTATTGAGGAAGAGAAGGTGAATAGTAAGGTTACAGGTAATTAACCCCTAAATCCCCTGAAGGGGACTTGGAACAACTTTTAAAATTTATAAATAAAACTGAGATGGATAGCATAAAAGAAAATTATTCAATATTGAACAAAGGAAATAATAAATTACATTGCCTCCATTGTCTTTTGCTTATTGCCTGTTGCCTGTTGTCTGTTGCAACTTTTGCCCAAAAAGATACCACTAAAAAAGGAACCACAATTGATATCACTTCCTCTTACAAACCGGTTTTACGTAATGCAGTAAAAATAAATTTTGCAGCATCGCAGCTTAATGCCGATACCGGTAAACCCCAAATGAATTATGTGGTGCCTGCTCAAAATTTATTTTATTCTTATCAGCCCATATCTTTAAAGCCACTGGCATTGCAGCAGGATACTAATTTATATTTAGGCATGCGTAATTATTTAAAAGTTGGTTTTGGTAATTTTTCTACTCCTTATGTAAGTGCAGGTTTTAGTTTTGGCGATACTAAAACAAGTTTGCTCAATGTATATGCCGATTATATTTCCAGCAAAGGAAAAATAAAATATCAGGATTATTCACAACTTAATTTAAAAGCAACAGGCAGTTATTTTACTGCAAAGAACGAAGCATATGGCAGTGTAAACTACAGCCAGAATGATGTGTATTTATATGGATACGATCATGCATTGTACAATTATAAAAAAGACAGTGTACGCAACCAGTACCAGGATCTGATGCTTAAAGCCGGTATTCGTAACACCGTTGTTGGCGATTTTGGAATTAAATACAATCCCAATGTGCAGGTAAATATTTTTACCGGTAAAAATAAATTAAGCGAAAGTTCTTTAATTATAACCGCACCTCTTGAAAAACAATTTGGCGAAGCCATGGCAATAAAAGTAGAAGGCCGTGCCGATATTACAAGTTACACTACAAAAGATTTAACGAGCAATGTAAAAATTACCAATAATGTTTTTCAGGTAGCACCGGCATTAACTTTTGCATCGCCGCAGTTTACCATTAATGCAGGTATTACACCAACCTGGGATAATGGCACTTTTATTTGGCTGCCCAATGTATATGCTGAGGTACAGGTAAAAGAAAAAGTTTTTATGATACAGGCAGGATGGGTGGGCACTTACACAAAAAATACTTTTCGTAATCTGCTAAACATTAATCCTTACCTGCAAACTATTACAGCACAAAAAAATACAAAAGAAATTGAGTACTATGGTGGCATAAAAGCTACACTCGGTAAACACTTTAATTTTAGTGCAAAGGCAGGTTTAATAAGTTATACCGATATCCCTTTGTTTATAAATGATACTGCAACAGATAATAAATCTTTTAAAGTAGTGTACGAAAGCAAAGCCAATAATTTTCGTGTACATGGCGACTTAAGTTATATCAGCCAGGATAAATTTACGGTAACAGCTGGCTTAACTTTAAATGGTTACACCGGCTTTAATACCAATGGAAAAGCATGGAATACTGTGCCTATGGAATTCACCAGTTCTTTACGCTGGTGGGCATTTAAGCAGGTGTTGCTTAAAGGAGATTTTTATATGTTTGGCGGCGGAAATTATTTGGCAAAAGGCAATACTTCAAAAAACTTTAGCGGTGGAACCGATTTAAGCGCAGGTATGGAATTTAAAGTAAATAAAACTTTTAGCGCATGGCTTGATGTAAATAATATTTTAAATAATAAATACCAGCGCTGGCATAATTACGAAGTGTATGGATTAAATGTTTTGGGTGGTGTAAGGATAACATTTTAATGCAGCCTGCAAATTGGAAAAGTATTTTATAAATTTACAGTAAGCAATGTCCAATTTTCAACGCCCAATAAAATACAAGTGTATTTATTGAGATGCGCTTTCAGCAATGCAACAAAAAGTTTAGTACTATACGTTTACATTGATTATTGAACATTGAGCGTTGAATATTGACTATTTTTTTGGAACCAGCTTCAATAATTCTATTTAACATCGTTGTGTCACTCACTTTTACTGCATACCTTTGCTCAACGCCTTAAATTCAATGCAACATTTAATTGCTTCATATCTTTTTCAAAATAAATACTGTGCCTTACCGGGCATTGGTACTTTATCGTTAACTGCCGGTAAAGCCGCCACCGATTTTCTCGACAAAAAAATTAAAGCACCGCTTACTGCAATCACTTTTAGCGAAGCTGAAAATATAATGGACGGATTGCCGGAATATATTGCAGCAACAACAAACAGCGATAAGTACGAAGCAACAGAAGCCTTAGAACACTTTTGTGACGATATAAAAAAATCGCTGAATAATAATGAACCTGTTATACTTGAAAGTGTCGGTCAATTTTTTGTTGATGGTTCTGGCAGTATAAAATTTCAACCCATTGATTTGCCCAAAGTTTTTTTGCAGGATGTAAATGCAGCAAGAGTAATTCACCCCGAAGCGGAACATCATATTTTGGTAGGCGATAAGGATAGTACCAACACATTAATGACTGAATACTTTAGTGAAGAAGCGCCTGTAAAAAAGAGCCGTTGGTGGATATGGGCAATAATAATTGTATCAATTGCATTACTGGCATTACTCATTTATTCTAATAGTTTAAACGCTTCTTCAATGGCAGGTAACGCAATGCCCATACAATAAATACGTAATGAAACTAAGTACAAGAATAATATTGTTCTGCATTTGCTGCCTTACATTTATAAGCTGCGACAGGGTAACAAAAGATCTTGCCAAAGAACATTTAAAAGATAAAGCCACAAAAACATACCTGAATGATACGGTAAGATTACAATATGTTGAAAATACCGGGGCGGCTTTAAGTTTGGGGGACGATTTACCAAAGCAGGTTAGTTTTTGGTTGTTAAGTATTTTACCATTGCTAATTTTATCAGGATTATTTATTTACACTTTAAAAAACCTGCAGCAAATGGGAGCGATGAAAGTATTTTCAATTGCACTTGTTCTTTCTGGGGGTATAGGAAATATTATCGACCGACTTTTATACGACAGGCATGTCACCGATTTTTTAAATGTGGGCATCGGTAATATTCGTACAGGTATTTTTAATGTTGCCGATGTTTGTGTTACCTCGGGTGTAATTGGGCTATTAATTTTTTTTAACGAAAAACGAAATAAACCAACCATTAATACCAACCAAATTGCCCCTCAATAAAGTAGTACTGCATGATTCAATATACTAACTGCCCCATTTGTTATTCTCCAAATATTGCTCCACAACTAAACGCAAAAGATTATACCGTTTCGCAAAAAGAATTTGCTGTTTGGCATTGCAAAAATTGTACAGCAGGGTTTACGCAGGATGTGCCGGCACAAAATGAAATTGGGGTATATTATCAGTCGGATAATTATATTTCTCACAGCGATACTAAAAAAGGTTTTGTAAATACTTTATACCATTGGGTACGAAGCCGCACTTTAAATAAAAAAAAGCAATTACTTATAGATGAAGTGGGCATGGTGAAAGGAGAAATGTTAGATATTGGTTGTGGCACCGGGGCGTTTTTAAACACCATGAAAACTGCAGGCTGGGGTATTACCGGTTTAGAACCCGATGCAACCGCAAGGGCAAAAGCTGCAGCATTATATTCCATACAACCGCTTTCCTCCGAAAAAATATTTGAATTAAAACCTTCCACCTACCATGCCATAACAATGTGGCATGTGCTGGAGCATGTGCATGAATTGCATGAATACATAAAACAATTATCAACCTTACTTACACCCAACGGAAAAATATTTATTGCTGTACCCAATTATACTTCTAAAGATGCAGCAATTTATGCAGCGCAGTGGGCAGCTTACGATGTGCCCCGGCATTTGTATCATTTTTCTCCTCCAGCAATGCAGCAATTAATTGCTCAGCACAATTTAAAAATCACTGCTATTAAACCTATGTGGTACGATAGCTTTTATGTGAGCATGCTCAGCGAAAAATATAAAAATGGTAAAGGAAATATTATCAAAGCATTTATTAATGGCTTTATATCTAACTTAAAAGCATTGGGAGATAAAACAAAATGCAGTTCGGTTATTTATGTTATCAGTAAAGTATAAGCACTAAACAAAAGGTAATTTGCAAACGATAGAGCAAGTAAACTTTAAAAACCCTCATTTATTTTCGCTTTAGCTTCTTTCCAAATCATCTGCATTTACTTTTATCATTTTATAAGCGTCATCATGTGCGGCATTAATTATTTCAACCATTCCTTTATTGCCTGCCAACTCCGAATTTATGATTAGAGCAACCTGTACATGATTATCGTAACCAATGATCAGGGTATTTAATTCACCAGCATTTTGTGAGCCGGGGAATCCTCCATTTTTCCAGTAAAAACCAATGCCTTCAGATGTATTGCCAATTTGGTCGTAGCCTAATAATTCATTTTTCATTTTATTACTTAGCCAGCTGGGTAAAATATTTTCTGTATAATGAACTGTTCTAAAAAACTTTGCCAGTTCTGCTGCAGACATTACCCAGCCTTTTGAGCCAGCTACTAAAACTTGGTTCCCAAAATCGGTACCTGCTTTATTGTTGTGCGGAAAGTGATAACACATTCCTGTTTTAAATGCTTCGGCTTCGCATTTTAGTTTTGGCAGCCCTGCTTTTGTAAATAATTCTTTTTGCAAATAGTCAATATAATACGCAGCATATTCGGCGGCCTGTAAAATATCAATACCCGTGCCGCCCTGCGCATTTTTAGAAACAGGGTATTTTGCCAGGTCAGGAATTAATAAACGCATAATGGCAAAGTTTTCTCCCTGGTATTCTCTTACTCCAATGTCCGCAGTTTTTACACCTGCTGCCATATCTTTTTTTAATGCGGCATAATCTAATCCGCCACTAAAACGAAAACCCGATGTATGATTTAACAATTGCTGAAAAGTAATGCCCCGAAGGCTTTGGTGTACCTGCCAGTGGCTGGGTAAAAATTTATAAAAGGATGATTCCAGACTTACATCTTCCCGCTGGTACAATACTTTTAATAAAGCAACTGCAGTTATTGCTTTACTTACGCTGGCTGTATGAAACTGTATGTTGGTACTCATTTCCAGTGGCGGTGTGTTTATGAGTGTACGGGCCTGTCCCCCGGCTCTTTTTACTTTCCAGTTTTCTTTATACGAAACAACAAAGGCATAACCCACACAGTTTCCTTTAAAGCCATTTTCAATGGCGTTGGCAAATTTTTCAAAATCAAAACTCATTTTAAAAAAGTTTAATGGTTAATAAAAATTGATTGTTATGGATTGTACACTATAAAATGAAACTCTGAATCAAGATCCTCATTAGAAAAACCCCTGGTGAATATTTCAAATACTCCGGCCCCGATGTACCTTGCTCTTATAACTCTGGCATTTCCTGGTGTGGCAGTAATTACGGAAGATGCCGTACTTCCGGTAACAGTAATCTCATAAGTACCCTCTGAAACTCTTACGCAACTAAAATTTGGGGTTCCTCCTGCCTTAGTACCATTATCGTTGATCCTTCCATATGCAAGCGGCAGTAGATTATATGCTGAAGTGGTAGCAGTGGCTGTTATTCTTCCATCGTCAATTGTCATTTCAGTTCCTGAAACTTTTAATTTTCCTGCTACATGCAGCCGTTCATCCGGGGATGAAGTGCCAATACCTGTTTTGTTAGTAAAATTGTTTATAAACACTTCGCCACCTAATTGCACCTGTGTATTGCCGTTAACAGCAGTAAGCGATACATTGCCGCTGGTAGTTGCTTCTAACAATCCAACCGGGACACCACTGGCACTCATTTGTACCGAAGAGCCACCCGATACTGTTTTTTGAAAACTAAACATATCGCTTCCATCAAACCGCATAATCATTCTGCCATTGGTGTTACCACTATTGGTACCAAAGCGAAGATTATCGCCTGATAATTGTACAAAACCTGTACTAACCCCAGCACTTTTCAATTGCAGTATGGCAGCAGTATTATCAATTATCATAGAACTGTTGCTGCGAATATTACCACTAACATCCAACCGTTCGGATGGGCCTGCTGTGTTGATACCTACATTGTCGCCTATATTAAATAATTGTCCGCTGCCACCACCCGTCCATGAATCATTGTTAATTAAAATTTTCCAGCCGCCGCTTTGCCGCTGATTTAATTCGTTAGTACTTAAATTGTAAATCAGCAATCCTTCCGCCGGCGATACAATGGCATTACGTTGCGTTGTTGTCATGCTGGGTAACAGCAATCCTTTGGTAGTACTGCTAATATGCAGGGCTGCACTGCTGTTGGGTGCGGCTGTGCCTATGCCTACACTTTGTGCAGCCAATAAATGGCATTGCACCAAAACCCATAAGCAGAGAATTATTTTTTTCATATAGTTTGTTTCATTTTTTATGATAAAGAATCCAATTCAATTAATAATTGCAGCAACTTTCCTTTCTTAATATCGCTGCCAAAAAATTTAATTGCCTGTGGTACTATGTAGTTTTTTTCAATAACAAACAGGCTGTTGTCAGGTTCCTGCGGGCAGTTTGGTAAATAAACAAACTGCAGCCATTCGCTAAAATCTTCGCCGGTATCTATTGTTCTTTTTTCAAATTCTTTTACCCAGGCAGGGGTTTCGTTTTTCCATACACCAGTTCTCCTCATTTCATCCCTTACTTCATTTATTTTTTCTGCTATTAAATTTATCTCTGTCATGTATGGTTGTTTGCATGGCTAAGCTATGTACAGAAAGCAGCATCAGTATGTGCAAAAAAGTGAATGGATATAATTATTTATTGAAAGGTGCGTAAATTGTATTTTACTTATTTAATGGTAGCAGCAATGAGCAAACGGATGAATAATACAAAAAAGGGTGTATATTTTTGTATTATTAAGTGAACCATAAACTTTTATATCGCATTTGTTTATGCTGGCTGTTGCTTGTATCTGTTGCATTTACTTCAAAAGCACAGCAGCTATCTTTCCGTCATTTAGGAATAGCCGAAGGCCTGCCCAGTAATATAATTGGCCATGCCTGTTTTGATAGCACTGGTTTTGTATGGATGGCTACCAACGACGGATTGATAAGCTATGATGGTACCCGTATTTCGCAATACCTTAAAGAAACACACCCTGCGCTGCCCCGTAATGAAATTGGGTTTTTATTTTGCGACAGCCGCAACCGTATTTGGATATGCACCAATGAGGGCCTTGCATTGATGGATGAAAAACGCAGAATAACCCGGGTGATAATTCACGACAGTTTGAAAAATGCCAATATTGATTTTTGTTTTGAAGTAGAAGGGTTAGGCATTATTGCCAGCAGTACCCGAAAAACATATTTACTGCCCCAGGGAAAAACCCAGTGGCAAGTGCTAAACTGGTTTGATAAAAATATAAGAAAAGGCGCAGGCATTACCAACCTGCGAAAATTTAATGGAACAAGCTATATGTTTGTGATGGACAATAAGGCAATGCTTATAAATTTTGCCAACCAAAAAATATTGACCGATGTGCCGATAGAAAACCTTTCAAGTATTTGCAAACTAAACGATAAAGAAGTGCTTGCTACATCCGATGAAAGTTTTATACTGTATAAAATTAATATCGGCATAAACAGCATTGTAAAAATTTACAATACAGTTAAAGATGTTAAGGGCGTTTTTATTAAAGCCTCCATATTTGCCAGCAGTACCGCAGCTGATGGTACTATTTATCTTTCTACCCGTTCGGGTGGCTTAATAGGATTTGATGCAAGCAAAGAAATATTTTACAGCTATCGCCACGAGGCACTAAACAGCAATACTATATCATCAGATATATTGCGATGGATATTTTGCCGCAAGGATGGGTATATAATCATTACATCTACATCGGGCCTCAACTATACCAATGTGCTTAGCGGCATGTTTGAGCAGCGAAGTAATTTTATAGATGAAAAAGGTAAAATTATAAACGGCGGCATAACAGGTGTAGGCGAAGATATTAATGGTAATATTTGGATTAAAGGCATTAATAAACTTTTTATTTGGAACCCCAAAAGCAATACTTCAACAAATATTACATCGCCACTTGCCAAGATACCCGTTGCCGAAACAACAACCGAATCTGGAACTATATACAAAGACAACCAGCACAATATGTGGGTAACCTATAATGGAAAGGGCCTTGCAAAATTTAATGCAGATGGGCGGCTGATAAAATTTTTAAGTACACATACAAAATCACTTCCGGTAAACGGTGTACGGGTAGTGCGGCAACTACCCAACAGCGTGATGATAGTAGGTGCAGATAACAGGTTATTTATGCTGCACCCCCAAACCTTTACTATAGATAGCTTTGATACACACCCACTGCTAAAAGCAATTGCAAAAAAAAGAATAGTTGATATGCTGCCCGATGGCGATAAAATATGGATAGCATCATCGCCAAACGGTGCTGCCTATTGTTATAATTTTAAAGAAAAAACTTTAGCCACTTATACAACAGCAAATGGCCTAAGCTCCAACAGGGTATATTGCCTTGCAAAAGATTCTGCCGGCAGTATGTATATTGGTACTTACGATGGTTTAAATATTATTAACCCTCAAGGCAGCATAACCATTATTAACAAGCATAACGGGCTGCGACACCCACGGGTAGAAAATATAGTAACCGACAGGCTGGGAAAAGTGTGGATCACAAATTTTAATTCCTTAATCAGTTACAATCCTGCTACTAAAACTTTTCAGCATTTTGATGAACGAAATGGTGTAAGCAATGCAGGTTTTTCGGTAGTGGGCAACACCACAACCAAAGCTGGTAAAATAATTTTTAGCAATAGCGGCCTGCTTGTGGTTGACCCCAACGATGTAAAACCTGAGCAACAATATAAACCCGCCTTAGTAGTACACCGGTTGTACGATGATGGGGGCTATGAGTTGTTGCAGCCCAAAGATTCTATAAAACTTGAGTATGACAATGCCAAACTTTCTCTGTATTATTTAACCAATACACTAATTACCAGCAACCGTTTTTTTTATCATTATAAATTACAAGGATTAGATAGCGGATGGCAGCAGCCCACTAAAAACAACCAGGTAACTTATAACCTAAAGCCGGGCAAATACCATTTTCTTATTCAAACATCTTACAACGAAGGGGGCTGGATAAATAATGATACACGGATTACAATAATAGTATTGCCGCCGTGGTGGCAAACCTGGTGGTTTAGAATTTTTGCAATAGGTATTGTTGGCTTATTTGTTTTTTATTTATTCAGACGCAGGGTAAAAACAATAAAAAATAAAGCAGCTATAAAGCAACAACTGGCCGAACTGGAAGCCAAAGCCATAAGGGCACAGATGAATCCGCATTTTATTTTTAATTCGTTAAATGCCATACAGGAATGTATTGTAACAGAGAAAGTTGATGCAGCTTATGATTACCTGTCAAGATTCTCTAAATTATTAAGGTTGGTTTTAGATAATTCCGACAGGAATTTAATTCCGCTTAGCAGCGAACTGGAAACTATTGGCTTGTATTTATCACTGGAGTCGCTCAGGTTTAGCCAGTCATTTGGCTACGAAATAATAGTGGATGAAAATCTGGATAAGGAAGATATTTATATACCTTCCTTATTGTTGCAGCCATTTGTTGAAAATGCTATCTGGCATGGCCTGATAAATAAAGAAGGGGAGAAAAAACTGTTGCTGCACTTTAGCGAAAAAATAGGCAGGCTTGAATGCGTGATTGAAGATAATGGCGTAGGCAGAGCTAAGGCCGAAGCAATAAAACAGCAAAAACTGGCAGCCGCTAAACTGGAATCAAAAGGCACAAAACTGGCTTTGCACCGTATTGAAGTTTTAAATGAGCAGCATCCTGGATCTGCTGTTATTGAAATTATTGACTTAAAAGACAGCAACGGAAATGCTGCCGGTACAAGAGTTATAATTAATTTGTCAGCGCAATTATCTGTAAATAAAAAAAGCAGTAATGATTAAAATCCTTATAGTTGATGATGAACAATCGGCAGGCCGCATATTAAAAGTATTGCTTGAAAAACATATACCGGGTGATAAGCAAATTGAAATTTCCAATAAACCAACCGAAGCTTTATCATTACTGGAAACATTTAAACCATCGCTGGTAATGCTGGATATTGAAATGCCCGGCATGAATGGATTTGATTTTATGAACCAGGCCAGCGAATGGGATTTTGACGTCATCTTTACCACAGCCTATGATAAATATGCAATCAAGGCAATCAGGTTCAGCGCATTGGATTATTTGTTGAAACCAATTGATATTGTTGATTTAAAAAATGCAGTGAACCGGCATATTGTAAAAATGCAAACAGCAACGGCAAGCTCTCAACAGCCATTGGTAGATAATCTTATTTACAACCTGCGGCAAAAAAGCCAGGAGCATTTCAAGCTGGCATTATCAACTAATGAAGGTGTTTTTTTGTACAACCCCCAAGACATTGTATTACTTGAGGCCAGTAGTAATTACACAAAATTCTTTTTTGCTAATCAGAAAACATTAATCGTGTCAAAGACGTTGAAAGAATATGAAGATATATTACTGGATCATCAGTTTTTAAGAGTGCATAAATCCTACCTGGTAAACAAAGGTCATGTAATTAAGGTTGATAGGGAAGGGGTGCTGGAATTAAATAATAAAATGCACATTCCTGTGTCCAGGCGCAGAAAAGCAGAAATATTGCAATGGTTTAATCAAATTTAACAAAACTCTTTTGCAGACGTAAATCTAATTCAAAGTTATCTCAAACATTTTTGGCCAGCGCTTGCCTGTAATAAATAATTTTTTTGTAGTGCTGTCGTAAGCAATACCATTTAATACATCAGTTCTTTCAGGAATAATTTCTTTTGGGAAATATTTTTCTTTTAATCCCTGCAAATCCATTTTACCTATTACATGTCCGCTTGCTGGGTCAATTTTTATAATAAAATCTTCTCCATAAACATTGGCATACACAAAGCCATCGATATACTCCAGCTCATTAATAGAATCAATAGGAACTCCATCTTCTGTAACGGCAACAGTATTTTTCAACCTGAAAGTTTCAGCATCAACAAAATATAAATTGGCAGTACCATCACTTATAATTAAATCAGTGCCATTATTGGTAATACCCCAACCATCGTATTGCCACTTAAAAGTTTTAACTGGTTTGTCAATATTATTTACATCATACACATACACAATATTATTTTTCCAGGTTAATTGGTAAATTTTACCTTTAAAAATATTGATGCCTTCTCCAAATATTTCCGCAGTACCCATCAGGTGTTTTTTTTCTACCTTACCTGTTTTTAAATCGGTGATGCGTAAAGACGAAGTTTCGTAATCGCCTGTTCCTTCATATAATTTGCCATTATACATTTGCAACCCTTGAGTATAAGCACTGGTATCATGCGGATAAATGTTTACAATATTGTAAGCAATTTTTGGAGCGTCTTTATGTACAAGATCAGGATCAATATCAATTGTTTTATCTCCGCCATTGCAGGCAGCTAAAAAAATAACCAGTGCTAAAGCGAAAGTGTATTTCATAATTTAAATGTATCAGCAAATGTAATAAACTGCAACTGATGTACTGGCTTTTTACTTATAAAATATTGTAAATGTCTGCATTTTAAAATATTTTACAGCAATCACAAGACTGGAAATCCAAAACAGTTAAAGTGACGAATGCCTCAATGACTAATTTCCGAACTTGTATAAATTACATTGCGCTCACTCAAATAATTCAGTATAAAATTAAAACAATTTTCGTCCATGCCCACCAGCTCCGGGGGAAAAACTCCTTTAGCTGTAAATAAATTATTTATTAGCATGTTTACTGCGGCTGTTGCGGTATAACCGGTTGTGCGGCTCATGCTGCTGGTTTGTGTTACTGCATCATATTCATCGTACAACAGGTAATTAATAGTTTTGCCTTCACCTTTTATTGCAATGGTCATCAAGGTAAATTCTTCTTCAGCAGCACCTAATTTCCATTGATCAAAAAGCAATGCTGAAGTAAATTCTAATGGAGATATCTGTTGCCCTTTAAAATTGACAGGAGCAGTATTTAAAAAACCTGCTTTAATTAACCCTTTCATTAAATCAATATGGCCGGGGTACCGCAATGTTTTTTCTTTCATATTCGGAATATGATTCATCGTAAATAAAATACTGCGTAAACCATCGGTATTAAAAGATTCCAGCGTACCCACTTTTTCAAAATCAATTAACTCAGCATCGCTTAATGCAGGTTTGGTAACAATATTTCCATTTTCCACATAACGGGCCGGCCTGGTATATTCTTCCAGTACATCAATGGGAGAAAAAGGAGCTTTGTATTCAAAAGGTTTTGTTCTTTTCTTTGGCAATCCACCCACCATGCAGTCAAAAATTTCAATTTTCATTCTAGCATTATGATACCCCAGAATTAAATTGCTCATGCCGGGTGCCACACCACAGTCAACAATAGCCGTAACATTTTTTTGTTTTGCCAGCGCATCTAACTGCAAAGCATCTTCGGGAAAAAAAGAAATGTCCACTACATTTTTTTGTGCCGTAATAATAGCTTCTAAAGTTTTATAACCCATAAAACCCGGTACTGCACTAATTATAAAATCAAAATCTTTCAATAAAATTTTATAATTACTGTAATCACTTAAATCAGTTTGTACAATTGTAACAGATTTATTTTTTTGTGCAAGCAGTTGCAACGATTGCTCACTTACATCAAAAGAAGTAACAGAATAATTTTTGGCAAGGTCAATTGCCATGGCACGGCCTACCATACCGGCACCTAAAATTGCTATTTGCATAAAATATGTTTTTTACCTTGAAGCTCCAGCTTCAAGTTCGTTGTAATTGTTACATTTACTCTGAGCAACTAAGGCCCGGTAATTATTATCTTTTGTTTAAACGCTTCCGAGGTTCCATTCATCATGATGGAAATATAGGCGGAGTGCCTGTAGAAATGAGCGTATGCCTGCAGAATGTACATGCTACAAAAATAATTCTTTATATTGCATTTTATAATAAAATGGGTTAAATATAGCCAATGAAAATTTATCAATCCTTACTGACTTTTTTTATTATCTGTATCACATTTTGTAACAATGTCACAAGTCAGAATACCGATTTAAAATTTTATGATATTATTAGAGATGATAGTATTGTTATGTACTTTAATGAAAGTTACAATTTTACTGAGCAAAAATGTGCACAAAACCGGCGGTACACAAGGATAGATAGTTTTGGTGATTTTTCTAAATCGTTTATAGATCTTAATACACTGGGGAACGTTATTGGCAGAGGAAATTATAACGAAGGTTCAATGGAAGGCTATTTTGAGGTATTTTATTCTAATGGGCAGATAAAGTGTAACGGGAAATACAAAAATGGTAGTCCAATTGGCGAGTGGTTTTATTTTTACCCCGACGGAAAGATTGAAAGAAAACTTTTGATTAACGTGGCGGATACTTTTTTAATTGATTTTTATAAGCCAAATGGGGAACAAACAGTAAATGGTGGGAAAGGCTTTTTCGATGGAGAGGTTTTCGGGAACGATCGCTTTTTTAATACTAAAATTATGGCAAAGGGAGAAGTAGTCAACGGCAAACCAGAGGGAAAATGGTTATCCTATCTTAGAAGTAATCCCTATTGTACTGAATATTATAAGAATGGTGTTTTCGATTATGGTAATTTCAGTAGTGTTATGGAAAAGAATAAGAAGTACACTGGTAAATCATATCTTAATAAATACTTTCTGTCATCCTATATTGAAAGTTTAGACCAATTTAAAACGGCTCAATGCTATGATTATAAAGATGACACAGTTGTTAATACACAAAGTAAAAACAATACAAAGCTTGAACTCAATAATTTCCGGTCGTTTGTAAATGATGCGATTGGCGCTATTCTTCAGCGGGATTTTAGAAATGGTGATTACAGCGAATACCAGCAGGGTAGTAACCTGTTTAAACTTTCTTTTAAAGTTAAAACTGATGGATCACCAATGGATTTTAAAAAGCTAACCAGTTGGGGCGACCAATATTTTAATCCGGTTACAAATGCTCTGTCAATGCATGCAAAATTCCCAGCATTCGATAGAGTAATATACTTTCACCTGATTGTTATTAAGAGCCCTAGTAATACAGTTAGTTATCAATACAAATTTTCTAATGATTCAGACGACGGGTTTTAGTTTGACATTTATCATTACTTCTTCTTACTCACCAAATTTAATGGAGCGATAATATTTTTAAAAAGGAAAGTTTTACATGACCCTATTATTTCCGCCTAAACTCCTACATAGAAACTCCAAATTAATTGAATAGTCCATTGATTTAAATATTCAAATGACTAACCAATACTTTTAAAACAAATACGATGATTAAAATGAGCTATATTCTCTAAAGCTTACAACCGTTTCCCTAATATTTTTACACTTCTTTCAATACCATCAAGTATGGCTATGTTTTTCAAATGGCCCCATTCTTCAAATTCAAGAGCAGTAAATAGTTGCAGGCTCGGAATATTATGAGCAAAAATATAGCCCAGTAAATTTTTTATATTGTACGCAGGAGCGGTATCCATACAATATTGTAATACAGCTTTGCCATAACCTTTTCCTCTTTGTAAAGGATGCAGATAAATACTTATTTCTGCGGTAGCATCATAAGCCGGCCTGCCATAAAAAGATTGAAAGCTAACCCACCCAATTATATTTTTATTATCATCTTCCACCATCCACAGCGGACGTTTATCTGCACTATGCTCATCAAACCATTCTTGCCTGCTCTCCACAGATAAAGGAGTTGTATCGGCAGTAACCATTCTGCATTCAACAGTTGAATTATAAATTTCAACAATGGTTGCTAAGTCACTTTGTATGGCATCACGAAATTTCATTTTAATAAAGTTAACCTAAAAATTTAAAAGCTGTCAGGCTGAACTTGTCGAAGCCGGATTACTTCCGCAGAGTCTTTCAAAAAAATATAGAAGCTTGAATAAACTCAACCTGGCATACTAACGATTTACTCTACTGTTTTACTTTTTCTTTTTCACCAACTTCAACTCACTGATAATATTTTTTGCTCCGGCAAATTTATCTACAATAAATAAAACATACCTGATGTCCACCATTATGTTTCTGCAAATATTTTTATCATAATTGATATCACTCATGGTGCCTTCCCAAACACGGTCGAAGTTTAAGCCTACTAAATTGCCGTACGCATCTAATGCAGGACTGCCACTGTTACCACCGGTGGTGTGGTTAGCAGCAATAAAACAAACAGGTTGTTTTCCATTAACACCATATTGCCCAAAATCTTTTTTATTATACAGGTCAATTAATTTTTGCGGCACATCAAATTCATAATCTCCGGGTTTATATTTTTCCATCACGCCGTCCAGGTAAGTATAAAAATTATATTGCACGGCATCTCTTGCAATATATCCTTTTACATTTCCGTAAGTTAAACGTAAAGTGCTGTTGGCATCAGGATAAAATATTTTTTTTGTAAACACATCCATTTGCGCCTGCATGTAAGTGCGTTGCAACTCGTTAATAGTATTTTGTAGTTCATTTAATTTTGGCGATACTTTTGCTGCATAGGTTTTAAAAATATCGCTGTACAAAACTACAGCAACATCATTAGAGATGCTTTGAATGCCGCTGGCGCCCACACCATTAATCAAATTCTTTGTTTTGTTTAAATCGGCCAGCGATGTTTGGCTGTAGATAGATTTTGCCAATGCTGCAAATGAGTTGCCATTTTCTGCTAAAAGTTTTTTCAGCAGCGGAGAAACATTTTCTTCCTTCTGGTTGTTTACATACATTTCCATCAATACTTCAAATAATTTTTGATCAACTGTGGCATTGTATTCTCCAAAAGTGCCGGTTAATTTTTCACCAACTTCGGTAACGGATTTTTTATAAGTTGCTTCATCTTTTGTAAAGGCAGTTACTACCGAATTGGCATTTGCAGCAATGCCAAACAATTCTATTTTTGAAATTATTTCATTGTAATAATCACGGGCCAAAGCATAAGGTTCTATATCTGCATAAGCCTGTTTTATTTTTTTTAAAAGATCAGCATAGGCAATATTCATTGCCGGTTGAGATAAAACAATTTTTTCAAAACTGGCTTCCAGCTCCTGCTTTTTACCTACTGCATTAGAAGAGCGTAAACCCAGCACTTCGCCTTTCCATTTTTTATAAGCATTTTCTATACCTGCATATTTTGCTGCGTATTGAATTTTTATTTGTTCATCTTTACGCATAAAACTGTTCAGTACATCCAATGCTTTTTCACGTATGGCAATTTTAGCAGGGTCGCTAACATTCATTACTTGCTCCACTGCAGCAGAATGTAAATATTCTGTTGTTCTTCCCGGAAAACCAAACACCATGGTAAAGTCGCCTTCTTTCATCCCATCTAAAGAAATATTTAAACTGCGTTTAGGTTTGTACGGTACATTATCGGCTGAGTAATCTGCAGGTTTATTATCCTTACCTGCATAAATGCGGAACATGCTAAAATCTCCTGTATGGCGTGGCCACATCCAGTTATCAGTATCCTTGCCAAAATTACCAATGGAAGAAGGTGGGGCACCAACTAAACGTACATCTTTATAAGTTTCGGTAATAAACATAAAGTATTTATTACCCTCAAAAAAGGGGCGGATTACAATATCCTGGTAGCTTTCTTTTTTTATATTTTTTTTATACCCGTTAATATTTTTATCAATAGCACTTTGCCTTTCTCTTTCGCTCATGCTGGTAGTAATGCCATTTAGTACAGTTGCTGTTACTTCATCAATACTAATAATAAATGTGGCAAATAATCCGGGGTTTTGTAATTCCTGCCCGTTGTTGTAAGCCCAAAATCCATCACGTATATAATTGTTTTGTAAAGAAGAATGATTTTGTATGGCATCAAAACCACAATGATGATTGGTTAACAGCAACCCTTTATCTGAAATAACTTCGGCAGTACAAAAACCACCAAAACTTACAATGGCATCTTTTAAACTTCCTTTACTTATACTGTAAATATCACTGGCATTAATTTTCATTCCCATTCTCTTCATTTCTTTTTCATTCAATGCAGCCAGCAGTTGCGGCAGCCACATGCCTTCATCGGCAAAACCTCTGGCAAAAAAAGAAAGGGTAATTACAAGCAATAAAAAGTGTTTTTTCATAAATGCATTTTAGGTAACAAAAATAGCGAAATGTTTATTGGTATTAATAGTGGTAATGAAATGAAAATGCAATAGACTTTATCCAAACTGGATTATGTAAAATTAATTCAAAGAGCTTCTTACATTACAGCTCAAAAATAATCGGATCATTAGTTAATTCATATCGCTCATTAAGCACACTTGCATTAATATACTTAGTCCCCGAATTTTCTACGGTTCCGTATGCTTCATGTATATGTCCGCATATATGAACACGGGGTTTAATTTCATTTACCCGGGTTAATAGATCTTCACATCCAACATGCTCTCCTTTTTTAGTGCTGTCAAGAATGCCTGATACAGGACCATGTGTAAGTAAGATATCAGTGTCAGAAGGAATTAAATCCCAATGTCTCTTTATCTGCTCACCTCTGTAACGGTTAAAAGCCCAATCAAAAAACCAGGGAGTAATGGGTGAGCCCCAAATTTTAATATTGTTAATTGTTGCACCGCTATCGTTTAAATAAATAACATTTTCAGGAATAATTTTTTCAATTTCCCCAATTGATGCTCTCTCAAAATAAAAATCATGATTGCCGGCAATTAAAATTTTGTATTCATAATTTTGATGGCTAAACCAATGTAAGAAATCAATTATTGATAGTTCATCACCTCTCATTGAAATATCACCAGCATGAATTAAAGCATCACCCGGTGGAAGTTTAAGCTGTTTATGATAACCGTGAGAGTCGGATATTGTTACAAATTTCAAAATATAATTGGTTTCATTTTTTCAATTATCTTACTCCTTTCAATTCCTTAACTTTTCCTAAGTAAGCTTCAAACTCCTTCAAGCCAATGCTGCTTAAATTTTGTTCTTTTGTAACCATAGCTTTTTGTGCAGCCAGTACGCCATACCGTATGTCGTCAAATCCCTCAATGGTATGGGCGTCGGGGTTAATGGAGATGAGCACATTTTTTTGCAGTGCATAATCAATATGGCGCCAGTCAATATCAAGGCGGCGGGGGTGAGCATTTAATTCTATTACTACATTATTAGCAGCGCAGGCATCAATAATTTTTTTATGATCAACCGGATATCCTTTGCGGCTCAGCAATAATCTTCCCGTCATGTGGCCGAGTATTGTTGTATATGGATTTTCAATAGCCTTCAATAAACGCAGCATCGCTTTTTCTTCACTCATTTTTAAATTGCTGTGTACAGAAGCAATCACTACATCAAAAGTAGCAAGTATGCTGTTGCTGTAATCGAGGCTGCCATCATTTAAAATATCAGATTCAATACTTTTAAAAATTTTAAAGCCGGTTATTTTTTCATTCAATTCATTTACATACTGGTGTTGTGCTGCAATTTTTTCTTCACTCAATCCCTGTGCATAAAAAGCACTTTTGCTGTGGTCGCTGATAACTAAATATTCAAAGCCCTTTTCTTTAGCCGCTTTAGCCATTTCTTCAATGGTATTACTGCCATCGCTCCAGTTACTGTGGCTGTGGATGATGCCTTTTATATCGCCGGTTTGTATAAGGTGGGGTATTTTTATTGACTTCGCTTTTTCAATAACACCTGCAGTTTCCCTTAAACAGGGTGGAATAAAATTTATTTTGGCTTGCTCAAATATTGAAATATCACTATTATTATAATTAATGCCGGTAAACTGTTGCTCAAATGCTGTTGTAAACTCGGCACTGCCGCCGGTGGTAAATACACGTTTCTTAAAGTTTTCTGTTCCGGTGTACAGCCTCAGGCGCAACCCATTTAATAGTTTATACAGCAAACTATCGGGTGTTTCATCAAGTAATTCTGGCGGGTTGGCACTTACAAACCTGGGTTTTATCAGTTCGTTGGTGCTGTTTATTACAAATTCCAGCTCGTCAATAATTTCTGCCTGCCTTTTAAAAGCACCGGTAATAAAAACGTTTTCTGCCGAAAATAATTTTTCTAAATAAGTAATAATTTGCGGTGCTACTTCTTCTACCTGCGGATATAAATAACTGCCCTGGTTGTGTAAATAATATTCAATAGTTTCAATAATATTTTGTTGCGTTTTTTCACCAAAACCTTTATATAATTTCAAACGGTTTTCCTGGCAGGCATATAATAATTCACCCACACTTTCTATTTCCATCTCTTTCCAAATAGTATGTATTTTTTTTGGACCAATACCTTTTATGTTCAGCAATTCAATAACACCCTGCGGTGTTTTTACAATCATTTCCTGCAATAATTTTAACTCACCTGTTTGTAAAAGTTCAATAATTTTTTTTGCTGTCGATTCACCAATACCTTTTATAACACTAATTTTTTCTTGTGGTGTATTGCTTAATTGTTCTGGTAAATTTTCAACATGATAAGCTGCAATAGCATAAGTTTTTGCCTTAAAACTATTTTCGCCATGTATGTCCATTAACTTGCTTAAAAGAGAAAAATTTTCGGCAATTTGGTAATTATCCATGTTTCAAAAGTAATAAAATCAAAAATAAGGAAGTGGTCATTTTTTTAAAATGACAAAAAAACAAGCTGTAATTTTTATAAAATTGAATGCAAAAAATAAAAATGAGTTGAAATAAAAAGCAAAAAAAAGTTGTATCGCAATCAAGTATCTAAAAATATTTTCATCAACTTATTTAAAATTATTTTTTGTAAGTGTATAAAAATTAAAGTAAAATCTAAAAAATGCTCTTGGCTGTAATACAGTGTCACAAAGGGTTACAAAATAAAAAGCCCCGGTAAAATTACCAGGGCTTCCGTATTTTTTTGCTTTAAAAAGCAAAGCTTACTTTTTCTTAGCAGCCTTCTTTGCAGCTTTTTTAGGAGCAGCTTTCTTTGCAGCTTTTTTAGGAGCAGCTTTTTTTGCAGCTTTTTTAGGAGCAGCTTTTTTTGCAGCTTTTTTCTTTGTTGCCATTTTTTTAAATTTAATTGGTTAGTAAATAATACTTAAAAATAGAAATATTTATCAAACTAACAAAAAAAATTAAAAAATATTTAAGCCGTAGCCTCAACAGCATTGACAGAAACTATATTTTTATCTCCTTTACTTTTTCTGAATTCAACCAATCCATCGGTTAATGCAAAGATGGTGAAGTCTCTTCCAACACCAACATTTTTACCGGGATGATAAACTGTACCACGTTGACGGATGATGATGTTACCTGCAAGTACTGCCTGGCCACCATAAATTTTTACACCTAATCTTTTGCTTTGTGAATCTCTGCCGTTTTTTACGGAACCTTCACCTTTTTTGTGTGCCATGTCTTAAAAGTTTATTCGTTAATTAGTTTATCAGTTTATCAGTTTATTGGTGCGATGGATAAAATGTTTTTATTACTAAACAAATTAACCATTAAACCAATTAACTTTTTTTAAGCTATTGCTGTTACTTTAATGTGAGTGTACTGGGTACGGTGACCATGCTTTTTACGGAAACCTTTTCTCCTTTTCATTTTAAAGGCAATTACTTTTTCGCCTTTAATAAGATCGCTGATAATTTCAGCTTTAACCACAGCTTTTACATCAGATCCTGCAACAACGCTTCCGTTGTTATCGGTCATCAATACTTCGGCAAATTCTACCTGGTCTCCGGTTTTGCCTTCAATGTGCGGCACATATAAACTGTCGCCTGCTTTTACTTTAAATTGCTGACCTGCTATTTTTACTACTGCTAACATAAATATCCCAAATTTAGGACGGCAAAGGTAAGGGTTTAAACCGTAATTTGGCGCAGTAAAACATAAAAATATCCCCGATTGGGCATTTTGAGGGCAAAGCTGCTTTTTTTAACTGAAAACCAGTATTTCGCAATGCGCCTGCGTACATAAACAATATATATTCGCTCTAAATTATGCAGTATTTCTTGCGTTTTATACAAATCCTGTACAGTGTTTACGGATTTATCTTATTCACGGCCTTTCTTTTACTGATATTCCCACTGGTGGTAATAGCTTCTTTTTTTGGTAAAATACAAGGCGGCAACTTTATATATAAGCTTTGCCAGCTTTGGGCCGATTTTTTTTTACTGATGATGGGCATCCGGCAACAATATATATATGAGAGCAGGCCCGATACCAAAAAACAATATGTTTTTGTATTTAATCATATATCGTATTTAGATATCCCGCTTTTAATGAAGGCCATCCGCAAACAACACTTCAGGGTTCTGGGAAAGGCCGAAATGGCAAAAATTCCCATCTTTGGTTTTTTATACAGAAATACGGTTGTACTGGTTGAAAGAAGCAGCGCCGCAAAAAGAGCTAAAAGTGTGCTGCAGTTGAAAAGCGTAATTAAAAAAGGCATTTCAATTGTAATAAGCCCGGAGGGTACATTTAATACAACACACCAGCCATTAAAAGAATTTTATGATGGAGCCTTTAGGGTTGCGATTGAAACGCAAACACCTATTAAGCCTATTTTATTTTTAGATGCTTACGATCGCTATCATTACGATAATATTTTTTCACTAACTCCGGGTAAATCACGAATTGTTTATTTAGAAGAAATACCTGTGGAAGGATTAACCACAAAAGATGTGCATTGGCTGAAAGAAAAAATGTATAATGTAATGGCAGAAAAATTGATTGAATATAAAGTGAGCTGGATAAAACCCCAAACCCCTGAAGGGGCTTTCTAAAAGAAAAATTATTTTCAGCCTCCTGCACAAATTGTTTCTTTAATTTTAAATATCAGCATCGCTCAATGAATGTAAACAATGAAATGTTATTTACTGAACCTTCCTCCGGCCTGTGGGCCGAAATAATTTTGCCATTGGCATTGCCGCAGAATTATACTTATACCATTCCTGTTGAATTAATGGATAAAGTAAAACCCGGCTGCAGGGCAGAAGTGGAATTGAAAAATAAAAAATATGCAGGCGTTGTAAAAAATATTTTAGATAAAGAACCTTCTTATAAAACTAAACCTATAATAAATGTATTGGATGATGAAGCCATAGTATATCCGCAGCAATTGCAGCTTTGGCAATGGATGGCACAATATTACATGTGCAGCGAAGGAGAAGTAATGGCAGCGGCTTTACCTGCACATTTTAAATTAAGCAGCGAAACAATTTTATTATACAATGAAGAAGCCGGTGATGATTTTTCGCATTTGGGTAATGAAGAGTTTTTAGTGGCCGAAGCCTTGCTGATAAAAAAAGAATTACGCTTATCAGAAGTGCAGCAGATACTCGACATTAACCATGTTTACCCTATTATAAAAAAACTGATTGAAAAAAAAGTATGTTTTGTATGGGAAAGCATGGATGAAAAATACAAAGCCAAAAAAGAAAATTATGTGTTGCTCAACCCCATTTATAACAATGACGATGAGCTAAGTAAAAAATTAAACGAGTGGAAAGGTGCCCCCAAACAAATGGAATTGCTTTTAGCTTATTTGCATTTGGAAAAAACTGAAGGTGATGTTTTGCAAACAGCATTATTAAAAAAATCGGGTGCAACAGTTGCACAGTTAAACGGCCTGGTAGAAAAAAATATTTTATTTGTAGAAAAACGGAGTGTCGACAGAATTAAAACCATGCCCCGCAATATGGATGTTGATTTTGAATTTAGTGCGGCCCAGCAAGAGGCAAGTGATGCAGTGGCAAAAAGTTTCACCAATAAAAATGTTTGTTTATTACACGGAGTTACCGGCAGCGGCAAAACACAAGTGTATGTAAAGCTGATGGAAAAATATTTTCAGCAGGGTAAACAGGTATTGTATTTATTGCCGGAAATTGCATTGACGGCACAAATTATTCGTCGCCTGCAAAAACATTTTGGCGGCAACATTGCTATCTATCATTCTAAATTTAATGATAACGAACGTATAGAACTGTGGAATAAAATAAGAACCGGTGAAATAAAAATGGTATTGGGTGCAAGAAGTTCATTGTTTTTGCCTTTTAAAAATTTAGGGTTAATAATTGTTGATGAAGAACATGATTCCTCTTACAAACAACATTACCCTTCGCCACGATATAATGCAAGAGATGCTGCTATTTATTATGCTAATATTTTTAATGCACAGGTTTTATTAGGCAGTGCCACCCCTTCTGTTGAAAGTTATTTTAACGCCACCAATGATAAATATGCATTGGTGGAACTGAATGAAAGATTCGGCGGCATCAATTTACCCTCAATAGAAATTATTGATGTAAGGCAGGTGGCGCAAAAAGGAAAAGTGATGATCAGTCCGCAGTTAAAAGAGGCCATGCAAAAAACGTTGGATGCTGATCAGCAGGTAATTTTATTTCAAAACCGCAGAGGTTATAATCCGTATTTAATTTGTGGTGCCTGTGGTTTTATTCCGCAATGTGAGCATTGTTCAGTTTCATTAACGCTGCATAAGTACAGTAATAAATTGCATTGTCATTATTGTGCCAGCCAGTACCCCAAATTAATTACGTGCCCGGCCTGCGGCAGTAATAATTGGTTAGAGAAAAATTTTGGTACCGAAAAAATTGAAGAACAACTGGAAGAAGATTTTCCAAAAAATAAAATTGCAAGAATGGATGTGGATAGTGTGAGAGGAAAAAAAGCTCACGATAATTTAATACAATTATTCGAACAGCATCGGCTTGATATTTTAGTGGGCACACAAATGGTGGTTAAGGGGTTGGATTTTGATAAAGTAAGTTTGGTTGGCATTTTAGATGCAGACGGTTTACTGGCTTTTGCCGATTTCAGGGTCAATGAACGGGCATTTCAACTGATGGAGCAGGTAAGTGGCCGTGCAGGCAGAAAAAAAGAACAGGGCAAAGTTATCATCCAGTCAACCAATACAAAGCATCCTGTTTTGCAACTGGTGCAGCAACATGATTACAAACAGTTTTATGCCGGGGAGATCGAAAACCGCAAAGAGTTTTTTTATCCACCTTACAGCCGTATTATTTTACTCACTTTAAAACACAAGGATAAAAATATTGTAACAGCGGCTGCGGAAAAATTA
>NZ_JANMUN010000073.1:0-3962 GCF_031391665.1 Ferruginibacter sp.
CAGGTTGCCGCCGATAAGGCTGGTAAAATAAATTATTAAAAATTGCAGCACACCTAACGAACTTTCTATAATGCCACTGAAAAAATAAAGGCTTGCCATGTTAAAAATAAGGTGCATCCAGCTAACATGTAAAAAGCCCGAACTAACCAGCCGTAAATAATCTTTCTTAATAAGAATTTTATCTACTTCAAATTTATAACTCTCAAAAAAAAGAGGACTGATAAAACCTTTGTACGAAAAGGCAATGTTGGCAATGATCAATACGATTGCTGTTATTCCGTTATCAGGCATTGAAATGATATTTTAATTGGCACCAGTTACAAAATAATAATATTATTCTTTGCAATTGTTAACCTGTTTTAATTACCACAGTTTTTGCAATAAAATCATGCACCGCTCTTCTTTTTTCATTAAACAGCATAGAAATAATTTCAAGCAACAGCCAGGCTAGCCCGGCGAAATTGAGTATTTCTAATGTTGTACTAAGGCTGGAGTTGTAAGCAAGGCGGGGGAACAATATTATGGAAATCAAAATAACGGTTTGAAAAAAGTAGATAAAAAAATAAGGCAGGTCTCTTATAAATGCCTGAAAGTAGGAGATGGGTAATTCTTCAGGAAAAGTTACAATTTTTACACCCATGGCCATTTTACCAAAAGTTTGGCCGTATTTACCATGGAGGAAGACGGTGTAAAACTGGTAGATGCACATAAAAATGACTGTCCAAATAATAAGTAAACCTGCCTTGTTGGATAAAACCTCAGTTAAATAATTATTGAGATAACCAATAGGGAGAAAGATCAATCCATCTATCATTGCAGCGCCAAACCTAGCACCTGAGGTGTTGTATTTATTCATAATAAAATCTCTTTTTTATTTGCTTTGAAATGCCCAGCTGCTTAACCCAATGAATGTAATAATATCCTTCCAGGTTTCATAAGCAGAAAGCCCGGCCATTGAAAAAATAAAATTCTTTTTCATAAAGGGAGCACTTTTGTTTTTAAAGTATTTATAAATATACAATACTCTGTTACAGTATTAAAAATATTATTGGCAGCTGTTAAAGGATATCGGCGGCGGCGAAGATAATGCTGTGGTGTTGGTACGCTATGCTGCAATGCTTACGCTGCATACCAGACGCTGGCGGGCAGTGGGTTCAGGCATGAAATAGTAACAACAATAGGGGCGAATAATGTATGGAGCTTATTTTATTAAATCAAGTACATAATACGAAGGAGTAATCATTGCAATTTTACCGCCAGTGTTATCTGAAAATGTTCCATGCACAATTCCTGCAAGTTGAGTTTGTTTCGGCCCAACAACAACGCCATCTTTTTTGACACCTACAAAAACGGGTCCGCCACTATAACCTTGCACACTTGGATTTTCTAAAACTTGAAATGTCGATAATGTTTTTGTGTCAGCTCTTTTTAATGTGAGTAGGCCGCTAGAGAAATATGAATTAAATGTCAAAGGGGAGAAATGGGTTCCGATCATATCAATTAATGGAAAACCAATTGAAACTACATCAAAATCTCTGGAAATTGCTTCTCGTTTATCTGAAATTTGATTGATGGGAAAGCTCCATTCTCTTAATCGGTTGTCACTGCCAGTATCATAGGGATATATTTCTATAAATGATAGGTCAGCTTCAATATGTTTTACCCATGCTGATTTGTTTTTACCAACGAACTTTGAAAGCGGGATTGCAATTGGTTTGTCATTGGCAACTCGAAAAATAATAATACAATTTCCTTTGATTGAGTCTGAGACATGAGACGCTGTTAAAAGATAATATTTATTGCTATCTGAAATAACTGAAGCTGTCCCCAGTCCACGTAAATTTTGTCCAACTATATCCGCAACATAAACTACAATATTAGCTAGGTCATCTTTAAAGTATTTTTTTTGACTATAGATGCTTGAAGTAAAAAGTATTACGATGATTAAAAATTTTAATTTCATTGAGATTTTCGTTTAAGTAACATACAGCTTTAAGTATTTACGAAGGTTTTCCAAATATTAAAGTTTCGTAAACATTTTTAGCGCTTAAGTTTTATTAGGTTAAAAAATAATTGAAACTACTTTTTTGTTGTAATTGTTTCGTAAATATATTTTTTAATTTTTAAATACTTCCACTAACATAGCCCCAAATCCTCATATTACCCAAAACAATTACAATTTTCCGCCATATTATTTTCCTTTTTCCACCCCTTGTTCATATACCAAAAATCCTTACCTTTGCGGCGCTAAAAAGTACAGCAATTTAGGATGGCGCCGTATTTATTTAGCATAATATGAGAGTACAATAAAACATATCGAACCCTTTTTGGCAAAAAATAGCTGGAAATCTGCAGGGTAAAACTATGCTGGAAATTGAAACGGCCGAAATTCAAATAAAATACTTTAAAATAAATAGTGTCAGATGTGTTAAATCACATTCGACATTTTCAAATTCAACATTTAAAATAAAGAAAAATGGGAGATTTACGTTATCAACGCAACTTTGGTATTGCCGCTCATATTGATGCCGGTAAAACCACTACCACCGAACGTATATTATATTATACCGGGGTAAATCATAAAATAGGTGAGGTACATGATGGTGCCGCCACTATGGACTGGATGGCTCAGGAACAGGAAAGAGGTATCACTATTACCAGTGCTGCTACTACCTGCTTTTGGAACTTTCCGATGGTACAAAACAAAAAAACACCGGATACCAAACAATATAAATTCAACATTATTGATACCCCCGGCCACGTGGATTTTACTGTAGAAGTAGAACGTAGTTTACGTGTACTGGATGGTTTACTGGCTTTGTTCTGCGCCGTAAGTGGTGTGGAGCCGCAGAGCGAAACTGTTTGGCGCCAGGCTAATAAATACAAAGTACCACGTGTGGGTTTTGTAAATAAAATGGACCGCAGTGGTGCAGACTTTTTAAATGTGGTAAAGCAGATTAAAGAAATGCTGGGTGCTAAAGCAGTGCCCTTACAGTTACCGATAGGCGCCGAAGATAATTTTAAAGGCGTGGTAGATCTTATTACCATGAAGGGAATGATTTGGGATGAAGCAGGACAGGGTATGACTTACAACGAAGTGCCTATTCCGGAAGATATGATTGAAGAAGTGAACGAATGGAGGCAGCATCTAATTGAAGCCGTTGCTGATTACGATGAGAAACTATTGGAAAAATTCTTTGATGATCCTAACTCGATCACCGAAGATGAAATTCATGAAGCTATCCGTAAAGCAACAATTGATATTTCTATCATTCCGATGATGTGTGGTTCGTCTTTTAAAAATAAAGGTGTACAAACAGCATTGGATGCTATTGTGCGTTACCTGCCCGGTCCTTTAGATATTGAAGCGGTTAAAGGAACAAATCCTGATACGGGAGAAGAATTATTGCGCCATGCTGATCCTAAAGAACCATTTAGTGCGTTGGCATTTAAAATTATGACGGATCCATTTGTGGGACGCCTGGCTTTCTTCCGGGCATATAGTGGCCGTTTAGATTCTGGTAGTTATGTGCTGAATACCCGTACAGGTAAGAAAGAACGTATCAGCCGTATTATGCAAATGCATGCTAACAAACAAAACCCGGTTGATTTTATTGAAGCTGGTGATATTGGTGCGGCAGTGGGTTTTAAAGATATTAAAACCGGTGATACACTTTGTAATGAAGATAACCCGATTGTGCTGGAAGCAATGACTTTTCCAGAGCCGGTTATTAGTATTGCGGTAGAGCCAAAAACACAAGCCGACGTTGATAAGATGGGTATGGCCATTGCCAAGTTGGTAGAGGAAGATCCTACTTTACGTGTACGTACAGACGAAGAAACAGGCCAAACCATTTTGAGTGGTATGGGTGAGCTGCACTTAGAGATTATTATAGACAGGATGAAGAGAGAATTTAAAGTAGAAATTAACCAGGGTGCACCGCAGGTGGCTTATAAAGAAG
>NZ_JANMUN010000076.1:0-21820 GCF_031391665.1 Ferruginibacter sp.
GATGTATCCATACTACTCAAGGATACGATTTAAATTATACTGCTGTAATTTTTGGAAAAGAAATTAATTATAACAAAGTATATAATTGTATAGAAATTGATCCGAAAAATTACTTTGATATTAATGGTAAAAAAGGGATTAACGACCCTGAATTATTAAAGTCATACATTATCAATATTTACAAAACGATTATGTATCGAGGTATAAAAGGAACTTTCATTTATGCCTGCAATAAAGATTTGAGAGATTATCTGAAAAAGCATATCGAAACATTTATAAAGGAAATTCCATTTAGAATATTGCGTTTTAATGAAGTAAAGCCTTATGTAAATTCTGTGCCATTATTTGATATATCAGCTGCCGCAGGTAGTTTTGGCGATTGGCAAAAACCTTCATCGGATTATCAGTGGATTGAATTGCCTGCTAATGTAACTGCAAAAAGCGGCTATTTTGTTTGTAAGGTTATTGGTGAATCTATGAATAAAAAAATCCCCAATGGCTCATACTGTTTGTTTAGTAAAGACGAAGGGGGAAGTCGAAATGGAAAAATCGTTTTGGTAGAATTATTCGATAAGCAAGATTCAGAATCTGGATCAAGATATACTATTAAAGAATACAATAGTAAAAAAATCATTGATGAAAATCAATGGAATCATCTTTCCATTACTTTAAAACCAATGTCAGACGATTCAAAATACGAGCCTATTGAATTATCTGGAGATGATATTAATGGTTTAGGTGTAGTTGGAATATTTGTATGTGTATTATAATACAAATATTATCCGCCGCCGCAGGTACATCGCTTTAATCCCTCACTGGCGCAAGTCTTCTTCCGCAGGAATGCGACTTGTGTCTACTAATCTTAGCGGTTTATAACCGCAGCATAACTTCAATAAAATAATGCAGCTTCTCACCAGCACCTGCCGTTCCTACGGAACTTGTAAATCCATCATTATAATTTTTCTACCCAGCTTTCGTCCCGATGGGACGGTGGGCGGGTGTGCGGAAAATATTTATACTTTCACCGCCATATCGCATCAGTAATAGAGTAGCAAAATAAAAGTACTCACTTGCGCAAGTCTTGTTCCGAAGGAAGGTGACTTGTGTCCACTGATCTTAGCGGTTTATAACCGCAGTATACACTTCAATAAAATAGTGTAATTTTCTTACCAGCAGCTGGCGATTCTGCAAATTTCCCCAATTTTTATCCTACAACTTTAAACTGTCTGCCGCAATTTTTTTTTCGGTACCCCAAAAGGCTGATACGTTTACGATCTTCCAGCCATCGGTTTCTTTTTCCATAAGCCTTACCTCCTGGCTTATACGGTAAAATTTTTTGTCGGCGTCTGCATTGTACTGCTTCCAGGTAAGGTAGGCAGCTTTATCGTTAAAAAATTTTATTAGTGCCTTTTCTCTTTTTACCGCCGGGTGTATAATGTTCTTCCCGTTCTTATAATATTTTTCAATCCAATCTTTACCCTGTGTGTTTATTTTTTCCCAGCCTACTGCTGCGCTGGCAGTGGCATCATCATTATTCCACGATTGCATGGCATAGGGTTGGTGGCTCCAGTTACTGGCCCAGCCCTCATAATCGCCGTTAAAAAAATCAGCAGTTTCTTTTTCTATTACTTTCCATATGGAATCGGTGGCTGCTTTTTCATCAAACAATGTAATTGTTGCTGCAGCTTCCTCTTTTTTATTATCTGTTGTACAGGCATTAATAAAGCCGGTGCATACCAGCAGGCAAAAGGTAAATAGGTTCATTTTATTTTTTTTTGGTTACAAAGTAGTGCTTATTTATTTTTAATGCAACCTTGCCGCTAAATATATTTTCAACCACTATACAAAAAATGTTCTGCTGAAACATCTAAATAATATTTTAATGCCCTGTATACAGCACAAGCTATAAAGCGCTCTTTTCTGCATTGGTTAAAAACCAAACAGCGCCCCAAAAACAGCCTGAAAGTTTTATTAATGCTCCAGTTTTCTAAATATTTTTTTGTAAATTTAAGTTTGCAATTCCGGTAACAAATTATTGCAGCTATGTATTTTTTCATCAATTTTAAATTTGTATAATCTTAACCAATATATTGTAGATACGCCTGCCCGCTGCCACAGGCTTAGCTGTGGCGATTCTTTGTTTACCGTGTATAATTGTGGGCTCAACACTAAATTTGCTGATTTGTGGAGCCACAATAATTATATTATTTACGTAGCCGAAGGAAGAAAGATATGGCATACCCCACAAGGCGCTTATGATATTGGCCCTGGCAGTTGCGTTTTTATAAGGCGGGGCGCCGCTATTGTAGAGCAGTTTTTAGAAACTGAGTTTTGTTTTTATCTTTTTTTTGTTTCTGATGCATTTATATGCGAAGTATTGAAAACAAAATCGAAGCCACTTTTTGTAGCTGAGAAAAAATACCATCCCGTTATTCCTATTGAAAGCAGCGAGGCGGTACATTCATTTTTTAAATCGATGCTGCCTTATTTCAATGCACCTGTTGCTCCCGATCAATCTTTGCTGCATTTAAAATTTCAGGAATTGATTCTTACACTGGCCGATAATGATACCAACAGGGAATTATTGTGTTATTTCTGCGGCTTATTACATGCACCGCAATCAGTTTTATTACAAACAGTGATGGAAGATAATTTTTGCTTTAACTTAAAAATGGAAGACTATGCCAAATTAAGTTATCGCAGTTTGTCTGCTTTTAAAAGAGACTTTGAACAACACTATAATACTTCTCCCGGTAAATGGTTAATGGAAAAAAGATTACAGCATGCCCGGCACCTTATTACTTTTGTAGGTAAATCTGTAAGCGATGCTGCTTTTGAAAGTGGGTTTGAAAGTGTGTCGCATTTTAGCAGGGCCTTTAGCAAACAATTCGGTACTTCGCCGTCGGCAATAAAAAAAGCAGGCGCCATATTGGGCTGATGAGTCAAGTAATTGGACTTTACAGTAAAGCCCTTTGATAACAGGTATTTTAGTTTTGATGAACTAAAACAAAATAATATGAATGCAAACAAAGCACTTTGGGAAAAAGGCGACTTTACAAAAATTGCCCAGGTAATGCGGCAGAGTGGTACAGCATTGGTGGCCACATTAGGTATCACAAAAGATTTATCTATTCTTGATCTTGGTTGTGGGGATGGAACAACAGCTTTACCCGAGGCAGCATTGGGCGCAACCGTATTGGGGGTGGATATTGCCGGCAATTTAGTTGCAGCAGGAAACGAACGTGCAAAAGCAGCAGGATTAAGCAACTGCAGTTTTCAGGAAGGTGATGCAGCAGCACTGGTTGATTTAAAGGATAAAACTTTTGATTTGGTGGTGAGCATCTTTGGTGCCATGTTTGCGCCCAGGCCTTTTGATGTGGCAAAAGAAATGGTACGTGTTACCAAACCTGGTGGACGTATTGTGATGGGTAACTGGATACCGGGAGACCCAACATTGGTGGCGCAGATTTTAAAGATCAGTTCGGCATATACGCCGCCGCCACCAGAAGGTTTTATCAGTCCGATGTTGTGGGGCGTACCGGATAATGTTACCGAACGTTTTGTACAGGCAGACGTACCAAAAGAAAATATTAACTGCAGTAAAGATAGTTTTACGTTTAATGCGCCTTATGCGCCATCGCAATTATTAAACAACTTTAAAAACTATTATGGTCCTACGATGAATGCTTTTGAGGCGGCTGAAAAAAATGGCAAGGCTGCCGAATTACAACAAGAATTGGAAGCGTTATTTAATAGTCAAAATAAAAGCGGGGATAACAATACTACTTCTATTACAGCTACTTTTTTAAGGGTAACGGTTACACGATAAAATATATAGGTCATCAACCGCTACATGCATTTTTAACCGGCGGCTTAATGCAACAGCAGGAGAGTAGCAAAATAAAAAGTAGTAAAAGCATTGCATTTAAAAAGATTTCGTTGGTCGCAGTTTTAATTGGGTAAATTTCCGCTGGGTACATCGTTAATCGTCGCACCCATCTTCGCCGCTGCTTGCGTTTTTAACCAGCGGCGTATTGCACCAGTAATGGAGCGGCAAAATAAAAAGCAGTAAAGCCATCGCATTTCAAAATATTTCGTTCGTTGTTGTTTGCCTGGAGAAAATTTTGTAGTATCTTTTTTACTACAACGCAGCATTATAAAAAATCTTCAGCAAATTTTTTTCTCCTGGTACGGTTTCTAAAAAAAAGGCTTTACGGTTTTTGCCATCAATAATTTCGAGTACAGCGGTGTTGGGTGGTATGCTGCCCAGGTTTTCTCCGGTAAACAAAATCGTATTGGTGCCGGGGCTTAAGGTAACCGTAATAAATTGTGGCCGTTTTTTTATAAGCAGATTTTTGGCAATTGATTTATTATTGATGCTGATAGAAATAGTGTCGCCATCTTCCACAGCATCATCCCACACGGCTAGTGTAATTTGCTTTGCTTTAGAGGTGATGCTCCCCACTAATTTTTCATTGGTTTGCAAAGGTGGGTCGCCTGGGCCGGGGTAGCTGTAAGGTTGAAACGAATTTATTTTTTCTTTATCCTGCATAAGGATAACTTTTGCAGCCACAAAGTAAGCACCACTGTCGTTGGGGTTATTAAAATTTATATTGAATTTAGTTTTACCAAATTCGCAACGCAGCGTGGCTTTATTGGAAGGATTGCTTACTGAGTAATCGGCAAAAAATGCCAGCACATTACTGCCGGGTTCAATCATTATTTCTTCCCTGTGTTCCTTTTTTGTTAGCACCCATTGATCAAATAAGGTACGGCCATTAAACACTGCCGAGGCCATATCGGTTTTATTAATTGTGGCTGCACTGAAGATGCCATAACGTGTGGTTACATAAGCCGTATCAACCAAACCAAAATAAACGGGAGAGCGGGAAGGGTTGAGGATTTTATCGGTGAAGGCATCCTTCCACGGTGTGTTACTTATACGGGTAAACGCTAAATTACCGGATAAAATAATTTTTTGTAAGGCAACGGCGGCACTGTCTGAAAGGGTGATGCTGTTTTGTTTTAACGGCAGTCGGTTAATGGTTAAACTGGGTTGTTCTTTTGTATTGCGCTTTAAATCAAAACTGCCGTTAAGCGGCAGCATATCTAAATGAAAAGGTTTTTCTTCTGCAGCAAATTTGTTTTTACTTATGGCTAACTGCCAGGCATTTTTTTTTACCAGCAGCAGTTGATATACGCCATAAAAAGCGCCACTTTTAATGGCGATGGCTGCAGGGTAGAGCATACTTTTTTCAGCAGCACCAATTTTTAACTCTATAACAACGGATGTATTGCCTGCTGCAGTTTGCATTTGCCAAATACCTGTAAACACATCTGTTTGCGCCCATGCAGGAGCACATTGCAAAACAAATAATATAACAAACAACCGAATTGGCATGGAGTTGATATTGACTGTAAGATAGAGCTTATTGATTTGCATTTTATGAATGGGGAAGTAAAAATTGTAAATAAACAGAGCTTACAGAATTCTTTTTGTTACCCCAAATTGTTTCGGCGGAACAGGAAAAAATATTTAGAACGGCAATAGTTAAAAACTATACCACCGGCGGAAATAGTTTTACCTTTTCGGTCAATCTTGTTAAGAGTATTTAAATTATAAAACTCCCCATTCCAGCTCCCTATCTGTGGGAGTTCCGATTTATCGGTAGGGGGTGAGGTTTTTACAACGTTTAAATTAATGAGCCAATGAAACAATGATAGATTGCAGGTGGAATATTTATTGTTCGCAGTCGCTTGTATCAGCGACTGTAAATTAATCACAAGACGAGTATTACTTTTTTACCAAGCCAAATATAAAGTATCAGTAAATTATTTACGCAGCAATGTTTATTTAAAAAATAAATGTTTATATTACAACAACTAAATACTCATTAATTATGGCAACAAAAAAAGCATCTAAACCAGCTGCTAAAAAAGCAGCAGCAAAAAAGGCTCCTGCAAAAAAAGCGGCCAAGAAAGCAGCCCCTGCTAAAAAAGCTGTAAAAAAAGCAGCGCCAAAAAAGGCAGCAAAAAAACCGGCTTTAAAAAAAGCTATTTTAAAACCCGTGATTCCAAGTTCTTAAAAGGGCTACATTATTTTTTATCTGCTTCTGTAGCATCTGCTGCAGGAGCAGTTTTTTTTTGTTCCACTTCAGTTGAAAGAGTGTCTGCTGTAACCAAAGGCAGCTCTTCTGTTATCACTTCTTCAATTGTTGCTGAAAATGCAGCCTCATCTGCGGCTACTGGTACTGTATAGTTTGCTTGCACAGGCTTTGTAAGCTTAGCTATCACTAACTTTTCCAGCCGGTGATGCAGTGGTACCAGTCCTGCACCAATTACTACCAGTACCAGCAACTCCAATACTTTATTATGGTGCATCAATTGCTCTATTAAAGGGTGCAGCAGCAAAATCAAAAATTCGAAGAATAATAATAATGAAACTACTCCCATAAAGCGTACTACATTCCTGTGTATGCGTATCCTGCTTACCGCCAGGGTAATAATAAAAAACGTAGGTATAAAAATGCAGATGGCCAGTATTTGCAACTGTTGCAGCCTGCTTTCTTTTTCCCGTTGCTTTTGTTCTGCCAGTTCTGCCTGGCGCAATTGTTCATTACTGCTGATGATCATGGCTTCCCTTGTTTTGGCCTGCCCTTTTAAAGAATCGTGTAAGGCTACCGTTAGTTCCATATAGTTAAAAGCACTGTCGTATTTTTTAGTGTTCTTATAAAAATGGCTGAGAAAACCGGCGGCATCCAGTTCCCTGCTTAGGAAACCATCGTTTCTGCCGGTTACAAAAGCAAGCCTTTGCATAATACAATGCAGAATCGGGCTGCCCGGTTTTTTGAAAAACATTGGCAAGCCCCAGTGCTGTTTCGCAAAGCATATCATTATTAGTACCATCGTTTAAAAAAAGTAAAGCCTTCCGGTAATTGCTCTTGGCGGTGCTGTCGTTTCCTTCGCCAAATTGTACATTGCCCATGCCAAGCAATGCAGCGCCCTGGTAAAAACCATCCTGGTTGCTTACTCCCGTTTGAAATGCTTTTAAAAAATAATAATTTGCCGAGTCCATTTTCTTCATCCGGTAAAAAGTTTCTCCCAGGTTTATCTGTATCCTGTTTTGCAATTCTTTTTTTACTTCGCCGCCTGCAATCTGTACCGTCGAGTCGGCTCTGTGCAGGTAACCCAAAGCGTTTGGGTAATCCGCCAGTAAAATATACATCAGCCCGATATTATTTAATGCACTGGCATAATTGCGGCTGCTGTTTCTTTTTTCTTCCAGCTGCAGTTTTTGCATATAGTTTTTAAGCGCTGCAGAATAATTACCCAGCAGGTATTGCCCGGTGGCCATTACTGCCAGCGAACGGCTTTCTCCTTCTTTATACTTTATATGTTGTGCCAGCAAAAATGCTTTTTGTGCCAATTGTAAAGTGGTATCGGGTTTAAAAAACTGGTATTGCTCGGCAAGTTTCCAGAGTAAGGTTACCCTGTTGCTGTCTTGCTTTTCTGTTTGCAATAAGCGATGAAGGCTGTCTATTTTAGAAGATTGTGCAACAGCAGTGCTGCAATAAACAACAAAAAAAATCAGGCAACAATATCGGAGCATAGACTTATGCTATTAAGGTTTATTGTTGCAAGTTATTGCTCATTCTGCTATTTTCAATTATTTTTAAGGTGTAGTGCTTTTTTTTTACTCCTGCCAATACCAATAAACTAAATTGTATCAATTATGCCAGCCAGTAAACAAATTCCGTTTTCGCAGCTATTGGAAAAATTTAAAAAAACCATGAACGGGGAGAAGGTTAAAAAGCAACCCAGGTTGGTGCTCATTATCATGGCCAATACCCACGATGCCGCATTAAATGAAGGTTGCGTAAAGGATGCCAATGCCGTTAAAAAAGTATTTGCAGATATTTGCAAACATATTCATTACGATCTTTGTGCCATAGAAATATCAGGTCACAATTATCATCGTGATAATTTGATACAGGCTGTGGACAGTATTATATTGCATAATGAAAATGATGTGACCCTGTTTTATTATTCGGGTCATGGTTTCAGTTATCATAAAGACAGCAGGCGCAAGTATCCGCAGGTAGATATGCGTCCGCATAACGACCAGGTGCAATACAATAAAATTGATTTTATAGAAAAGCATACCGAAAACCTGGCGGTGATATTAAACATCATCCGTTTTAAAGGTGCCCGTATCAATATTGCAATCGGCGATTGCTGTAATACTATTATACCTTTTAAACGGCCGCTGAAGAGTGAAAAGGATATGAACATAGTAAAAGGTATTATGCCCGGGTTAAGCAAGGCGCTCACTAAAAAATTGTTTACTGATGCAAAGAATGCGGTATCTATATTGGTATCATCATCGCAGCATGGCCAGCCCGCAATAACTGACATGGCAATGGGCAGTATATTTACCCATCACTTTACAAATGAGTTAGCCAATACCATTTCCAATAAACCCAAAGGAAATCAATACCTGCCATGGTTAAGGCTTTTAAAACAAAGTGCCAACAAAGCTTTTAGGGATAGTAAGGGTTATGATGTAGGTGACGGAAAGAAGGGAAAACAAAAAGCGGTGTTTGAGGTGTTTATTGATAAGGAGTAATTTTATACCGTTATCGATATAAGTCCAAAGCCTGGTGTGCAGGATAGGGTAGGACTGTCAGCTTAGCAAAACCTACAGCAATGCATAGAGTAAAACATTCAGTTCTTTTTTCTGCAATAATTTTTTCTGCACTAACCATTTTTATTATTGCTGAATTTACTCTCCATCATAAATTCCCTTTCCTGATTTCCTTTACCGCATAATCACAAGCTCTTGCAGTAAGCGCCATATAAGTTAAAGAGGGATTTTGGCAGGCGCTTGATACCATGCAGGAGCCATCTGTAATAAATACATTAGGTACTTCATGCATTTGGTTAAATTTATTCAGCACCGATGTTTTTGCATCATGGCCCATTCGTGCAGTACCCATTTCATGATTGGCATTACCGGGTGCTGATATTTCTGCTTTCACCGTAATATCTTTAAACCCTGCAGCAGCTAACATTTCCTGACCCTTCTTTACCATATCAAGATGCATGGCTTTTTCGTTTTCTTTAAACTCACAATCAATTTTAATGATGGGACGGCCCCAAGAATCTTTTTTATCCTTGTTTAAAGTGATTCGGTTATCCGCATAGGGCAAACACTCGCCGTATGCATAAAGATTTATTTGCCACGGCCCGGGTTCTGTTAAGGCATCTTTTAATTCTTCTCCAATAACGGCGCTGCCTGCCTGCCGTGGCCGGGAAGCATTGGCACCAAAATGATAGCCTCGAATATAGCCGGGTGTTGTATCATCTATATTTTGAAAACGTGGAATAAATAATGATGTTGGCCTGCGGCCTGAATAATACAAATTTTCAAATCCATCAACACTTGCCGTTATAGAAATCCCTTTGTGGTGATCCATCAGGTTGCGACCCACCTGGTCGCTGCCGTTTCCCAATCCATTGGCAAAACGTGTGGATACTGAGTTGAGCAAAATAGAAGCCGTTGCTACTGTAGATGCATTAAGAAAAATAAGCCGGGCATAAAACTCCTGTGTTTGTTTGGTTTCGGTATCTATAATTTCTACACCTGTTGCTTTTCCTTTTTGTTCATTATAAATTACTTTATTTACCATCGAATGAGGCCTTACTGTTAAATTGCCTGTTGCATAGGCAGCAGGCATGGTACTGGCATTGGTACTAAAGTATGCACCGTACGGACAACCACGATGGCAAAGATCCCTGGCCTGGCATTGCCCTCTGCCTTTAACCGGCTGCGTTAAATTAGCTGTTCTGCCCATGATTACTTTTCTGCCGGGGTAAATATTTTCTATCTTTTCTTTAAAATGTTTTTCCACCACATTCATTTCAAACGGCGGTTGAAATTGCCCGTCGGGTAAATGTGGTATACCATCCCTGTTGCCGCTTACGCCAATAAAAGACTCCACATAATCGTACCACGGCGCAATATCTTTATACCGTATCGGCCAGTCAACACCGTTACCATCATTCAGGTTGGCTTCAAAATCCAGATCGCTCCAGCGGTAACTGGCTCTTGCCCATAACAACGAACGTCCGCCAACAATATCACCACGTATCCAGTCGAAGCGTTTTGTTTCTTCATATGGATTTTCCTGGTCGTTGATATAAAAATGTTTGTTGTCTTCCCGGTAAGAGTAATGGCGACTTTGAATAAAGCTCCGCTTTTTATCATCTGCAGACAAACTGAGGTGGTGCGGAAATTCCCATGTGGCTTTGTTAGCTGTTGGGTAATTTGGATGCTGCACATTGCCACCACGTTCCAGCAGCAATACTTTTAATCCTTTTTCACATAATTCTTTAGAGGCCCAGCCGCCGCTGATGCCCGAGCCAACAATGATGGCATCGTAAGTATTTTGTTGTGTTGCCTTGTTGTTTATATAGAGCGAATCTTTGGGCATAAATAAAAATTGTTCAGTAAATATACATCGTGTTTGCAAAGTAAAATGCGGTACAAAAATAATTATGAATTACTAATGATGATGTTATTCGCTTTCTGTATTATCATGAAGTTCATCATGGCCGCTGTCTGGTGTGCAGGGCTGGCAAAGTGGCGCAGCAGCACCAACAGCGATGCATGCTGTTAAACAATTAAGGCGCTCACCGATTATGTTTGGTAACCGGGCTATCAATACCAACTTAATTAAGACTTAACAGCAACTTCGGAGCAACGCTATAGCAACCTTATTAAACTATACCCAAACTGGAATATTATTGCACCAACTTGCCCAAACATGCCCAAACTGGAAAATGCGGTTCTGCTGCGGTAGTATATTGCAGTAGTTAAAAAGTAACAAATGCAACACGAAAATTGTGAGCCACAAGTAATAATAAGATCATGCAATGCCAGGCAGCTGGCATACTGTTATGGTGTAAGTAAAAAAGTATTGCAGCGATGGCTAAGGCCACATCAGAAAAGTATAGATATTCGTAAAGACCATAAATATTCTTTAGAACAGTTGCTCATCATTATTGAACTTATTGGAGTGCCGATCAGTTCACCATTGGTTAAAAATAAAACAGATGCCAATCTTTAAAAGGATGCCGCCGCTTATATAAAACTTATTTTCATTTTTCTAAAAACCTAATATCTTTGAATTTCAATTTCATTCTCCATCAATATATATGTTGAACAACTCATTAAAAAATATAGCATTTGTTGTTATAATATCAGTAACAGCAATAACTGCCTCCGCACAAAAAGTAAAAGAACCAAAACCATGGTCGGATGAATGGGCAAAGACTTACCAGCCATTCCGCATTGCAGGCAACCTGTATTATGTAGGTACTTACGACCTGGCCTGTTATCTCATTACCACACCACAGGGAAATATTTTGATCAATACAGGGTTGGCGGCTTCTGCAACACAAATAAAAAATAACATCAAAGCATTAGGTTTTAAATTTTCTGACATCAAAATATTATTAAACACACAGGCGCATTACGATCACATGGGTGCCATGGCTTTTATTAAAAAGAAAACCGGCGCACAACTGATGATAGATGAAAAAGATGCTTCTGTATTAAAAGATGGAGGCAGCAGTGATTATGCATTAGGTGGCAAGGGTAGTACTTTTAAGCCGGTGGTAGCAGATCGTTTATTGCATGATGGCGACACCATTACATTGGGGAATATGCAACTGATAATGCTGCATCATCCCGGCCACACCAAAGGCTCCTGCAGTTTTTTGTTTACTGTAAAAGATGAACAAAAAGCTTACAAAGTGCTTATTGCAAATATGCCTACCATTGTTACTGATAGTTCTTTTACATCTATCAATAGTTATCCTGCAATAGCTGCCGATTATGCATACACGTTAAAGGCTATGAAAAATATTTCGTTTGACATTTGGGTGGCTTCTCATGCCAGCCAGTTTAAAATGCACAGTAAACATAAACCCGGCGTTGCTTATAACCCTGCTGCATTTATTGACCAGGCCGGTTATGATGCAGCAATAAAAGATTTGGTAAAAGAGTATGAGGAGAAAATTAAACAGGATTAATGATTGTTAATTGTTTTTGGAGCGGCGGTTGATGCATTATTTATTTTCCATAATTCTCTTGCTTCTGCAGGATAATAAGTTTTATAGTTTTCTGAACCCACATTCATTTCTATTAAAAGTGCAGGTAATTTTTTTTGAGTATCGTTTTGCCTGAACATTTTTAAACGGGATGTTGCTTTTGTGCGTTCCACAAATATTTCCAGGGCATCACCATCAACCCGCCAAAAGTTATTGTTAGTGGGTGCAGGCGGTGCAGCAGTACCTGAAAAATCCTGGTAATAATCATACGTTCCATTTGCCCTGAAAATAAAATACCCATTAAAGTTTATGGCGTCGTCACGGTATTTCCAGGTGCCCACCATGGAGGGATCAACCGTTCCTTTCATTGGCACCGGGGGCAATAGTATAGCAGTTAATGTATCCCTGTTTGCTGTTACTGGTTTAGTTGTAAGTTTGGTAGTGGCTTTTGTTGTTTTAACCAGCTTACATTTATTATCAAAATAATACCATTCATCGTTAAGCCTTGCAATAAATTTATTTGGTTCATCATAATTGTTAGCATTTGAAAAACTTTCGTATTGCAATGGTATTACCGCTTTGCCTGCTTTATCAATTATACCCCATTTGCCGTTTAGTTTTACCATAGCAAGCCCATCATTAAAACCATTAAAGCTGCCGTCTTCAAAATCAAATTCTCCAATTTTGTCGTAGATAAAAGGAATTACTTCTTTGCCAGTTGAATCAAGGAAGCCCCATTTGTCAGTTTGTTTTGTTTCCCAAAAATTTTCGCTTACCATACCAATCTCATCATATTTTATTGCAGTAATGGCTTTACATTTACTGTCTATCAGCCCCCATTTATTATTTAATTTTACAGCTGTTCTGTTTCCGAAAATATTTATACGAATCATCTGGTATGTCACTGGTAACACTTCTTTACCAGTTTTATCTAAAATACCATATTTATTATCGAGCATTATCCTTACCAGTTGATCGTAAGAAAAATTAATGATCTCATCATACTTAACCGGTATTACTTCTTTACCTGCTGTATCTAAAGCGCCATATTTTTTATCAAGCTTTACCATAAACAGGTGGTCATAAAATAAATCTTTTATGTCATCATACTGTACCGGTATTATAGCGCTGCCTTCCTCAGTAACGTAACCCCATTTAGTACCCGATTGCACCAGCGCCTTGCCTTTTCTAAAATAAAATGGAAACGCATATTTTGTTTCCAGTATTTCCTTGCCCGTTTTATCTACCCTGCCATACTTGCCATCCCGTTTTACTTCCGCTGCTGCACCCATAAAATCTTTTACCGCCTCGTAAGTAGCGGGTACTATTTCTTTACCACTTTTATCTGCAAAACCCCATTTACCCGTTGGCAGTTTTACTGCTGCCATTCCATTTCTAAAATCTCTAACTTCAGCATATACCGGGGCAACAATTTCTTTCCCGGTTTTATCAATAAAGCCCCATTTTTTATCAATGCTCACTTTTGCAAAACCTTCGGTAAAAGTATATATGGTATTGTATTTTATTGCCGCTACAACTTTACCGGTTTTATCAATGTATCCATAATTACTATCCAGCCTTACCCACGCTATACCTTCTTTAAAATTTCCTGCTTCCTCATATTTTGTTTCAGCTATTTCATTTCCTGTTTTATCAATAAAGCCCCACTTGTTATTTAGCTTAACCCGTAACCTACCTTCGCTGATGTTATCTACCGTTTGGTATTTAAATGGAATAATTTCTTTGCCTGTTTTATCAATAAAACCATATTTATTATGGAGAGCAGCCCAGGCAAGGCCTTCTTTAAAATTTCCTGTTAGCCGGTATTTAAATGGAATAATTTCTTTGCCTGTTTTATCAATGAAGCCCCAGCTACTATCCAGTTTTACTCTTATCAAACCTTCGCTTGCGGTATCTTCATCCTGGTATTTAAACGGTATAATTATTTTTCCTGTTTTATCAATGAAGCCCCATTTATCATTCAGCTTTGCTCTTGCTGCTCCTTCATAAAAACGATCTGCACTCTGGTACATAAATGGAATTATTTGTTTACCGGTTTTATTGATGAAACCCCATTTGTTATCTAATTGCACTCTTGCCATATTTTCTTTAAAATGATCTCCGCCCTGGTATTGTATGGGGATGACCAGCTTGCCGGCTGTATCAATATATCCAATTTTTTTATTGATAACCACTGCAGCCATTCCATCATTAAAATCATAGGCGAGATCGTAGGTTGCTTCAACAATAGTTTTATTTGCCTGGTTTTTAAAACCATATTTACCTTTTGTGTTACGGTAGGTTTTTAAAACATTTTCCTGTGCACTTATAAAGATGGGTAATACAAAAAGAAAGAGGAGTGGCAGCCGGTAACAACAGGCAAGTTTGCGCTGTATTAGCAAATGAAAAAAATATTTTTGTTTCATCACTGAATAATTATTTAAATCAATGATTGTAAAAGGAGGGGCCGGGCTGAGTTTTTTATAAGGTATATAAATTTAAAACTTATTACAGATATTTAAAAACTTTTAGTTGCAAAATTTAATGCCTGTGCCAAACTTAATTTTTGATTATACCAATTGGATATTGAAAATACACTGTCAGCCTGGTTTTGGCGAAGATGGGTTGACTCTTGCACCCGGTTTCGACGAGCTCAACCTGACATTTTTTTATTGGCTAGATTAAATGTCCAATTGGGATTACTTGTAAAACTGGTGCAGACCACTTACAAAAAACGCAGCTGTTATTAAGAGCTGCGGCAATAAAAAAAATATAAAAACTAAATGTTTATTTCATTTGTGCCATCATGGCCTGGCTTTCTTCGTAAGTGGGGCCGTACAAACCGGGAACTGTATTGCCGCTTGCCCTTAAATGCGCCACCAGCTCTCCACGGTGGTGGTATAAATGATTAAATAAAAAACCCCGGGCCACCACCACCTTTGGCATTGGAGGCATTATATCGTGACCGCCCATTTGCATATGCCACACATTCATAAAAGCAGATTCATCAGCGTTTTCTAATACCTTTTTTGCAGCGGCAACATTTTCTTCAAACTTTGCAACTATGTTGGCTGCTTTGCTGATATCGCCTTTATCATATTTGTAAGTGCCCATATCAAATACATCCTGGTTAAAAGTAGCATCGTACCAGTTGTATACTTCTGCAATGTGCGAAGCTAAATGACCTACAGACCATAAATGGGGTTGTGGTTTATAATCCAGGGCAGAATCGGGAATAGCTTTTAGTAATTTACGGGTGTTTTCAGCTTCATGCTCAAATTCACCCAATAGTGCTTGCTTTATCATGATAATTAATTTTAGATATTAAATGTACAATTTTATATTTTCTTTTTTATTTTGATACCATAAAAACAAAACAACTTTGTTGGAAGCAATTTTCTGCAGAAATATAATGGTTCGTGAAGACACGAATCACGGCAGTGTAAAAAAAATATTTAATGTACAGCACATCGCCAAATAGAAGAGTAGTTACTGCCAGCATTCAATCAAACGGTATCTAAACTAAAAGGCAGTTTTCTTATACGCTTGCCGGTTAAATCATAAATGGCATTTGTAAGTGCAGGAGCAAAAGCCGGCAGACCAGGTTCTCCAACTCCGCCTGCATCGGCAGTATTTTCCATGATGTACACTTCAATAGGAGGTACATGATTTATTCGTGGCATGGGGTAGGCGTAAAAGTTTTTTTGTTCAACCAAACCATCTTTAAATGTTATTTCATGTATGGTGGCGGCACCCAATGCCATTACAATAGCGCCTTCTACCTGTGCTTTAATGGTATCGGGATTTACATACCAGCCACAATCAATTACTGCCCAAACTTTGTCTATTTTTATTCTGCCATTATCTTTTGAAATCTTCACTACCTGCCCGACTGTGCCTCCAAAACATTCCGTAATCGCAGCGCCATAGCCAGCATTTTTCTTTTTGTTTTTCCAGCCAGATACTTCCTGTAATTTATCTATAAGAAAATGTAAACGTTCTTCTTTTAAATATTGCCTTCTTAATTCAAGTGGATCTTTTTCTGCAGCAACAGCCAGTTCATCCATAAAACTTTCAAATGCAAAACCATTTGTAGATGCATATACAGAACGCCACCACATTGTAGGTATGGGTGTTTCAAAAATAACTTCACTAAAACTTATGTTTTTTATGCTGTCAAAAAAGGGTTTTAAAAATCCTTCGGAGGTGCTGCGGTTGGCTTTTGTTTTATCCCCAGATCTCCAGTGATCATTATTCTGGCCAGCCATCCTGATTTTAAAAGCATGTATCTCCCCATTTTCAACAACGCCTTCGCAGCGGTAGGAGATACCGGGGCGGTAAGGTCCCTGCGTCATGTCATCTTCCCGGCTCCACACCACCTGCACCGGAGCACCTATTTCTTTTGATATTAGTGCAGCTTCATGCGGATAATCCATAAACGCTTTTCTGCCAAAACCTCCACCCAAAAAAGTCATGTTCACAATTACTTTTTCTCTTGCCAAACCCATTTCTTTGCTGATGTAATCCTGCACCCATTCTGGTGCTTGTATCGGTCCCCATATTTCCAGTTTGTCGCCCTGCCAATGCGCCACACAATTCAAAGGTTCCATACAACTGTGCGATTGATACGGCGTTTGATAAACCACATCAATTTTTTTTGCGGCTTGTTGAATAATACTATCAGGATCTCCCACTTTGCGAAATGAAAGTCCCTCAGTTGTTTTAAGCGCTTCCTGCTGGCGCTTAAAAATTTCTGCGGTATCTAAATGTTCAAAGCCGCTGTCGTCCCATGTTACTTTTAATGCTTTTTTTCCCTGCATAGCAGCCCATGTGCTGTCGGCCACCACGGCTACACCTTCCCGATAGGTGTTGAACACACCCATCCTTACTTTAAAAATATTTTTTACGCCGGGTATTTTTTTTGCAGCAGCATCATCAAAACTTTTTATAATGCCACGCAGGCGTGGATTACGCTCCACCGCAGCAAACAGCATACCCGGAATTTTTTTATCCAACCCAAATACAGCAGTGCCATTTGTTTTTAAAACGGTATCCTGCCGGTGAAGTGGCTTGCCAATTAGTTTGTATTCTGCACGGCTTTTTAATTTTACATTCTTTGGTGCTTCCAATTTTGATGCGTCAGCAACCAACTCTCCGTAATGAAACTTTTTACCTGAAGGTTTATGAAAAACATGCCCTGATGCTGCATAACATTCCGATGCCGGCACATTCCATTTTTTGGTTGCTGCTGCTATCAGCATTTCACGTGCTGTAGCACCAAGGGTTAATAAATTTTTGTAAGAACTTCTAACAGTAGAACTGCCGCCTGTTACCTGGCTGCCAAATTTTTTATTATCGCCCTGTGCAAAAACAATATTTATTTTATCCAGATCTACTTCCAGTTCTTCGGAAATTATTTGTGGTATGACCTGGTAAACGCCTTGCCCCATTTCGGCACGGTGGCATAAAATGGTTACTTTTCCGGAAGGATCAATATGTATCCATGAATTTAGAGCAGTAGTTGCGGCTTCTTTGTCACCATTTAAAATTTTTGAATCTCTTGCCATTGCAGGAAAATAAAAACTCAGGCAAAGCCCTGTTGCTGTTAAGCCTGATACCTTAAGAAAATTTTTTCTCGATATCGTTTTAATATTTATTGTTTCTGACATAGCTGAAGATTCTTTTTGTAAAGACCTCATCCCAACCCCTCTCCAAAGGAGAGGGAACTGGAATTGGGTATTTTATAATTTAAAATATCCTGAACTAAATGACATTGCTTATTGCAGCAACCACCTTAACCTATTTCATTCATAATTAAAATTATTTTTTAGGAGCATAAGCTCCTTTTTCTAACCAGGTGATCCATGCTTTTTTAAATCCTGCATGGCTCATTGGAGGTAGCGTACGTCCTTCACCAGGGTTCCAGGCGGCTAACACCAAAACATCATCTGCATGTGCAATTAACTGTTGTTTATTTTTATTGCCATTTTGTTTTGGATCAATTAATTGCTTAGCCAATTGATGAGGCTTTCTGCCCTGGAAAACCATTTTCATATCTGCCGGCGGCAAATGCCAGTTGGGATCGCCGGGAGGCATATGTACTCCTGCTGTATTTTCAGGCTGGTGACAATTGGTACATTTCATTGCATAAACTCCTTTACCTTCTTTGCCTCTTTTTGGAAGCATCGTATGCAAATGACTGTCGTCTCCCTGCAGCGGCACATCTCCAGAAGGATGACAATTCATACAACGGGGACTCATTAAAACTTTATATACCTGCATAAATGCTTTAACCGATTCTATGCTGTCTTTATTAATATTTGCAGGTGCATGATTGTAAAGAGCTACATCATTTTTTTCTTTAAATGCTAACGTTACAGCAGCAACTGTAAAGAGCATTACCAGCATTATTGCAATACTTTTTAAGGGTAAAATTTTTTTTGTGTTATTTTGTGAGTGCTGTTTCATAACATGTATAATTTTAAACAGTAGCAAATGTTGTGTTCAAATAAATTTATCCTTTCTGCTGCATTTCTGCTGCCAGGTGAATGGCCTTGCGGATTCGCAGGTAAGTTCCGCAGCGGCAAATATTGCCTGCCATGGCATCGTCAATATCCTGATCTGTTGGGTTAGGATTTTCCCTTAGCAAAACTGCCGCAGACATTAACTGGCCCGAATGACAATAGCCACATTGCGGCACATCAATTTCCTGCCAGGCTTTTTGTAATGGATGATTATTATTTTCTGATAAGCCTTCTATCGTCAAAATTTTTTTTCCTTCGGCCCTGCTAACTTTTGTAATGCAGGAACGGACAGCTTCTCCATTTAGGTGCACTACACAGGCGCCGCATTGTGCTACGCCGCAGCCATACTTGGTGCCTGTAAGGCCAAGCGTATCTCTTATCACCCATAATAACGGCATATCAGGACTTACATCAACCTGGTAGTTTTTCTGATTAACATTTAATGAAATCATACACTAATAAAATATTAAAAATGATAAATATTTTTTACTTGTTTATTTAAATCAATTTGTTTTGTTGAAAAAATTCTGCTAATTCTTTCAAACTTTTTTTAGCCTTACTTCCTGCTTTTACCAATTTCAAATTTCAACGCTAAACTCCGGCTAAAGCAGCAAAGCACATCAGACTTCACATCAATTTGTTTGCCATAAAATTCAATTTAAATAATTAAACATTATCTAAACCAAAAGGCATTTTACGAATGCGCTTGCCTGTAGCAGCAAAAATTGCGTTGGCCAATGCAGGTGCAAATGGCGGCAGGCCGGGTTCTCCCACGCCTTTTACCTTTCCACCTTCTGCAAGAATATGCACTTCAATTTCCGGCACTTCATTTATTCTTATCTGCGGGTTATCGTAAAAATTGCTTTGCATTACTTTTCCGCTTTGTAAAGTAATACCCGGTTTTATTGCAGCACCAAGTGCCATTACAATTGAGCCTTCTACCTGGTTTTTTACATTGCCGGGGTTTACCACTTCGCCCAAATCAATCACCGCAAAAACTTTATCTATGCTGATAGATTTATTTGCATGGTAAGTTACTTCTACCACATGGGCACAAAGGCCTGCAAAAAATTCCCATTGTGCCACGCCTCTTGCTTTGCCTTTTGGCAATGGTTTATCCCAGTTGGATATTTCTCTGAGCTTCAATAAAACTCTTTTTAAATCTGATGGTTTTGTAAGCAGCGATAAACGAAAATCCAAAGGATCTTTTTTTGCTTTATTCGCCAGTTCATCTATAAAACACTCATGTGCAAATGCCACGGTGGAGCTGGTTACCGACCGCCATGCAGCAAGCGGCACATGATAATCTGCCCTTACATAACTCGTTTTTATATTCGGTATTTCATAAGCCTGTTCGCCAATTCCTTCCACCATAATATTGTCAACTTTATTCTTATCAAAAGTTTTATTCATCGCCTGCATGTAAGAAGGGCTGATTACTTTATGCCAGAATGCAACCAGTTTTCCTTCTTCTGAAAATCCAGCTTTTAATTTTGAAAAAGTCATTGGTCTGAAAGGGCCCTGGTCTGTTGTATCTTCTCTTGACCAGATTACTTTTACAGGTTTATTAATTTGCTTTGCAATGTTTACCGCTTCAATTATATAATCAATATTTAACCTTCTGCCAAAACCGCCGCCAATAAATGTGGCATGCAGTTTAATATTTTCTGCAGTAAAACCAATATGCCTGTGCAGATCATTGGCACCGCTTCCGGTAAGTGTACTGGGCACTTGGGTTGATGTCCATATCTCTACTTTATCTCCCTGCACCTGCGCTACACAATTCATTGGCTCCAATGCATGATGTGCTATCATGGGTGTTTCGTAAAATGCTTCAAGAGTATTTTGCGGCAGTAATGTAACGGTATCGGTTGCCCCAATATTTTTATCAATCAATCCTTCTTCTTTTGCAAGAGAACGCAAATGATTTTCATAATCTGCAGAATTGAAAGTTGAAAATCCTTTGTTGTCCCATTCTATTTTTAATTTTTTACGTGCCTGCGCAGCAGCCCAGTAAGAATTTGCAATTACTGCCACGCCAACAGAATGATAGATGCCGATTATCCTTTCCACTTCTGCAACTTTTTCTACTCCCTGCATGGCAAGCGCTTCGCTGGCATCAAAACTTTTTAAGGTGCCGCCAATTACCGGGCAGCGCTGCACTGAAGCAAAAAGCATGTTGGGCACCTGCACATCAATTCCAAATTCTGCCTTACCGTTAGTCTTTAATGGTACATCAGGCCGCTTCATGGGTTTACCCAAAATTTTAAAATCTTTAGGGTCTTTTAATTTTGGTTCTTTGGGCAATTCCAATTTTGATGCGGCTTCCACCAATTCGCCATAAGTAAGTTTTCTCATGGTGGGTTTATGAATCACTGTTCCATTTTCTGCATAGCAAGTTTCAATATCCACTGCCCATTGCATAGCTGCGGCTTTTACAAAAACTTCTTTTGCAGCAGCGCCTACTTTTCTTAATGCAGTATAATTGCTTCTTACTGATGAACTGCCGCCTGCCCGCTGGCCCGGCCCTAATTCTTTTTCTCCGTTTGATTGTTTAATAATTATTTGATCGAGTGATACTTCAAACTCTTCTGCAATAAGCGCTGGTATAGCTTGAAAAGTGCCCTGGCCCATTTCGGGCTTGGTGTTGTAAATAGTAATAGCTCCGCTGGACTCTACCAAAATGTACGGTGAAAAATTTTTAGCACCTGCAAGGCTTACCGTTTTTTGGGCATAACCTTTGGTGGAAAGCCCCAGCCATAAAGCTGCGCCTGCAACACTGGTGTGTTTAATAAAACTTCGCCTCGTAACCTGTTTCATTGTTATTGTAATTTATAAAACCTGCCAATAATTTGCATAAATAAAATTACTTCAATTCCTTGTATTATTCTTCCGAAATTTTTTGCAGTCTTGTTATTGCTCCTTTCTCAATAAAGCATAAAATTCCTAAAATGATTGTGGCTGGTGCAATTTTTCTTTTCAAAATAGCAGTATAAAAATGATGATATAAAGCTACATAGAATTATGGCGGATAAAAAAATAAAATCAGTAAAATATTTTTCTTCAGCATTCTTTATTTGGAGTTGTTTAACAAATGCAAAAAAATCTAAACAGGCAAAGATTTAATAACACAGTTCAAAGAGATTATTGCAAATTTGAAATAATTTGATATTAGCCATTCT
>NZ_JANMUN010000097.1:0-48657 GCF_031391665.1 Ferruginibacter sp.
GGCCAGCACTTCTCGGCGATCGCCGCGGCCGGTCCGATCGCCGGGCCGATCATCGCCTGCCAGGCGTTCGGCTGGCTCCCCTATAAAAATTCTGCGTTTTTTAGCCGGGTAAGAAGTGGATAAAGTGTTCCTTCCAGAATATTAAGGTTAGCCGCCTTCATTTTATCAATGATATCGGAAGGATAAGCCTCGCCTAATTGTATTACTGAAAGAATACAGAATTCCAGTACCCCTTTTCTCATTTGGCTTGCTGTATTTTCTATATTCATATTGATGTTTTTATTCTTTATTTCTTGATTCTAAAACAAAGATAGTACATTAATTAATACTATGCAATACATAATACCATATTTTTTATAGTAGTGGGTGGTAGCCATTAGTCTGCTTTGCACACAAATCAATACAGTAAAGGGTTTCGGTAGATTTACTGGTTTAAAAAATATTTCTTTGAATTTATGAATGGCAAATTTTGGTGGGTGAATGGCTGGAAATGGAAAGATTTTGAGCCATTTTCTTTATAATTTGTCTTGCTGATTAGTTTAAGTAGATTTATTGTTGAAACTAACTATTATGAAAAATTTACTGCTCCTCCTGTTATCATTATATTTTTTTGGCTATTGCCCGGCCCAAAAAACAGATAAAAAATTATACAGCAAAATAGCTTTGTTATTAAAAGATTTTAAAGGTGATGTGGGTGTGTATGTAAAGAATTTAAAAAAAAATAAAATTGTTGCTATAAATGCAGATACCATTTTTCCTACGGCCAGCATTGTAAAAATTCCTATCCTTATTGGTATAATTGATAAGATAGAAAACAAAACATTTGATTATCATCAGAAACTGGTGTACAGAGATTCGCTGGCTTACAGCGATTTTGATGTCACCGCCAATTTAAAAGACACTGCTAAAATAGAAATGGCAAAAGTTATTATGCTGATGCTTACTACCAGCGATAACACGGCAAGCCTATGGTTGCAAAAATTAGCTGGCGGCGGAGCAAGAATAAATGAAATTTTAGATTCCGCAGGTTTAAAAGCTACAAGGGTTAACAGCAGAACTGCAGGAAGAGAAAATAACAGAACACAATACGGCTGGGGGCAAACCACACCGTATGAAATGGCTACACTGATGGAAAAAATTTACAAAGGAGAAATATTAAATGACAGTGCCTCAAAAAAAATGATCCGTTTATTGGGCAGAAATTACTGGGATGAGCAAGCTATATCAAAAATACCAGCCGATGTTTTTGTAGCCAGCAAAAATGGTTGTGTTGATGCCAGCCGCAGCGAAGTGTTACTGGTAATGGCAAAGCAACCTTATATCTTCAGCATCTTTACAAAAAACAATAAGGACCAACGCTGGGCACACGAAAACGAAGCATGGATGCTGGCAAAAAATTTGTCTGCCTTATTGTGGCAGCATTTTAATAAATAAGAAATTGTTAAAGTGTTAATAGTGTGCCTTATGTTTTTATCAGTGGCATTTGCTTTGTAATTAATAAGCAAAAGGAGGAAACAAATTATGAAACAACTTTTACTTATTACTGCTACTATTTTTTTATTTGCATCCTGCAAAACCACCAAAGATTATTTAAGCCGTAGCGATGAGGACAAAACTTTATTTGATGTAGTTAAAACATTAAACAAGCGCAGCAACGACGATTCGGCCACCAGGGCTTTGCCCATTGTTTATGAAAGGGTGCAGCAAAAACATCTTAAAAAAATAAGCACTTATAAAACTTATAAAGAAATAACCCGTTGGGATAAAATTATTGATGAGTACAGCACACTGCAGCAAATGTATGATGCCATTAGTAATTCCGGTGCTGCAGGCAGTTTAGTAGCTCCTACTAATTATCAGAACGATATTTATGATGCTAAACAACAGGCCGCAGAAGATTATTATCAATTAGGTACAACATTATTGCAAAGCGACAGAAGAGATGATGCAAAAAAAGCCTACAGTTATTTTAAGAAAACAGATAAATATGTTTCTGGCTACAAAGATGCTAAAGCAAAAATGGACGAGGCGTATCAAAATGCAATAATTAATGTGGTGATAAACCCAGTGCAGGACAATTCTTTTTTCTTTAACACCGGCTGGGGTAATTACGGTTACAATTACAGCAACGAATATTTTCAGCAAACGTTAGTAAGAGAGTTGGGTGGTAAAAACAGCAGCCGCTATCCTGCAAATTTTTATACCGAATGGGAAGCAAGGCGTGATAATGTGCAACCCGACTGGGTAGTTGATTTAACCCTGCGTAATATGGATATACCCAGGCCAAATAATTACAACTATACCCGTAATGTAAATAAACAAATTGAAGCTGGTCGTGATACCAGTGGAAAAATAATTTATCAAACCGTATATGCTACTGTAAATATTGTTAAGCAATCTTTTACAGCCCGTGCCCAAATGGATGTAAATATAACAGATGCTGTTAGCCGCAGAAACATCAGTTACAATACTTACAGCGATGATTACCGTTGGGAGCAAGAATATGCGACCTACACCGGCGACAGACGGGCTCTTGACAGTAACGACTGGGCATTGATAAACAACCGTAATTATAACGAACCCCGTAAAGAAGATGTGCTGAATGAATTGTACAGAAAAATTTATCCGCAGGTAAAAAACAGGATTAGTTATGCGGTGGATTGGTAAGCGGCAGTAAATAAAAATAATTTATAAGGCCCTGTATAAAATCAGGGCCTTTTTATTAGCGAATTCAAAAAAAATATTTTTTTATTTTATAAAAAATGAAGCATTAGTTATTAATCAATGCCAGTTGTACAGGATTTGTTTTATTACTTATATCGTACAAAACCAACCCCGTGCTTATATAGCAAATCAACAAATCGTTATAAGGTATCACATCTTCAAAAATATAAGTAGTTAATTTTTTACGCAGTACCGGAGTTGCCGGTGCCGAAACATTGAAAATACTTAAGCCGTTATTTTTTTGGCAAACATATAAAATAGAATCTGCCAAACCCAGGCCACGTGGCGTAGGCATTAAATGCTTTTTAATTAGCAACGGGGTTGTAATATTGGATACATTATAAATATACAAACCCTCTTCTACCGCACCGCAGGGCTGGCCGCCTAATAAAGTTACAAATGCAGTGCTGTCGTTGGCAACAACGGGGTCGCAACTTCTTACATGCCTTGCCTGGCTGAGTAATACTGGTTGTGCCGGATTTGTAATAGAATAAATATACATTCCATCAATTGAGCCGATAAACAATTTGTCTTTATAAGGAAAAATGGTTTCTACACCAAAGTTCATATTGATGCTGCCTTTTTGGGTTGCACTCTGCGGATTGGTAATATCAAATACTTTTAAAGTGGTAACATCGGCCAGGTAAAGATAATTGCCCACTATAGTAAATCTTGCTAAAGATCCGCCCTTGCCTGTAGCTGTTGCCGCTGCAGCACTGGCACTGTCAGCTGCTTTTTCGCACGAAGAGAAAAATGCAACCGCAAAAAATAAAAAAAGTATTGTTCTCATAAATTATTGTATTAAAATCTTCTTTGGCAAAATTGCTGCACACTGTCTTTTACCCAGCTTACTATCATCGAGTCGTTAAAGTATTTCGGGCATTCATAAAAACCGGTATCTGGTGGAGCCTGCCACGTATATGGCCGTTGTGTATCCATAGTGTTAAACACTCCTTTAAATCTTTTTATTTCTACGGGTGCAGTGATGTTGGTAATATCAATAACCACCATATCATTATAATTATTGGCGTACAAATAATTTCCTTTAATAGATATATCAGTATTACCACCTAATTCAATAAATGCTACACGCTGTGCATTTGACGGAGAAGCATTATCAATAAGATGTATGCCTTTACCAATATCGTTTTGAAATATAGTATTACCCAACACGTAAATTTTACCTGCTGCAATCATTGGCCGGGGTATATTGTAAAATTTTACCTTTTTTACGGCTGTATCAGCAGCATATTTGGCTTTCCATCCCATTACTTTTTTAGAATAATCTCTGTTGTCGATGGAGGGTTTGTAGGTGCGCCAGTTACAGGAGACAAATAAAATGATACCCAAACTGTATAATAGCATCTTCATAATAAGCAGTTTTGCAGATATGACACTATATAAGTTAGAAATGATGCCTGAATAAAAAACTTTAATAATGAGGATGGGTTATTTAAAAATCACATACACCAACCAACTCATAAAATAAGCCAGCCCGGTCATGTACACCAATTGAATAGCGGGCCATTTCCAGCTACGGGTTTCTCTTTTTACAACAGCTAAAGTGCTCATGCATTGCATAGCCAGAACATAAAATATTAATAAAGATAAGCCTGTGGCAAGGTCGTACACTTTAGTGCCATCGGGCCTTACAGCCGCAGCCATTTTTTGGCGTAGGGTGCTGTTGTTAGTATCGGCATCTTCACCCACACTGTATAATGTAGCCATGGTCCCTACAAAAACTTCTCTTGCTGCAAAAGAAGTTATTAAAGCAATACCAATTTTCCAATCGTAACCAAGGGGGCGAATGGCAGGCTCAATGGCTTTGCCCAGAGTGCCGGCAAATGAACTTTGTAATAATTCGGTTTTGCGTTGTTTGTTTAATTCTTTTGCCTGTGCAGGATTGGTTGCAATAAGCTGTTCGTATTTTTGAGTAACCGCCTGCATTTTTTGTTTGGGGCCGTAAGTGCTTAATGCCCACAGCAACAAACTTATTACCATTATTACTTTACCGGCATCAAACACAAATATTTTTGCCTTCTCAATCATGGTGGTTAAAGCGTTGCGCCATCTTGGGCCACGGTACACCGGTAGTTCTAAAATAAAAAAGCTGCGTTCGGTACTTTTTATAAACCACTTCATTACCCAGGCTACAATTAATGCCATTACAGTACCCAATAAATACAGGCCCATCATTACTAAACCCTGCACACTTAAAAAACCAAAATACAATTTTGAGGGAATGATCAATGCAATTAAAATGGTGTACACCGGCAGCCTGGCACTGCAACTCATAAGTGGTGTAATCATTATGGTGAGCAATCTTTCTTTTTTATTTTCAATGTTCCTGGCACTCATAATAGCCGGTACAGCGCAGGCAAAACCGCTGATCATGGGCATTACACTTTTACCATTAAGGCCCACTTTACGCATGAGCTTGTCTGTTAAAAAACTTATCCTTGCCATGTAACCGGTATCTTCCAGCAAGGTAATCAGCCCAAACAAAATCATTATCTGCGGTACAAAAATTAATATGCCGCTTAGTCCAGCCAGCACACCATTAATTAAAAGATCACTCCACCATACCTGTGGTAAATTATCTCCAAAAAAACCACCCAATTTTCCAAATGTCCATTCAATAGCATCCATGGGGTATTGCGCCACCCAAAAAACACTTTGAAATAATAAAAACAACACCACAATTAAAATGATATAACCCCAGTGGCGGTGCAACAAAATATTATCCAGTTTTTCAGTTAACAATGCTTTTTGCAAAGGGTCGCTTTCTACCACGGTTTGCTGCATAATATGTTTTATGCGGCTGTAGCGTTGCATTATTTCTTCTGCCTGTGTTTTGGTAGGGTTAAATTTATTTTCTATTTCAATATTTTCTATCTGTGTTTGTGTTGCTTTATCCAGCAAAAAAATTTCGTGGTTAATTAAATAATGTACTGCCCTGTAATTACTAATATGGGGGAAATGTTTTTTTAATGCTGTAATAGGTGCGCCTGCTATAGAATTAATATCTATAAAATCTCTGGGAGGCGCCTGATCTAATTTCTCTGCGGCAAGCTCAATGGCTTTTTTAAGCGGTGCTATTCCTTTATTTTTCCTGGGATTTACAGGAATGATAGGCACACCCAATTCTCTTTCCAATCCCGGTATATCTATTTGTGTTCCTTTGCGGCCGGCCAAATCCATCATGGTAAGCGCCACAACTACCGGAATTTTTAAATCTATAATTTGAGAACAAAATAAAAGATTACGTTTAAGGTTACTTGCATCTGCAACCAACACTACCATATCCGGTTTTACATCTTCATCCTGATTTAATAAAACTTTATAGGCCACCCACTCATCGGCCCGTTTAGGATACAAACTGTAAGTGCCGGGCAAATCGATAATGTTTGCCTCAAAGCCTGTGGCAATAGTACTATTGCCGGTTTTTTTATCTACGGTAACACCTGGGAAATTGCCCACTTTCTGGTTTAACCCCGTTAAGGAATTAAAAAGGGAACTTTTGCCGCTGTTAGGGTTACCTACTAATGCTATGTTTAATTTTTTTGTCAAAATTTATGTGGCACAAAAATAATGGCAATACATGGTTTGTGGTTACGAAATAGGAAACAAGGTTTTACTTAAGATGATGGGCTAAGAGCATAAAAGAGAAAAAGGGGTTAAAGGAGAAATGCTTTAATCTCTTTTTACCTTCTTCACTCTTTTATCCTCTTAGCCAAAAAAAACATGATTAACAAAGAGTTTAAATTTTTGGCATAATATTTAATTATTTACTCATTCGCTGAATTACCTTTGCTCCACCTCAATAAACAACTTTTATGAAATATTTTCTTTGCCTTGCTGTACTTACTTCTCAATTTGCTGTTGCCCAAAAAATAAAAAAAGCCGATAAAGTTATTTTAACCAATCTTCAAACACATATTGCTTATTTAGCCGATGATAAATTAGAAGGCAGAAGAACCGGAACCGCAGGCGAAAAATTAGCGTATGAATATATAAGTACCGAATTTACCAAAAGCGGATTAACTGCTAAAGGCGATAATGGCAGTTTTATTCAGCCTTTTGAAGTAAATGAAGGCTTGCAGATAAACCCTTCCACACATTTATTTATTAATGGGTTTGATTTAGAGCTGGAGAAAGAATATTTCCCATTTATATTTTCTGCCAATGCCTCGGTAGAAGCGGCACCATCAATTGCTTTGAGAGAAAGCGGCACCGTTTGGTTTTGGGATATTAAAGATAAGCTGGAAGAAAATAAAGATAATCCTCATTTTGATTTAACCGATGCCATAAAAGTAAAAGCAAATGATGTTGCTGTAAAAGGGGCAACAGGTTTAATTATTTACAATACTTCCGGTATTAAAGATGAATTAAAGTTTGAACCAAAATCTAAAAGCGAAAGAGTAAAGATTCCGGTGCTGTATGTTACTGAAAGTATAAAGAAAAAATATTTGTACGATGAAACTGCCACGCTGGATATAAAATTAAAAGTTGATATTGGTGATAAAACAAGGACCGGCCATAATGTAATTGGTTTTATAGATAACGGTGCCGCCAACACCATTATACTGGGTGCACATTACGACCATTTAGGTTATGGCGAAGATCATAATTCTTTATTTACAGGTACAAAACCACAAATACATAACGGTGCCGATGATAATGCAAGTGGTACAGCGGCATTAATTGAAATAAGTAAATTATTAAGAGCATCAAAACTTAAAAACAATAATTATTTGTTTGTTTCTTTTTCGGGAGAAGAGTTGGGTTTATTTGGCAGCAAATATTTTACCGAGCATTCGCCAGTAAATTTAAGCAGTGCCAATTATATGATAAATATGGATATGGTAGGCCGGTTAAACGACAGCACCCATGGCCTTAGCATTGGTGGTTATGGTACCTCGCCAGTATGGGGACAATTGCTTACCGATAAAGATAAATTCTTTACCATAAAATTCGACAGCAGCGGCAGCGGCCCCAGCGATCATACTTCTTTTTACAGAAAAGATATTCCCGTGTTATTTTTCTTTACCGGTGTACACAGCGATTATCATAAACCAACCGATGATGCAGATAAAATAAATTTCAATGGTGAGCTGATGGTGGTAAAATATATTTATACTGTTATAGAAGCTGCCAATAAAAAAGGTAAACTTTCTTTTAGTAAAACAAGAGAAACCCAATCGATGGGCAAAAGCAGTTTTAAAGTTACATTAGGCATTATGCCCGATTACACTTACAGCGGCAGCGGTGTAAGGGTTGATGGTGTTAGTGAGGGAAAGACGGCTCAAAAGGTGGGCATAAAAGCCGGTGATATTATTTTACAACTAGGCGATATAAAATTTACCGATGTACAAAGTTATATGGGAGCGTTGGGGAAATTTAATAAAGGAGATGCAACAAAAGTAAAAGTGAAAAGAGGGAATGAGGAGCTGGTGTTTGATATTGTATTTGCTCCTATCCCCTAAAGGGACCAGAACTTTTGTGTGCAGAAAACTTCAATAAAATAAAAGGTGTTCAAATTTTAATACTTAAATTCCCCTTTAGGGGCCAGGGGCAAATGAAACTTAAAATAGACAATGAAACTTTAGCGCAGGAGTTTTTTGAAGATGCCCTGTTATTAGGTATTGTTGCGCCTGTTAAAGATTACCAGTTACCTGGCAGCTAAATCAAATACTGGGTTTTAATTTCAGGGTGAATAACGATTTTGAAATACAGCTTACCAAAAAACAACGCAAATATTTTTTTTCTATTTACGAATATGCAGTGCCTTCTACCTGCCTGGTGCATTATTTATACAACAACCAGTTCGACGGTGAATATTTGTTGCCTGAATTTAAGCACCTCGATTTTTTATGGTTGATAAAAGGCGAAACAGTAAGTTCAGAAGAATTGAAATCATTAATGCAATCTATTAAATCGTTACCCGGTGTGCAACTGGTTAACGAAATGACGAATGAAAAAATTAAACACAAGCAGCATTTGATATTTTAATTAGCTCTTTTTATAAAAGCATATGAAAAAATTAAGTATTCTTCTCCTGTTTTTAGGGCTGGCTACATTTGTACAGGCTCAGAAAGAAAAACGTTTATCCGGTTACTTTTCTGCAGGGACTAACATAATGGCTTACGACAGGTTTATAGAATTTACCCATGCTGGTGCCGGAGCCGGTTTACAGTTCCACTATACCATAAACCCAAAACTAAAAGCGCAGTTTGATGCAACAGTCAGTTTATTTAGTATCAATAAAATTCTTTTTTTGTTTGAAAATGGCCAAACAACCGGCCCGAAACAATTTGTATTTACCACATTTGCAGGCTTGGTTTATTCACCTGTAAAAAGAACAGAAGCTGGTATATCTGCTGGTCCCTCATTTGTTGAGGATGGTGTTTATGCAGGCATTAAACCTTACATTGGTTATTATTTTGGAAAAAAAGAAAGAGTTAAAGCACTGGCATCACTAACACATATTTTTGAAAAAAACAGCATCTCAAAAAAGAATACCGGTTTTGTAAGTTTTGGACTTGCAATAAAATTATTTTAAAAAATATTTTTATGTGGACAGAAAAAAACAACACCCTCTATAAAAAATTTGAATTCAAAAATTTTTCTGAGGCATTTGCTTTTATGACAAGGGTTGCCATTGAAGCAGAAAAAATGGACCACCATCCATTATGGACCAATGTGTATAATAAGGTAGAGATTTGGTTAAGCACACATGATGCCGGAGATATTGTAACTGATAAAGATAAAAAGCTGGCGAAAAAAATTGATTTGTTATAATCATCCCATCACGTGAGTGTATTTATTTTACTTCAATCTTTGCAGACCAATAGGCCACAATCTCTTTAGGTGTAGTATTTGAATTTAAAAACCCTATACCAAACTTTAAGGTTTCTCCTTTTATAAATCCTGTAAATGGTTTATTATTTAACGTAAACGATGTCATTGATGTACTATCAATAACAGTTTCACCCTTTTTGTTTTATAAATGAGAAATCATATTGTGAACAATCAAGTATAAAGCCTTTTAAAGATTCAATTTGATAATTTTGGGGAATTTCATTGTCGCCAACTTTTCGCATTTCAGCATATTTATCTTCTACAATAATTTTAGGGTAAACATTCTTGTCTTTCGATGAACAACTATAAATTAAAATTGAAACGCAAATAATTAAAAAATAATTTCTACTCATCACTTAATATTTTTTATATGTCGGTTGATACAATAGAAACTACTTTTTCTTCTCTTACAACCATACTTCCAATAACAGTTGTAAACTTTTCCAATCCATTTTTTTCCAAAATATCTTTTACTTCATTAACAGCATTGGCATCAACAGCAATTAATAACCCTCCGCTGGTTTGCGGATCGGCAAGTATTGCTTTTTGATAATCGGTTATGTCGCCAATCTTTTCTCCATAACTGTCCCAGTTTCTGTTGGTGCCGCCGGGAACACTTTTTTGATCTACATAACTTTTTATATCTCTAATTATAACCGGTACTTTTTCAAAATCAATAATGGCACTTAAGCCGCTGCCTTCAGCCATTTCTACTAAATGACCTAACAAGCCAAAACCGGTTACATCAGTCATTGCAGTAACGCCTTGTATTTTTCCCAATGCTTCACCTACTTTATTCAGCTGCATCATTTGTTTTGCGGCTATACCCACATGCTCGTCTTTTAAAATACCTTTTTTTTCTGCTGTAGTTAAAATACCCACGCCTAAGGGCTTGGTTAAAAACAACATATTACCTTCTTTTGCTACGTTGTTTTGTTTAATATTTTCTATTGGCACCAATCCATTTACTGCTAAACCAAAAATAGGTTCAGGACTGTCGATGCTGTGGCCTCCTGCTAATGAAATACCGGCTTCTTTACAAATACTTCTGCTGCCTTCAATTACTTTTTGTGCAACAGCCGGTGGTAAAATATTTATGGGCCACCCTAAAATAGCAATCGCTAAAATGGGTTTTCCTCCCATGGCATATACATCACTGATAGCATTAGCCGAAGCTATTCTTCCAAACTCATAAGGATCATCTACAATCGGCATGAAAAAATCGGTGGTAGAAATTAAGGCCATGCCATTATCTAAATCATACACTGCTGCATCATCTTTACTGTGGTTGCCCACAATTAATTTATCGTTATCGGGCATGGTGAAATTGCTGGTAAGAATTTCATCTAAAATTTTGGGAGCAATTTTACAGCCGCAGCCTGCACCATGAGAATATTGAGTAAGACGGGCCTCCCCAAACCCCTCCCGAAGAGGGGCTTTTGCATCTTGAGATTTTGAACCACTTTTATTCATAAGTTAGTCTGTATTAATTTTTTTCTTAGCTCCTGTCTTCTACTTATTTCCCCCTTCGGGGAGTTAGAGGGGGCTTTTTCTTCTCCTAAAAACAATCGCCGAACTTTTTTGCATATCGCCGCTAAACCTTATTTCGTAGCGGTCTTTGCCATCGTACACAATTAATAAACCGGTATTGGGTGGCAGGCTGCCTAACGATTCGGCATACATTACCAGTTGAATACTGTCGCCTGCTTCTTTTGTATCAATAGTTTTTTTAACTGCATTGGTACTTAAGCCAACCCTGGGCATAATCACTACACCATTCATTATTACACTTACGGTATCACCATCTACTTCACCATTATCATACAATGTTAATTGTAAACTGTCCGATTTAAAATATAAAGCCTGTATGTTTTCAATTTTTCGTTTGCCCATGTCTGTTGCCGCTGTGGGGTCAGTTGGAGCAGCAATTTTAACAGGCGCAGGCTTTACAACAACAGGTGGTGTTACAACTTTTGGTGGATCTGTTTTTGCAACAATAATTTCTGTTGGTTTTGCAGGCGCAGGTTTAACAACAGCAGGTTCTGGTTTTTTAACAACCGGTGCAGGCTTTACAATTACTGTTTCCGCAGGTTTTACCGGTGTGGTTTTTACAACAACAGGCTCAGTTGGTTTTGTTGGTACCGGTTTAGTAATTATTGGTTCTGCAGGTTTGGGTGTTTCAATTTTTACAACAGCTGGTTCTTTTACAACCGGCGCAGTGGTTGGTTTTATTTTATTATCGGGTTCCTGTTTTTTTGCTGCAAATACAATTAATTTTTCTTCCTCTTCAGATGCTATCGGTTTTAACACCGCAATAGTTTCAGATGAAGGTGGTGTACTTTCTTCCTTTAAAAAAGATAAATTTTTTGCAAGATTAAGTTCCTGTAAATGCGGTACTAAAGCACTCTGGCTGTAATCTTTTTTTCTTTCTACATGTACATAACCGGTAAGCGGCCTGTAATCTCTTGTTCGGTTAGTGGCGTACAGTCCGCTTAATATCATCACTGTATCTTTTATTTGCAATATGAGAGTATTTTTTTGGTGTACGCCTTTTGCCGGAGCTATAGGATAATTGTGTACAATTAAATCCGATTCTTCTGTAATAATATCATCGCCGTCTCTTTTAATTTTTAATTTTTTTACGCCGTGGTATTCTTTATCATTTAAAATAAAATAGGTGTGAGAATAACCAAACAATTTTCCTTTTTCACGGCTTATGGCAATTTCGTAACGGTAATTTTGTTGAGTGGTATCATTATACATAAACCCTTTCCACAAGCCTGTAATATCTTTTTCTTCGGTTGATTGTGCCAAAAGCGACAATGGCAAAAGCAGTATAATTATTAGTTTTAAGCTGTTACGGTATTGCATGATAATAGATTTTGTGTATTAACCGATGTATCAACGCCTGAGCAGGGTATTTTATTTAATAATGATGAAAGATTTTCCCTGTTTTCCAGCCCTTTTAAATAATATTTATCATAATAGGTTAATAAAATCCTGAAACATTCTTTGTGATTGTTTTCTAATAAATAATTAACGGCATTTTTAGTGTCTAATCCGCCTAATCTTTTTTGTATGCGGATGATGGCATTCACTAATTTTTCTTTTTCAAATTTGCCATATTCTTCCGTCAAATAATTCAACCTTTCTTCAAAAGGGATATCCAAAAAATATACCGGGCTTTTACGCATAGTGTACCAAAGCGGCATCGGTATTTGCAGGTTGCCAATACGCTGGCTTTCGTCTTCTATATAGATGTTAGTTGATAGTTGATAGTTGTTAGCAGTTTCTTTATCTTTCATCTTAATACTGGCATCTAACAACTGTTCTGCTAAAAGATTTTCAAACATTTCCTGTTTGGGTTGCGGCGCTTCTCCCAATGCGCCAAATGCCGAACCTTTATGATTGGCTAACGCTTCTAAATCAATTATTGGTTTATTTTGCTTAGACAGTTCATTTAACACCAAAGTTTTTCCGCTGCCAGTATAGCCGCCAATTAGTTTAAATGGATATTCTTTTTGAAATTGTGCCTGCACCCATTTACGGTAAGCTTTGTAACCACCAATTAATGTGTACACCTTAAAGCCGTATAAATCTAACAACCATGCAACACCTGCACTACGCATACCGCCACGCCAGCAGTGGAGCAACAATGATTGGGAATTAGGATTTGGGAATTGGGATTTAATGCCGGCACCATCCCTTTTACCCAATTCCAAATTACAAATTCCTTCTACCATTTCCACTATGCTTTTCATCTTCACTCCAAAATAATCGAGGCCAATTTTAATGGCATCCTGTTTACTTTGCTGTTTGTATGCTGTACCTACCACTTTTCTTTCTTCATCAGTAAACAAAGGCAAATTTATTGCGCCAGGTATGTGAGCATGAGTATATTCGCCGGGACTGCGTACATCTAAAACAGGAAGCTGCTTTGCAAGCTGTAAAAATTCTTCTATGGTTATTTTTTGTATGGGCATTTATAAAACACTAAGTTACGCAAACTAAAAAGTAATGCAGGTTATTGCTAATTTAAAAAGATTGGGGTGAGTTATTTTATATCTAAATAAAATGAAATCATTAAACCATTGCTTTTAATTGATAATTTATCCTTATCATTTTTATAAGAATAAAAAAAATCCTGAAAAGAATGCAGTCCAATATCAAAGGAAAGTTTTTTTGTAAGCTGAGTTTTGAAACCCAATTTTGCAACTCCGCCAATATTTAAACCAAGGTTCTGTTTTTTGATACTGCTGTTTTTAGATTCCTCTTTATTATAAAAATAATAAGCAGGTGCTACTCCAAAATCTAAAAAAAGGTGTGATCGTTTATTGAGTATATAATATCTTTTTAGTGATAGGGGCATTAAAGCTAAATAATTATTGCTAAAAACTGAACTGTTTAAAGTATCAGAGTGGTAATTATATTTTAAAGAAGTTACTTCAATACCAAAAGTAATAAACCAGCTTTCTTTAAGATTTTTTTCAAATATAAATTCCAGCCCGGTAGATAACATTATTTTCTTAATTCCGTCTTTTTTACCAACAGAATAGCCATAATACCCGCCGGTTTTAAATATTACTTCAGAAAAAGACTGGCTAAAACAAAAATTTTGTACCAGTAAAAAGCAAATTAATATCCCGGCTTTATTTATCAGCATAAAAAATGTTTGGTAATAAAAATAATATAAAAGTTTGTTATTGCATTGAAATAAAAAACCGCCGGTTAAAAACCAGCGGCTATAATTATTCATTATTAATTTTTCAATTATTCTTTATTCCTATCCATTCATACTCGTTAAAAACTCCGCATTATCTTTTGTACCTCTCATGTTTTTCAACAAAGTATTAATCGCTTCTTCTGGGTTCATATCGGCCATATGCTTACGCAATACCCACATGCGCTGGAAGGTATCTTTATCTAATAACAAATCATCACGCCTTGTGGAAGATGCTACCAAATCAATTGCAGGATAAATTCTTCTGTTAGATAATTTACGCTCCAATTGCAATTCCATATTACCCGTTCCTTTAAACTCTTCAAAAATTACCTCGTCCATTTTACTGCCGGTATCAACTAATGCTGTTGCAATAATGGTAAGCGATCCACCATTTTCTATTTTACGTGCCGCACCAAAAAACTGTTTTGGTTTTTGCATAGCATTAGCTTCCACACCACCGCTTAATACTTTACCGCTGCTGGGTGCAACAGTATTATGTGCCCTTGCCAAACGTGTAATACTATCTAATAAAATAACTACGTCGTGGCCGCACTCTACCAAGCGTTTTGCTTTTTGCAAAGCTATCGTACTCACTTTTACATGCTTATCTGCAGGTTCATCAAATGTGCTGGCTATAACCTCGGCCCTTACACTGCGTTCCATATCGGTAACCTCTTCCGGCCTTTCATCTACCAGCACAATCATTAAATAACATTCCGGATGGTTTTCTGCAATGGCATTGGCCAGTTCTTTCAGCAACATGGTTTTACCCGTTTTTGGCTGGGCAACAATTAATCCCCGCTGCCCTTTACCAATGGGTGTAAACAAATCCATTATCCGGGTGCTGTAATTATCTGCTTTGGTACAAAGATTTAATTTTTCGAAAGGAAACAATGGTGTTAAATAATCAAACGGCACACGGTCACGTACTTCATCAGGCCTTTTACCATTTATAGTATCTACTTTTAATAAAGCAAAATATTTTTCACCTTCTTTTGGCGGACGTACACTTCCGTAAACAGTATCGCCGGTTTTTAAACCAAATAATTTTATTTGAGAAGGGGAAACATAAATATCATCGGGAGACGATAAATAATTATAATCGCTACTGCGTAAAAAACCATACCCATCGGGCATCATTTCTAAAACACCTTCGCCTAAAATAACGCCGTCAAACTCTATATTAAAAGCCTGCTGGTTATTGCGCTGCTGGTATTGTTTGGTTTGCTGCTGCGGTGTTTCTTCCATTTGTGTTTCGGGCAGTTGTACATCACCATCTTCGGCCTGCAGCATTTGTGCAATGGCGGCAGGAATAGTACTTTGCTCGCTGGTAATTGGCTGCAGCTCTTCTTCCTCTTCTTTTTCAACAACTCTTTTAACCGCCTGCTTTTTTTCTGCTTCGGGTTTTTTAGCTTTTACTGCGGCTGACTTTGGCTCTGGTGCTGTTTCTCCATCGTCGGCAGGCTTAATAATGCGTTTGCGTTTAGGCTTTTCTTCTTCGTTTTTTGCTGAGTTCATATGGGATTGTTTATCCAGGATTTGAGTTATCAAATCCTGCTTATTTAATTTTTTTGCGTTAGAGATTGTAAAATGATCTGCAATGTCAAGCAATTCAGGAACGAGCAGGTCGTTCAGTTGTGAAATATCGTACATAAAAGGTTGAAAATAATTTCTTCAAAAAAACCGTCTTAAATCTGAAAATGTAATTGAGAATTTATAATTGATTGGAATATGAGTTTCTGATAAAGCGAATGATAGATAAAACTTACCAGTTGGATTCCGCCACAATATTACGTTTTTTTTGGGGAAAAATGCAAATTTTTTTGCTAGATGAGCCACGGATTACACAGATTAACACGGATTATGATTTTCAATCCGTGAAAATTCGTGTAATCTGTGGCTGAACTTCTTTGGTGGCTTATCTTTGCACTCCACAAATAGAATTTATGTTCAATAAAAGAATTAAGATTAAAGAATTGCTGGCCAGCGATAATGCCAATTACCAGGCTACGGTTATGGGTTGGGTACGTACCTTTCGCAACAACCAGTTTATAGCGTTAAACGATGGCAGTACTAATAATAATATACAAATAGTTGCAGAGCTGGGTAAGTTTGATGAGGCCATTTTAAAACGCCTTACCACCGGTGCCTGTATTAAAGCGACGGGTGAAGTAATTGCTTCTTTAGGTAAAGGCCAAAAAGTAGAATTAAAAGCTACCGAAATTGAAATACTGGGTGACAGTGATGCAGAAAAATTTCCTTTACAACCCAAAAAACACAGTTTGGAGTTTTTAAGGGAGATCGCTCACTTACGTTTTAGGACCAACACATTCAGTGCCGTATTTCGTGTGCGCCATGCGTTGGCATTTGCTATTCATAAGTTTTTTAACGATAAAGGTTTTGTGTATTTGCATACGCCAATAATTACTGCAAGCGATGCAGAAGGCGCAGGTGAAATGTTTAAAGTAACTGCATTGCCATTGGATGGTACTGCTCCTAAAAACGAAGATGGTTCCATAAATTTTAAGGAAGATTTTTTTGGCCGCAGCACCAACCTTACTGTGAGCGGACAATTAGAAGGTGAATTAGCGGCTATGGCTTTCAGTGATATTTATACTTTTGGCCCAACATTTCGTGCAGAGAACAGCAACACCACCAGGCACCTTGCAGAATTTTGGATGATTGAACCCGAAGTGGCGTTTAACGACCTGGAAGATAACATGAACCTTGCTGAAGAATTTATTAAGTATGTGATTAAACATGCAATGGAACACAATAAAGAAGATTTGGAATTTTTAGCGCAACGTTTGGAAGAAGAAGAAAAACAAAAACCACAGATTGACAGAAGTGAATTAGGCTTACTTGATAAATTAAATTTTGTAGTTGATAATAATTTTGAAAGATTAACCTATACAGAAGCAATTGAAATTTTAAGAGAAAGCAATCATAACAAAAAGAAAAAATTTACTTACCTGATAGATAAATGGGGTGTTGATTTGCAAAGTGAACACGAAAGATATTTAGTAGAAAAGCATTTTAAAAAACCTGTTATCTTAACCGATTATCCTGCGGCCATAAAAGCTTTTTACATGCGCCAGAATGATAATTGCGAACCCGGCAGGCAAACTGTTGCTGCAATGGATATACTTGCACCGGGCATTGGCGAAATTGTTGGTGGCAGCCAAAGGGAAGAACGCATGGGTAAATTATTAAAGCGTATGGAGGAGATGCATATTCCTGCCGAAGAGTTGTGGTGGTATTTGGATACGAGAAAGTTTGGTGCTTGTCCGCATGCAGGTTTTGGTTTAGGCTTTGAGCGTTTGGTACAGTTTGTAACCGGCATGGGAAATATCAGGGATGTCATTCCTTTTCCGAGGTATCCGAAGAGTGCAGAGTTTTAATTTTTACAAAGTAATTGGATGTTAAAAAATTCCTTAAAAAGGAGTTACAAATATTGTTTTAATAATATTACATGATTATTTTTGCAATACCAGTAATGAGAGAAAATCATTTAAAATATATTATTGTCTTGTTTTTTATAGCCCTTTTTTCCTTTAAAGGCCTGGTATCTGTTTGCCCAATGCTAACCATACAAATGGGCAAAATAACGGGTATAGAAAAATTAATAAACACTGAAACGGAACCTGCTGAAAAAAATGGGGAAGAAAAAAGTGAAAAAGAAATAAAGGAGTTTTTTATTGGAATCAATACTCATCATACCCCTGATATACCCTTCGCTTTAACAACAAAAGATATCAGTAGCAATAATATTGCCCGTAATCAGGATGTTTTTCTCCCTGTAATAACACCCCCTCCCGAACTGTTTTAAGTTTTATTTTATTGATGAATACATACCCTATTTGTGTATTCTGCAAACAGTATTTTTCAACACTACTTAAATTATAAACTTATGTTCAGTACATATCAAAATATTAAAAAAGTATACCTGTTATTTGCAGTTTTGATCATATCAGGTAAAGCGTTTTCGCAAACAGTTACCGACAGTGAAATTAAAAAGAATATAACAGTAATTAATTCTCCATTACAAAAGCTGTCGCAGCTTAACCCTAAAATTTTTGAATATGATATACAAAAATTCAGACACCTTAAGCTGGAGCAGGGGATAAAGTATGGTTTTATTGCAGAAGAAATGCAACAGGTTTTTCCCAACCTGGTAAAGCAAAAAAACATCTCTTACATGTTTGGTAAAAACAGTTACCGTGATACAAAAATTAAAACCATTGATGAAGCAGGTTTAATTCCCATATTAGTGGCATCCATTCAGCAACAACAACAACAAATAGAAAAGTTAAAAGAAGAAATAGAAGCCTTGAAAAACAAAAAAAATTCTGCCGCCTTGTAGTGACTGTCAGGTTAAAAAATAAATCGGCTTTTGTAAAAAATTAAAATAATTTTATGTCAATAGATGCACTAACATTATTTTCACTTTCTATTTTAATTACCATCAATGAACCGCATCGACCGTCTCTCCGCCATCCTTATTCAATTACAATCTAAAAGAGTTGTAAAGGCGCAGGAAATTGCTGATAAGTTTAAACTGAGTTTACGCACTGTTTACCGTGATATAAAAGCGTTGGACGAAGCTGGTGTGCCTATCATTGGCGAAGCCGGTATCGGTTACTCCATTATGGAAGGGTATCGTTTACCGCCGGTTATGTTTACTAAAGAAGAGGCTACTGTATTTTTAACAGCAGAAAAATTGGTGGAGAAATTAACGGATGAATCTACCAAAAAAAATTACGGCACTGCTATGCTAAAAGTAAAAGCAGTGTTGCGCCTTACCGAAAAAGATTACCTGGAAGATATGGAGCAGCATATTGAAGTAATAGAAAACCAATACGTACCCAAACGCACCAACGATACTATTCATCTGCAAAATGTATTGCAAAGCATTGCACAAAAAAATGTGCTGCACATAAATTATTTTGCCAACCACAACCAGCAGCAAAGCAGCAGAGATGTGGAGCCGGTGGGTATTTATTATTTAGGCGAATACTGGTATATGGTAGCCTACTGCAGGCTGCGTAAAGATTACCGCACTTTTAAATTCGGCAGTATAGGAAAGCTTACAGTAACTGATGAACATTTTGAAAAACAACATCCTGCCTTAAAAAATTTTTTAAATAAAGTATCTAAGGAAAAAGAATTGCATACGGTTATACTCTTAATTAATAAAGAAGCTATTCCTTATTTTGGCGATCAGAAATATTATAATGGCTTTGTTTCTCAAAAGGAAACCGGTAATAAAGTGGAGATGACTTTTCTTACAGGTTCGCTAAATGGTTTTGCAAGATGGTATATGTTGTTTGGCGATAATGCAGATATTGTTAGTCCGCAAAGTTTGAAGGAGATTGTGAAAGACGTGTTGATCTCAATTGGTAAGAAAGTAAAATAATAATAGAGCCCCCCTGCGGCGGCTATTTGTTGAACGCAGATTTTTATGATAATTAAGATTTACGCAGACAGATCATAACATATCATCAACATCCTAAAAATCTGCGTTCCAATAAAGCACTTAAAGTGCTTAACACAACAATCTTAATCTTTTCAAAAATAAATTTTTTCCTGCTGACATAGGGTTGTCACAACCCTGAAGTTTCTTTGTATCTCAAACAAAAAACTTACAACTATGTCACAAATTGCAGCATTTCAACAAGAATTAGAAAGAGAAGCATTAACCACCCGTAAAATGCTTTCCGTTATTCCCACCGATAAGTTTGGGTGGAAGCCACACGAAAAAAGTATGACCATTAAAGCATTGGCTACTCATATTGCCGACATCTTTACCTGGTTTGGTATGGTGATGAATACCAGTGAGCTGGATTTTGCAAAAAATCCCTACCAGGCCGAAGAAGTAAACACCACTCCTGAACTAATGACAATGTTTGAAAAAAACTTAGTGGAGGGAAGAACTGCCTTAGCCAATGGAAAAGAGGAACAGCTGAAAGACAACTGGATAATGCGTAATGGTGAAGAGATCTGGGTAAATGATAATAAACACGATGTATTAAGAATGTGTTTTGGACAAATCATTCATCACCGTGCCCAAATGGGAGTGTTCCTTCGCTTATTAAATGTACCTATTCCCGGCAGCTATGGGCCAAGTGCCGATGAAATGGGATTGTAAGTTATTATCGCTATTAATTTTATAAACCGGAGTTTTTTTACTCCTCCGGTTTATATTTTCTTTATAGTTCTTGTGTCAGCGCTTTTATCAAATCGCTTTCAAAACCTTTTTGCATTAAATGATCCTGCAGTTTTCTTTTTTTGATAAAACTATTTTTTTCACTTTTTAATGTTTTTAGTTTGGCATCAAAATGCTGCTGCAATGTTTTTAAATAATCATCTTCGTTAATTTGCTTAAGGGCTTTTTTTATGCAATACTCACTCACCTGTTTTTGTTTTAGCTGGTATTTTATTTTTATTCTTCCCCACTTTTTACTACGAAAATGCCCACCTGCATATTGAATGGCAAACCGTTCTTCGTTTAAATAATTTTCTTCAATTAATATGCTGATGATCTCATCAACTTCTTTTGTATTTAAACCAAACCCGTATAATTTTTCTTTTACTTCGCTGTGGCAACGCTCCTGGTAGGCACAATAATGTTTGGCTTTGGGTAAAGCCTGCATTGGTGTAAATTTTTGTTGGTATAATTTATCTTCCATCTGTAAATTGAAAGTAAGAAATTTTATTTTCCTGCGGTAAAAGTAATGCCACACTTGTCCCGATTTTTTTCGGGAGAGGCACGGAAGCACAGAAGTTGTTTTAAAACAGAAGTTGTTCAGAGAAATATTCTATTTCCGTGCTTCTGTGCAATCTGTGGCAAAGTTTAAAAACTTTTTGCAAAGCTTAATAAAACAGTTTGATTATAATAAGGCTTAAAAGGCTTTTGTGTAAAGTCGGCTTTTAAAATAGCCCGGTGGCTGAGGTAAACATTTTTGATGAGTTTTATTTTTGTAATAAATAATCCATCCATCAAACCATTTTTAGCAAGCCTGGTAAAATAGTCGGAGGATATACCGAGGCGGTATTGCATATCTAACCATTTTTTATATTTCCTGTCGTACCAAATATTTAGTTCGGCGCCCAGTTGTTTAAAAACAAAAAGATCGTAATCTCCATTGGTATCAAATGTTTGGGTGTAAAAACCTGTGTTGGCAATTTGCTGGCTGCGTAAACCGTACAGGTTAATCGAGTAAGGTGATAATGATAATCTGAAGTAATCGTTGGGCTGAAATTTTATTCCCGGCGATAATGTTACATCATAAGGATTTATAAATCCCTGGATCTTTCCATTGTTATTATAGTCTTTAAAAAAATCTCCATCGAAAATGGTAAATATGGAAGTGCTGGTTTTTGCAATTAAATTAAAATTCCATTTATTGCTTTTGTTCATAGCATAAGAAAAATCATGCAGTGTGCTAAAATCATCCGTTGCTCTTTGTATATGTGCAGCACTGGTTAATCCCGATTTTTGCACTGCAACTGTCCAGTGCAATTCGTTCGTCATAGAAAAGCGTTTACCTTCTTTGTAATAATTTAAACCGAGGTCTAATGCACTTGTGGCAGAAAAACTTTTTTTATCGGGGCCAGATGAGGAATTGAATTCTAAAATATTGCCCACATTTAAACCAATACCGAATATAAACACCCAGGCTTTAGGTGGGGCTTCTTCAGCAATATCCTGCAATTGTTCATCAAAGAGTTTGTGCGTTATTAAATTGCTGTCGTATTTATTGTATTGTACCGAATCAACTAATGTTTTTGCAACCTTTGCCTTTGTAACGCTGTTATTTTTATCAATAAAAGTATAAGTATAAGTTTTGCCTTTTGCGTTTAGCACTTTGCATCTTATTGTTGTACTGTCTTTTTTAAATATTTCATCTCTTTGCGCCAATGCATTGCCTGCCGTAAATAAAAAAGTAAAAAGCAGTAAATACTGTATGCTAAAAAATATTTTTGGGGTATTTTTTTTCATGCTGGTTTAAGAGGGAAAACAAAAAGAGAGAATTGATTTTATTGGTATAAAAAACAGGAAGTAAAAATTTACTTCCTGTTGTAATAATTATTTGTTGGTAGCGCCGGTGCCTTTTGTATTAATAGCATGACAAACACCATCTTGTATACTTAACATAAAATGGCATGAACTGTAAGATTTTCCGCTTGACTGGTTTGTTGCTCCCCAACTCCACGAAACTATCATTTCGTAATCTCCATCGGGGCTGTCGGTAGGCACGCTAAATTCGCCATCTTCAACAGGTATTTTTTTTATTGTTTCCTTTTTATCCCATGATGGCTTTATCCACTGATAGGTTACTTTGCTAAAACTAATTGACGATGCTTCTGCAGTTCTTTTGCCGGATGATTGTCCGGTTGCAACATCTCTTGGGCTTTTAATTTCAGTTACACTGTTATCGGCGGAGCTTACAGAAAAATGATATGGCTTGTGCTGTCTTTTGCCGGTTGCCTGTCCGCTTGCTGCATCTCTTGGGCTTTTAACTTCATTGGTAAAAGAAATATCACAACCAGTTGGCGTGCTGCTGATGCGGCACTTTACATTCTTTTTTAAATCGTAGCCGGCTGTTTTTGCTGCGGCAACTTCTTGTGCAATTAGTTGGTTGGTAAAACTGGTAGCCGCAATAAAAGCAGCCGCAATAAAAATTTGTTTTTTCATTTGTTTTGGTTTTATTGTAATTGATAATGTTGTTCTGGCCTAATTACAAGCAATTTTTACATGCTGTTTCTTTGGCCTTATTCAAAAAAAATTTAAGTTTTTTCTATGCTGAAAGAATATGTTTCCTGCGTTCCCTTTTCGGTTATCGGTTTTCCATCAGCAGCAATGGCTTCTACAGTCCATATAAAATCGCACAAATAGGGTGGTTTGCATGGGCCGGTGTAAATACCGCTTACGGTAGCCTGTGTAACATCCATTACATCTTTTGTTACAATTGGTTTATTGGTTCTCATGGCCTGTGTACTATTTTGCCCCTGCATCAGTTGCCATACTTTAAGCCTGTAAGTTACTCCTTCTTTTGGTTTGGGCACTACTGGTGTCCATCTAAAGGTAACAGCATTTTTTATTTCAGAGGCAGTAAAAACTTTGCTCTGGGCTGGTGCTGTTAGTTTTGGTGCAGCCCCTATATCACCATTAGCCTGAATAGTTTTTTCGTTTGTGTTATTACTTTTTGTCCGGGTTTTTAAGCCGTCTGCAGTGGCGGTTTGTGCAGCCAGTTCCATTGTGGCAATAATAAATGCCGCCGCAACAAAAATTTGTTTTTTCATTTGTTTAAATTTTGATTTTAGCCCGCTGTTTCGGTTTTGGGCTTGACCGGTTTTATGGGGATGAATTAATTTTTTTGGGGTGTTATGAGGTAATTGCTCCTAAAAGATGTTTGCAATTTTTTGTTTTACCCCTTCTTTTATATTCGGTTTTTAGCTGTTACTCTTTCAATATTTGTCTAATTCATATGGTTTAACGTAAAATTGGAAGCTGTAGTATCAAAATAAATTTTCGCCGCTTTTTTAGCCAGCCGTTTTTTATCCCAAAAATCCCCCAAAGGGTTAAATACTAAATTGTTAATATTATCTTGGCTTCATTAGTGCCAATCTTTTATCTTTGGAGGTATAATAAATATATTTTATGAAGTTTATCGTTTCTTCTTCGGCTTTGCTGAAACAACTGCAACAAATTAGTGGTGTTATTAATGCTAACACGGTGTTACCTATTCTGGAAGATTTTTTGTTTGAAATTGAAAAGAACAAACTTACTGTAGTGGCCACCGATTTAGAAACGGTAATGAAAGTGCATTTGGATATTGAAGCTAAAGACAGCGGCAAAGTGTGCATACCTGCAAAAATTTTAATGGACTCGTTAAAAAATATTGCAGAGCAGCCGCTTACTTTTAATATTGATAAAAATTTTGGTGTAGAAATTACCAGCGATAATGGTAAGTATAAAGTGATGGGAGAAAACCCCGATAACTTTCCGAAAGAACCTGCAGCTGATGATGCCAATAATTTTACCATGACGTCGAGTGCGTTGGTTACTGCAATTAACAAAGCAATTTTTGCAGTTAGTAACGATGATCTTCGCCCTGCTATGACGGGTGTGTTTTTTGAACTGGATAAAAAAGGAATGACCTTTGTTGCTACTGATGCACATCGCCTTGTACGTTATACCCGTACAGAAGTTAGCTGCCCTAAAAAAGATTCTTTCATCGTTCCAAAAAAACCATTGAGTTTATTAAAAGGTTCTTTGCCTGATAATGAAGATGAATTAAACATCAGCTACAACAGCAATCATTTATTTGTAAAGCATGGTGGTACCGAATTGGTGTGCCGTTTAATTGATGCCCGTTTTCCTGATTATAAAGTGGTGATACCGGTTGACAATCCTTATAAAATGACGGTTAACAAAAACGATTTTCAAAATGCATTGCGCCGTGTAAGTGTGTTCAGTAATAAAAGCACTAACCAGGTAGCACTTAGCATTAGTGGCAGCCAGTTACAATTAGCTGCACAGGATGTTGATTTTAGTTTTGAAGGTAACGAACGCATGGCCTGCCAGTATGATGGTGAAGATTTACAAATTGCTTTTAATGCAAAATTTTTAATTGAAATGCTGAACGGTGCAGATACCAGCGAAATAAATATGGAACTCAGCACCCCAACAAAAGCTGGTATTATTAAACCTACCGAGATGGGAGATAACGAAGAGTTGCTGATGCTGGTGATGCCGCTGATGTTGAATAATTAAGAACCCCTCCACCCCTTGAAGGGGAACCTTGCGGGGAGTATGATAATTTTTTAAACCGGAGTTTAATGCTTCGGTTTTTTTATTGTGAAATTTTTATCAATTTCATTTGTACTTTGGGTAAAAAATATACTGCTATGAAACTTATTTACTTTTCTTTTTTAATTATTTCGATTGTGTGTTTTTCCTGTGATAACAAACAGTCTGTACCAGAAAACAAACAACCGGAAACACCCAAAGCACTGCAAACCGACAAAGAAAGTTCTGGCGGCTCCTACATTTCTAAAAAACGGTACGATAATGATTTAGTAGAAGAGCTGTACAATGAGCTGCTGGAAAAAAATGCCGCATTAAGTTCTCTTGAACAGGGAATAGAAAAATTGAAAGATGATAAGAAAGATTCGGCGTTGTTATTTAATACATTCGATTCTAAAAACAATTCCTACTACAGCTCTGGAAATATGCATATTGGTGCTATAAAAGATTCTGGAGTAAAAGAAAGGATAAGGCAGATTATTGATAACAGCCTTTCAAAATATAAAACTAAAATTGCTGCACACAATAATCTCATTGCCGCTATTAACACAAAAGATATTACACTTGATGATTTGCATATCGTTTTAAAATTGAGTCAAACATTACGCATGATGGAACAATATCTAACCAACGATTTGCCATCAACAAGGCCGCTTGAAAATACCAGTAAAGCTTACGATAAAATAATACTTAAAACAGATTCATTAAGTAAAAAATAATGTTTATTGGGCTTATCCTTTACTTCTATTTTCAATATTAAAAAAATTATTAAACGCAGATATTTAGAAGAATTTTCTCTTGTTTCATCGGAATCCCGATTCTTATCGGGAGTGGGTAGAAGAATAACAGCACTTGCATTTTCGTTCCTTAGGAACGTTTGGTGCAAACCGAAAAGCACCTTGCATTCCTACGGAACGCTAAACCATTTTTTATCTAATTCTACCCACCTTATGTTCCTACAGAACATTATTCCCTGATGCTGAGCTCTTTTAATTTTCTCCAAAAAACAATTCCTTAAAATCTTAATTCTTCTTCCGAACTTACAACCCTAAACTAACCAACCATGGCTTTAATCATTTTAGGCATTATCATTTTAATTCTTTCTGCCGTGCTTTTAAAAAGCAATGCAGCTTTACAAAAATTTATCCCGGTGGGCCGTATTGTTGGTGTTGTTTTTATAGCACTCGGTATTATTACCAGTTGTGTAAAACAAATTGATGCCGGGCAGGTGGGTGTAAAAATTTTATTTGGCAGTATTCAAAATGATATTATGGGCAGCGGCCTGCATTTTATTAATCCCCTGCTGGACGTAAAAAAGTTAGATGTAAAAACACAAAACTATACCATGAGTGGCGTAAATGATGAAGGACAAAAAGCAGGAGATGATGCCATTAAAGTATTAACCAGCGATGGCCTTGAAGTAACGATCGATCTTACCGTTTTATACAGGATAGTTGCAGCCGATGCGCCAAAATTATTAAGAGAAACCGGCGATGATTACAGGGATAAAATTGTACGCCCCATTACCCGTACAAAAATACGTGACAATGCCGTGTATTACCAGGCGGTAGATCTGTTTGGCAATAAAAGAGATGAGTTTCAGCAGCGCATTTATAAAAGTATTGAAGATGATTTTAAAAAACGTGGTTTAATGCTGGAGCAATTATTAGTAAGAAATATCACTTTACCCAATTCGGTAAAAGCATCTATCGAATCTAAGATAAATGCAGAGCAGGATGCTAAAAAAATGGAGTTTGTTTTATTAAAAGAAAAACAGGAAGCCGAACGTAAAAGAGTGGAGGCACAGGGTATTGCCGATTATCAACGCATCATCAATACCGGCCTTACCGACCAGCAATTACAGTACGAACAAATTAAAGCCATGAAAGAACTGGCGTTGAGTGCCAATGCAAAAGTTATTGTAATGGGTAAAGGAAATACACCTTTAATAATTGATGGCAAACAATAAAGAGTTTAAATTAAGCCGCAGTAAATAATTGTTTTTTTCTGCTGAAGTATTTATAAATTATCCATTCGGCAATAATTAAATTCAGCGTCCAGCCCAGCCATGCAATAATCCGGTAGCGGTCCATCGGTTGTATATCGGTAAAATTTACCAGCAGCACTTTCCAGCAACGGAGCGTTATGGCCGAAAGTGTTAAAGCAAAACTGCGTATCATAAAAATGCGGTGTGCTTTAAAATCTTTTTTAATGGCTTTGTATAATGCCATTGCGGTAAAACCAATCCACAAAACAGAAAGCAATACAAATGCTAATTGAGAACTTGTGCCGCCATTTGCATAAAAACTCATTAATAAACCCGATGGGCCCGTTACCATTAAAATATTAATTACATAAACATAACCCACAGTACGGTGCAGCCTTGGTTGCTGCTTTAAAAACTTTTTACTAAACTGCGTAAAGCCTGCAACAAGCACCAGCATACTGGTAAATACATGTGTAAAAAAAGCCACACGCCATTCGGTAATATGTATGTACTCCTGCTTTAATTGTAAAAAGCCGGCATCGTTTTTTACCGGTATGTAAATAAAAATTATCCGCAGCATTAAAAAAGAAAAAAATGCCAGCAGTATAAGTGCTGTAATGCCAAATATGTTTTTGTAGGTTAGCAACAAAACGTTATTTTACAGTAATTAAATGTTTTGTTATGAAAAATATTTTTTTTCTTCTTTGCATTGCTGTTGTTTTTATTTCCTGTAATTCAAACAATAAAAATACAGAACAAACAAATAATAAAGATGTTAAAGAAACTATGGTGGCGTCAATTATCAATTCGCCGCTGCTGGGTTCTTTTGTTGGGCCCTTTGGTGATAATAAGATTACACTTTTAATTACAAAAGTTTTAGGCGATAGTATAGAAGGCAGGAGTGTGGTTGGTGGAAACGACCGTCCGTTTAGCGGTTTGGCTAAAAACAGTAATGGCATTTATTCCATTGTTGCTAAAGAACCCGGCGATGATAAATACGACGGTATGTTTACTATTTCTTTTGAAGAAAAAAATCCCAATGCAATTACGGGTAACTGGACACCTTACAAAGAAGATAGCCATGGTGGCGCAAAAGATTTTTCTCTTACCAGAAATATTTTTAAATATTTGGTTGATGTGGGACAGTATCCGCAGGCATCTAAACGTTTATTAAAGGAAGAGGATGTAAATAATTTAATGAAGGAAGATTTGCAGGTAATGCGTAACGAAATTTTTGCCCGCCATGGTTATTGTTTTAAAAAGAAAGATTTAAGAGAACAGTTTGAAGATAAAGACTGGTACATACCCAACACGGTTGATGTAAAAAATGATTTAACCGGTATTGAAAAAACAAATATTGCCCTAATAAAAAAATTTGAAAAATACGCCGAAGAATATGGTGATGATTTTGGAAGATAAAACAACCCTATGAATATAATAACGCTCCGCAGTTTTGATAATTATTTTTTAGCCAGCATCACCCTTACCAAATTACAGGATGCTGGTGTGGAATGTTATTTAAAAGATGAACATACCGTAACTATCGATCCCATATTATCCAATGCCATTGGTGGTATAAAGCTGGTGGTAAAAGAACAAGATGCTGAAGAAGCAAAAAAAATATTACAACAGTTTGATGAAGAATATTTGCAATCGGTTAAATGTCCGCAATGTGGTGCTGCACAAATTACATTAGTAACAAAACCCGGTGCTTCAAATTTTATAACTGCAATATTTACATGGATGTTTTCCAGTTATGCAGTGGCTGCCGAAAGTATTTATCAATGCGGTAAATGCGGTTACGAAAGTAAAACTATGCCCAGCACTGTTAATGAAGATGATTTGCACGAGTAATTATAAATTACTGTTGCTGCTGCACCATCTGCATATACCTTCTGTATGAGTTGCCATCCTCTTCGTCATTTATCAACAAAGCACTTACCAGTTGTGGTGTTAATATAGAAGCATCTTGTTTTGCAATTTTTCCATCCTCGTGTGTTACTGTTACGCCTACTTCTAATGTTTGTTTTGCCGTGCCTTTATACGTTCCCTTTACGGGTGAGCAATCGTTAAAATTTCTGCCAATGGCCAGGCGTACATGCAAATCATTTACCACACAATTGTTTGTAGGGTCAATACCCAGCCAGCCATAAAAAGGTATATAGGCTTCTACCCAGGCATGTGTTGCACCAACGCCACGCAGGCTGTTATCGTTGGGGCAAACGTAGCCACTTACATACCTTGCCGGAATACATAATAACCGGAGCATCACCAATAAAATATGTGCAAAGTCCTGGCACACGCCGGCTTTAATGTCCCATATTTCATCCAGTGTTGTTTCTACCGTTGTTATACCTTTTATGTAATTAAAGTTATTATAAACGTACTCATTCAATTGCTTGATTGCTGTAAATACCGATACGGTTTTATAAAAACCAGCATCAGCAATTTTTTTTACCTCTGCTAAATCTTTAAAATTTTCCTGCTTTAAAAAATCTATAAAGGGCGCCATAAATTTTATTTCTTCAAGGTGTGCCCATTGTGCAGGTGTTTCTGTATCATCCTGCGGAAAAGGCCTTGGCGTTGTTATTACCGAAACGGCAGAGTCGATCCGCAATTCGGCATGCGGTGCAATATTCATAAACGAACCAATCTGGTTGTTATAATAATCAGTAAATATTTCAACAAAAGGATTGCCGGTTATAAATATTTGCTGCATTTGCAACTGTTGATATTCATCTTTTAAAGGATAAAGCATTATTTGATTAGCGCTGTCCATTACAGGTTCGGGATAAGTGTATTTTGTAGTGTGTTGTATTTTAAACCGGGGCATTTGTTAGTGCTTTTTATAATTTTAAATTGTGTGTTATAAATCTTCAGTGAAAGCTATGAATTTAATGCGTACTTCACTCACGTATTTCTATTTAACTTTTACCAAAATAATTTTTACTTAATGTGGTGCCTATTTGAAAAAGTGATGCTTTTGTTTCTGCCAAAAAATGGTGCAGGCCTTCAAAAATAATTGTATCCGATGTGGAGAATTTTATTTTGCTCTGCAGTTTACCAATCATAAAATCAATTTCGTTAAATGCTGCTGCACTTTTATCGTTTTTTAACCTGTAAAAATATTTATGCAAATGGTTTACCGAATAAATTACCGATCGGGGAAAATTTTCATTCAATATAATTTGTTCCATTACATTTTTTGCTTCAAACCCACTGCGGTAAGTTTTTAAATATAATTCATAACCGGATATCGACATCAGCATATATTTCCAATACGTAGCGTCTGCAGGTTTATCTAGCTGATAATTTAAATCGCTGAATTTTACATCTAATATATCTGCAGATTGAATGGCCCGTTCTAATAATTTTCCAATATTAATGAAAGAGTTGCCTTCGCCTCTTGCCATAGTAACGTCTGTAGTACCATAATATAAAAGGCCTTCTTTAATAAGGGTATCCAGCACCGAAATAGGGTCTTCCTTTTGCAGCTGCTCCATCAATTTTTCCTGCCGCACTGTGTGGTAAAAATCGTTAAGGCATTGCCACATCTCTTTAGTTATATGGTCTTGTACGCTTCTGGCATTTTCTCTTGCCTGTATTACTATATTCATTACCGAATTGGGGTTATCCTTACCGGTAACCATAAATTGCAAAACACCTCTTGTATTTTTTGCAAGAGCTTCAGCCTGTTCCTCTTTTAAAAAAGTAAATATTTTCAATACCGGTTTCCAGCTAAATTCCTGCATATCATCCTGCGAAGAAGCATAATTAATTTTAAGCATTCTTAAAATTCCATCTGCTCTTTCCATGTAACGACTCATCCAGTATAAACTATCTGCAACTCTGCTTAGCATAAATAATATAAAGCCCCCAGCCCCTGCTATCCTCCCCCTTCGGGGAGGAAAATATTATACATTGACTGGAAGATTATGTTTTACTGTTATTAAATTAATTTTTGACTGATTCATTTTTTCGAAAAACTCCTCACTTTGTTCTTCGCAATTTTCCTCCCCTCCGGGAGGTTAGGAGGGGCCCAGCACCCAGGTATCTTTACTGCCGCCGCCCTGCGATGAATTTACCACCAGCGATCCTTCTTTAAGTGCTACCCTTGTTAAACCTCCCGGCACAATTTCAATTCCACCGGGACCGCATAATGCATAAGGCCGCAGATCTACACGGCGGGCTTTTAAAGTACCATTCATGTAACAGGGGCAACTTGATAAACTGATTATTGGTTGTGCAATAAATTCACGGGGGTTATCAATCACTTCTTTTTTATAATCTTCAATTTCTTCCCCGGTAGCAGCACTGCCCATCAGCATACCATAGCCGCCGCTGGCATTGGTTTTTTTAATCACCATCTTTTCTATATTCTTAAATACATGTTCTCTTTCTTCCTCTTTACCTAATTGATAGGTGGGTACATTTTTTAATAACGGTTCTTCATTTAAATAATAACGAATCATGGCTGGCACAAATGTGTAAATGGCTTTATCGTCGGCCACGCCATTACCCACTGCATTTACAATGGCCACATTTCCTTTTCTGTAAGCACTCATTATACCAGCAACACCCAATACACTGCCGGGATCAAAAACAAGCGGATCTAAAAAATCATCATCCACCCTTCGGTAAATAACATCTACCTGTTGCAGACCAGCGGTAGTTTTCATAAACACTTTATGATTATCCACCACCAAATCTTTTCCTTCCACCAGCTCCACACCCATCATTCTTGCTAATGTAGTATGCTCAAAATATGCCGAGTTGTAAATACCCGGCGTTAATAAAACTATTGTGGGGTTATAAATTTGCCTGGGTGAAAGCGACACTAAATTTTTATGTAAAATTGTTGGGTATTCCGTTACACTGCGTACATTATTTTGAGGCAGCAAATCAGGAAAAATGCGTTTTGTAATTTCCCTGTTCTCTAACATATAACTTACACCGCTTGGCGTACGCAGGTTATCTTCTAAAATATAAAAAGAACCATCGCTGTCTCTGATAAGATCAATGCCCGATATGTGAACATAAATATCATACGGCACCGGAAAATTGTGCATCTCTCTTAAATAATGCGGACAACTGTAAATCATTTGCGCCGGTATTACACCGTCTTTAATAATAAACTGGTTGCCGTAAATATCTTTTAAAAAAAGATTGAGTGCTTTAAGGCGTTGCTTAATACCTTTTTCAATAAAATCCCATTCGGGTGCGGTAATAATACGGGGTATAATATCAAAGGGGAATATTTTTTCTATGCCTTCGCCGCTGCTGTACACTGTAAATGTTATGCCCTGGCTCATAAATAAGCGCTTGGCCAGTTCTTCTTTTTTATTCAGCTCCTCAACAGACAGTTGCTGTAAAAAATTTAGCGCTTTTTTATATTGTTCCCGTACGGATGCATCTTTATACATCTCATCCCAGGTATTGGCATCTACTAAATAAGATTGTACCAGTTCGCTTGCTTGCATAACAGTTAGTTTAATAAATAAAGAAGCAATCGAAAAAAAGTTGGTATTCAAATATAGTAAATTCAATTTGTTTTTTATAAATGGCCGTATAGTTTTTAAAACTAATTTTAACATCACATATTTTACCGGCGGTTTATGGGCCGGCTAACATAATTGTTAACTTTGATTTATTAATTTTTGCTGGATGAAAAAAATTGCCATGATACCGGCACGTTATGCCGCCACACGTTTTCCTGCAAAGCTGATGCAGTTGCTGAAAGATAAAACTGTTATCCGCCACACTTACGATAATACCGTTGCCACCAATTTATTTGATGAAGTAATGGTGGTAACCGACAGCGAAATTATTTTTAACGAAATAACACAGCATGGTGGCAAAGCCATTATGAGTATTAAACAACACGAAAGCGGCAGCGACAGGATTGCGGAGGCTATTGCCGGTATGGAAGTTGATATTGTAGTAAATGTTCAGGGTGACGAACCCTTTGTACAAAAACAACCGCTGGAAAAATTATTAAAAGTTTTTGATGATGAAACTGTTCAGGTGGCATCGCTGATGCAGGTTTTATACGATGAAAAATTTATAAACGATCCGAACTATGTAAAAGTAGCGGTTGATAAAAATATGAATTCGCTTTTCTTCAGCCGCAGTGTAATACCTTATGCCAGAGATAAAAATGTTGCGGTTACTTATTACGAACATATTGGCGTGTATGCTTTTCGCAAACAGGCGCTTTTAAATTTTACCAACTGGCCCATTACGCCATTAGAGGCTGCGGAAAAAATTGAATGCCTTCGTTATTTAGAAAATGGTGTACCCCTTAAAATGGTGGTTACGCAATACATGGGTGTGGAGATTGATACGCCTGCAGATTTGGAGAGAGCTGCAAATTTGTTGAATTAGCCCTTAGATTTTGCAAACTAAGCAGAAAATAATTTGTTTATCTCTGCCATCATCAAAAGTATGCCGTTATTTTTCTGTGCTTCTGTGGCTCTGTGGCAATCTTATTTTTGCCGAAGGCAAAATCTTTCTGGCAAATAAATTCGTGTATTTTTGCTCCTCAAAATAAATCTATGGCATTCAGAAATTTTAAAATGGTAGGCTATGTAGTTTATGGCCGTGGATCTTTTAATCAGTTAGATGAAATTATTGCACCGCACCGTAAGACAAATGCACCAATGATTTTTTTGGTGGATCATTTTTTTAATGGAAAAGATTTGGCTGTAAGAGTTCCGATTAAAGGCAATGATAAAATTATTTATGTTGATGTTACCTACGAGCCTAAAACAACTTATGTAGACAGTTTAGCGCAGCAATTAAAAGATGAGTTTGGAACCGTTAGTGGCGTAATTGGTATTGGTGGCGGCAGCGCAATGGACCTTGCTAAAGCGGTTGGTTTAATGATGAACAATTCCGGCTCTTCTGCCGATTACCAGGGCTGGGATTTAGTAAAGCAACCCGGCGTATATAAAGTGGGCATTCCTACTTTAAGCGGCACCGGCGCCGAGGTTAGCAGAACAACGGTGTTAACCGGCCCCACAAAAAAACTGGGCATGAACTCTGACTTTACGCCTTTTGATCAAATAATTTTAGACCCCGAACTTACTGCTAACGCCCCCGCCAACCAGCGCTTTTACACCGGCATGGATTGTTATATTCACTGCATTGAAAGTTTAACCGGCACTTACTTAAATGAGTTCAGCAAAAGCTATGGCGAAAAAGCGTTACAGCTTTGCAGGGATGTGTATGTAAATAAAGATACCTGGGATGCAGACAGCGACGATAAATTAATGATGGCATCTTACGCAGGTGGCATGAGTATCGCCTACAGCCAGGTTGGGGTAGCACATGCCGTTAGTTATGGTTTAAGTTATTTGCTGGGCACTAAACACGGTGTGGGCAATTGCATTGTGTTTGATAAATTACAGGACTATTATCCCGAAGGTGTAAAAGAATTTAAACTGATGGTGGCTAAAAACAATATTGATATACCGCAACATATTTGCGCCAATTTAAGCGATGATGATTTTAATAAAATGATTGATGTTTCGCTGGGCATGAAACCGCTTTGGGAAAATGCTTTAGGTAAAGAATGGGAAAAAATAATGACCAGAGAGAAATTGAGAAAGTTATATGAACAATTGTAACCCTTATTCGGGCATCTGTATTTTTATCCGCAGGTTTGCATTATCACTTAACTCTTAGTTATACTGTATTTAAAATAAAGCTGAGCAACACTTTAAAATTAAGGTGTTGCTCAGCTTTATTTTTTTTAAAAACTTTATATTGATATTGGATATAAAACGGGATGTGTACGGCTATTTTTTTAAGGTGCTGTGTAAATACAGTACAAATATCGCTTATTAATCCAGCCTCTTTACTAATAGAAAAGATTGTAGTTGTGTAGAATAGTTACTATATTTATATACTTTCCTAATCCCCGGTTTATGAAAAGATTTTTACTGATAGATGATCACTTTGTAGTTCGGTCGGGCATCAATGGTTTATTATCCGAAATATTTAACCCTTGTGAGATTGATGAAGCTGATGATACCGACAGTGCTTCCGAAAAGTTAAAGCAGCACAAGTACGATCTTGTTATGATGGATATTAACATGCCCAATAGTGATACTTTAGGGTTTATGGAATTTGTAAGAGTAAAATATCCCGAAGCTAAAGTGCTTATATTTTCTATGAGTTCGGAAAACATTTATGCCCGTCGTTTTTTAAAGGCCGGCGCCAAAGGGTTTTTGCCTAAAGACTCTTCGCTTGATGAAATAAATAAAGCCATTACTCTTGTTTTAAACGATAGAAAATATATCAGCGAATCGCTGGCAGAAATTCTGGCGGATGCTTCTTCTTCCAATAATCCCGACAATCCTTTTGACAAGCTTTCTCCAAGGGAATTTGAGGTTGCAACATTACTTTTATCGGGGCAAACCATTACTGAAATATCCCGAACTTTAAATTTGCAGCTATCTACTGTTGGCACACACAAAACAAGGGTTTTTGAAAAATTGAAGGTTAACAATGTGCTGGAATTAAAAGAACTGGCCAATAGTTATAAAATTTAATTATTAAACGGCAGTACAACCTGCACTTTTGTTCCTTTTTTAAGCTCGCTAACAATTTCATATTTACCGCCAATCATTACTGCCCTTTCTTTCATGCTCAATAAACCCAGCGATTGCATCTGTTCAATATAACTTACATCAAAACCTTTGCCATCATCGGTAACAGTAAGCTCCAGCTCTTCATTATTTTTTTGCAGCGTGCAGTAAACATTTGTTGCGGCAGCGTGCCTGGCAACATTGGTAAGCGACTCCTGGTAAATTCTAAACAATGCAATTGCAGTACTGTTTGAAATATCAATTTGTTCGGAAGGAAGGCTAAGTTTTATTTTTACGCCAGTTCTTTTTTCAAATTCACGGCTTTGCCATTTTATGGCTTCTATTAATCCCAGTTTGTCTAATAGAGCAGGGTGTAATTCTGTGGCAATTTTGCGTACGGTTATTAATGCGGAGCTTACTAATTTTTCCATCACTTTTACTTTTTTGTTAAGCTCTGTTCCGGGTTCTTTAAGTTTTAAACCCAGCCACAAAATATCTAACTTAAGCGCTGTTAACAATTGCCCCAGCTCATCGTGAATTTCTCTTGCTATTGATGCTCTTTCCTTTTCTCTTACATCCTGTAAATGTGCTGCAAGTTTACGCACCTGTATGTAGGAGTGTTCCAGTTCTTTTTCTGCATTTTCTTTTTCCAGTATTATTTTACTTTTTTCAATGGCGTTTTGTACCGCAGCAGGCAGGCGCTTAAGATTGGTTTTTAAAATATAATCCGATGCCCCACGCTTTAATATATTTACTGCAAACTCTTCGGATACTGTTGCAGTAACAAGTATAAAAGGAATGCCGGGTGCTTTATTTTTTGTAAGTTCAAGCGCTCCTGCCGAGTCGAAGGAAGGAAGTGAATGATCGGATAAAATTATATCAGGCAAAAAATTATGCAGCGCTTTTTCAAAATCTGTTTTATTATCTACCACCAATTTTTCAAATTCAATATTTCCTTTTATCAATTCTCTTTCTACCATTTCTACATCAAATGGAATATCCTCTAAATGCAAAATTTTTAATTTATTTTCCATTTCCTTCAGATTTTTTTAATCAGTGTTTTGATTTAGGAGAAGCCAGTAAAATCCAAGCTCCCTAATTACTTTCACAAAGTCGTCAAACTCAACAGGCTTTACAATATAGCTGTTGGCACCCAGTGCGTATGCTTTTTCCACATCGGGGTGTTCTTTTGATGAGGTAAGTACTACCACAGGAATTTTTTTTGTAAGATCATTGGCTTTAATTTTTTCTAATACTTCAAGCCCGTCTACTTTGGGCATTTTAAGATCAAGCAAAATAAGCCTGGGCCTTTTTTTGATATCCCTGTTTTTAAATTCTCCGTTGCCAAAAAGAAAATCCAGCGCACTTGCGCCATCCTTTAAATGAATAATATTGTTGGCAATATTATTTTTAATGAGTGCCCTTATGGTTAATTCTGCGTCGTTTTTATTATCTTCCACCAGTAATATTTCTATTTCTTTATTTTCCATTGCTTTGCGTTTTTATTTTTTACCCGGTAAAGTGAAATGAAAAGCAGCGCCTTTCTCCACTTCTCCTTGGGCCCAAATTTTTCCTTTATGTTTTTGAATTATGCGTTGTACAATTGCAAGTCCAACTCCTGTGCCGCTAAACTCTTCTGCGGAATGAAGGCGTTGAAATACACCGAATAATTTATGTTCATATTCCATATCAAAACCGGCACCATTATCACTTACGGTATAAATAACTTTACTGTTTTCAGATTTTGATCTAATTTCTATTAAAGGCTTTTCTTTTTTGGAAGAATATTTAATGGCATTACCTATAAGGTTGATCATTACATGCAACATTAGGGTATAATCTGCTTCTGCTGTAATTAAGTTTTCAATTTTTATTTCTGCAGTATGTACAATTGTTTGATTAATTTCATTTAGCGCCTGCTCAGTTAGCTTGTTCATGTCAATAACTGTTGTTTCAATTTCTTTTCTTCCCAGTTTTGAAAAAGCAAGAAGGTCATCAATAAGGATACCCATCTTTTTTGCATTATACTGTACCTCTCCCAACAACCTTTTACCTTCTTTATCAAAAAGTTTATTATAATCTTCTTCCAGTATCCTTGCATAACCATTTACAGCCCTTAGCGGAGCCCTCAAATCATGAGATACGGAATAGGAGAAAGACTCCAGCTCTTCATTACTCCGATTTAATTCTTCAGTACGGTCTTTTATTTTTTCTTCCAGGCTGCGGTTAAGCTCAGCAACATCCCGTTGGGCATTTTTTAATTTGGTTACATCAATAGCAACAATCATAATTGAATAAACTTTATTGTTGTCGTCTCTTAAAGGTATGTACCTCGATACAACATCGTACCCATTTACACTTGTTTCCCGGGTTATATTTTCACCTTCAAAAGTTTTTTTAAACATAATTTCAACTTCCTCAAAAATTTCAGCAGGTAAAATATCTGCGGCTTTATTACCCAATAATTTTTCTTTAGAATATCCTAAATGTTCCAGCATATCACCTTCAATAAGTAAATACCGGAATTCTGCATCCAGCAGGCAAATAACCGAGCCGGGAATACTTGATGCAATTGTTTTGTAAATTTTCTCGCTTTTTATTAAGTTTTCTTCCGATTCTTTTTGATGAGTAATGTCACGTGCAATTTTTGAGGCGCCTATAATATTTCCCAATTGATCTTTTATGGGTGACACTGTTAAAGACACATAAATAATTGTTCCGTCCTTTTTTGTTCTTTGTGTTTCGTAGTTTTCTACAATCTCTGCTTTAAGGATTTTTTCTGTTATATTTTTTTCTTCGTTTTGCAGATGGGCAGGTATTATCAGGGAGAGGTGTTTTCCAATAACTTCTGCTGAAGAATAACCAAATGTTTTTTCTGCTCCTTTGTTCCAGCTTGTAATTATGCCAACAAGGGTTTTGCTAATAATAGCATCGTTTGAAGAATCAACAATAGATACAAACAAATCCTGCCTGGCCTTAAGGCTTTTTTGTTCACTAATATCTTTGTAAAAAATGGTTAACCCGTTTACAGAGGGATAAGCTTTAACGGAAAACCAAGTATCCATAGGTGCATAATAATTTTCAATTTCTGTCACCTTTCCTGTCGTCATTGCTTCGTGATATTGATTCCAAAAAACTGTTCCCTGCAGTTCGGGGTGTACATCCCATATTTTTTTACCTAAAGTTTGCTCTTTACCCAGCGGATGAGCAACAAGTGCGGCATCATTTAAAAAAGTATAGCGCCAGTCATTATCAACAGATATTACCCCATCATTGATGCGGTTAAATACAATCTCCAGTTCTTTTTCTTTTATTTCCCTTTTATTTTTTTGTCTGAAAAGACTTACAGTTGTATTAATAATAAGAATACCGGATAGTATTATAAAACCTGTCATCCATAATTTTAGGCTTTTTAATTTTTCTTGCAGCTGATTGCTGCGGTGGTCAATTAAAAAAAGAGTTCTTTTAATCCCTTTATTAATTTCGCTATCAATCTGTAAAAGGGTGGCAATGTGTTCCGGCGATTTATGGTTAATTATAGAATCCGGTACATTACTTTTTAAAAGCCATGGTAATTCTATTTTTATCAGTTTGTCCAGTTTATCTGCAACTTTAATATTTATTGAATCTTTTACCGTTGATTTTAAAAGCTGTAATTGCTGACATATTTTAAGACTGTCTTTTAAAAAATAATTTCCTGCGGTTGTGGGTTTGGCGGCATCAACAATGCCGGTATTAATAATTGCAGCAGTACCTATTTGCTTAGACAGGTTTTGAAAACAGGTGTACACAATATTATGCCTGTTTGAAAGTTCGTATTCATTACTAAGTGTTTTGTACAGCCTGTTAAAAAGCAGCAGTATAATAACAAGTGTAATAAAAGCAATAGTAAAAAGCAATCTGTTTTTTCGCATTGTATAACCCATTGGTCCAGTATCAAAAAAATTTAAATAATTTCTTATTCTTTTTGCTTAATTCGTTAACTCCGTAATAAACCCATACAAACTTATAAAACCCTTGATATCGTTTTAAAAAAGGCTTGTCGATAAAGGTTTAGTAAAGATTTTTAGTCTTTTTAATTAAATGTTGTAAAACCACAATGGCTTTACAAGAAAGTGAGGTTGAGTAAGAATTAAATACTTGTTTGAGATTTTTATAATACTTGACATAACAAAGGTTAATATAAAATACAACAAAACAAAAAATATAATGTGCTTTTTACAAACCCTTTTTTTAGCTAGTTGGTTACTGTTAATGGCGGCAGAATATTTCATAAAAACCCTAATAATTATAAAGTCCTTACCGCATCTTTCATGAAAATTAAAACAATGCAGAGTATTAAAAATATTCTGTAAATTGTTTTTTTAAATATAAAGCATGTTTGAACAAAGCAAAAAGTATTTTTCTTATATTTTAAATCCTATGGATTTACTGCGTACAAAAAAAGTATTGCAGGTAAATCCTACCGTGGCGGCCACCAGAATAGAGCCCGATGAAATAAAACTTTTTGTTTTTGATTACAATGCCACACAGGCCGATATAAAGGAGCTGAGTAATGTGCCGGATTGTTTCCCTTATTTAGATTCGCCAAAAACCACCTGGCTAAATGTTGATGGATTACGTAAAGCCGATGTAGAAAAAATATCGGGCCATTTTGGCATCCATTATTTAATTACCGAAGATATTTTAAGTATTGGCCAGCGACCTAAGATGGATGAAATTGACGGGTTGCTTTTTTGCCTGTTAAACATGATGTATTTTAACGAAAAAGATTCGGCAGTAGAAATTGAACAGATAAGCCTTGTACTGGGCAAAAATTTTGTAATCAGTTTTCAGGAAGATGCAGCAAGAGATGTTTTTAATCCATTGCGGGAAAGATTAAAAATTAACGGCAGCAAAGTTCGCCAGCAAAAAGCCGATTTTTTATTTTACTCTTTAATTGACATGATTGTAGATAATTATTTTGTGGTAATGGAAAAGCTGGGAGAAAAAATTGAGGGCCTTGAAGAAGATATTGTACGCAGCGCCAATACCCGTACGCTTGCAAAAATAAATATGCTGCGTAAAGAAATGATTGTTTTAAAAAGAAGTATTGCGCCGGTAAGAGAATTGGTAAATGGAATTTTACGCAGCGAAACTGACTTAATTGAAGAACGAACAGAAAAATATTTCAAAGATATTTACGATCATATTTTACAGGCAAATGAATTGGCCGAAAACTACCGGGATATGATGATGAACTTAAACGACCTGTATTTAAGTAACGTAAATTTAAAAATGAATGAAGTGATGAAAGTGATGACGGTGGTAACCTGTTTGCTTGCACCCGCCACCGTTATTGGTGGTATTTTTGGTATGAACTTTGAAATCATTCCATTATTACACAATAAATGGGGCTTTTTTATTTCTGTAGGGTTAATGTTGTTTATTCCTCTTGCAATGATAAGGATGTTTAGAAAGCGTGGCTGGTTTTAAGCCCCTTTTTGGGTTTGCGGTTTCTTATAAATTGGCACAGTGCTGCAAGGCTCTCCGTACATTATACTTTTTACAACAGGCCTTAGTAAATTGGTTATCTCCACATACGCCGATTCGGATACCGGTAATTCGCCGCAACCTTTTACCACCACTCTTTTATCTGTATAATCTGCAGTGTTTATTTTATACAAATTTTTTAAAAATAAGGTTTGCTGTAAAAAATCTTCGTTACCAAAAACTACATTTTTTGCAACTGGTTGCAGGTAACTGGCCACCAGCATATTGGCCCACATGGGTATTACCGCATCGGCAGTGCAGGTAATAGCTATATTTTTATCCTGGTATGGTGTAAGGTCTAAATTTTTTAAGGCTTCTCTAAAATCTTTTTCTTTCAATATCAAACCCATAAATAAATAATCTTTCAAATCAAAAAGCACTACCTCGCCCTGCGGATAATAATCTTCCAGGTTTAAAGTGATGATGCCGCTTTCTGCAACCTTATTTATCATTACATCTTCTTCCATATTGCAAAGTTATAGCAATATTATTGCGGCAAAGCCGGCGGTTTAAAAAATTCTTTATCCCGTAAATTAAAACAGCCACGCTTTAATGGCGTGGCTGAATAATGAGAAAGTTATTTGTATCAATAATATTTGCTGCGGTTATCTTTAATGGTAGCCTGGCTTTTTAAACCTTCCAGCCAGCCTGCAGCAGCCTGGTTGCGCAGGGTAGTTGTTTGCTGCGTTTTTCTTTGGGCTTCTGCTTCCGGTGTATCAGCTGGTTTTTCGCCAATACTGTTTACTTTAATTACAAACACACCTGTATTTCCTTCAATTGGTGCCGATACTTTAGTTTGATTTGCGGCATTAAAACTTGCGCCTATTACTTTTGGCTCCTGGCCTACATTAGCAATTATCTGGCTGTTAAATGTAATGGAGCTGTCGGCGCCTGCTGTTAAAACCTGTTGCTTGTATGCATTGGCAGCACTTTCTAATGTTGGGTTAGCACCAAGATTTTTTATAATGGCTTCGGCTTTCTTCTTGTTACGGATAACACCTTCCACCATTTGTCTTGCAGTTTTTGCATCTTGTGTGCCTTCCTCCTGTACGTTATCAACTGTTACCACTACAAACTGATCGTTAATATTAAATGGTTCACTTACGTCTCCTTTCTTTGCTTCATATACCCATCTTACTAAACCTCTTGCATCCCTAAGTTGACCTACCTGGTAATCATTTTCTTTTATAATTGTTGGCCAGTTTATTTTTTGCAAGCCGTTTTTAGCAACATATCCGTCAAAGTCTTTTCCGCTTTTTTGACCAGATAATTTAGTAGCGTTATTATTTGCATTACCAATGGTAGCATCGCTGGAGAAAATTTCTTTTGCCATAAAAGCAATTCTATATGCCGGCATCGATCCTTTTTCTCCTGTTATTTCAATTACATGATAGCCAAACCGGGTTCTGATAACTTCTGTTGTTCCTACAGGTTTTCCAAAAATAGCCTGGTTAAATTCTTCAACCATTGGTGCACTAAATCCAAAAAATCCTAAATCGCCACCTTTATCTTTTGTTCCATCTGTACCAAATTGTTTTGCCATTACTGCAAAATCTGCTCCGCCTTTAATTGCTGTAAAAATGCTGTCGGCTTTTTTCTTAGCAATACTGTCTTCCATAATTGGCTGCCCTGTTTGAGGATCTGCAGTAGGAATTAATATATGCCTTGCTTTTGAACTATCAGGTAAAGTTTTAGTGCCTAATACTTTTGCCATCACATAATTGGCACCATCAACATAAGGGCCATAAACAGTGCCCACAGGTTGTTTAATAATAGTATCAATTGCTACCGAGCTAATTCTTGATTTAGGAAGATAGTTACTGTCAAATTCTATGCTTGAAGTATTTCTTGCTATAAATGCTTTTGTATTAGTTTCTGTAATAAAGCTTTCTTTTAAACCAGCTACTATTTCTTTTGTTTTTGCGCTGTCTTCGCCGCTGGGTAATTGGCTAAAAGTAACATAAGATATCATGCGGCCGGCTTCCTGCTTAAATTGGTTTTTGTGTTTTTGCACATAACTTTCAATTTCGTCGTCGCTTACTTTTATTGTACTGTCGCTTATTACATTATAAGGTACCGCTACGTAAGAAATATTTGAAAATTTTTTATTATCTGCTTTTTCTTTTTCCTGCATCCAGCTTGGGTAATATGCACTGGCGTTAAGTAATGCTGAATATTTTGCGTAAATGCTACCGTCTTTTATTTGTTCCGTCATTTGGTTATAGCTATCACCTTCTTTTCCTTTAGCCTTTTTCATTTCGCTTATCTTTTGGCCAACTTTACCTGCATCAAGTCTGCCTGTTGCCGGATCGGTAAATCCAGCACCTGCCTGTAAAAAAGGATTTCCCTGTTCGTTGCTAAAAAATAAATTGCTTAATTCTTTAGATGTAAACCCAATGCCTAACTTTTTAGCTTCGGCAGAAAATATTTTCAACCCTACAATATTATCCCAAACCTGCTGCCTCAACTGGCCTGCTTCGGGCTTTCCTCCATATTGCTGAGCCGCCTGCTGTTCTGCATTTGCATCAGCCTGGGTAAATTTTTCATCAAACAAAGCTTTTTCAACAGATTCTCCATTTACTTTACCTACACTGTTTGAAGAACCTAAGAAACCACCGCCACTGCCTTTGGTGCCTGAGTTAGCATCCATTAATAAAAAGCCTATTAAACTTAAAGCTATTACTGCAATTACCACCGCAGCACCTTTATCACGAATTGTTTGAATTATTTGCATATTTTTCCTGTAATTAAAATGGACGGCAAAAATAGGGGAAAAACAGATATTAACATTGAATTTTTAGCAGCTTAAAACGCTAATATTGAGTATTGGCAGGGTTTTAGACACCGGTAATAAAAAATGGTAATACTATTTATTAACATACCCGTTGCTTTAAGGTTTTAAACAATGGTTTGTTAATAAGGTTGTTTTACTGTTAATAACCATGGTTTCTTTTATAAAAAACTCTTTACAAAATGGGTTTAAATTTTAAGGAAAGGGTTTTTAAAAATAATAATGTTGGCAGACGATATTTTATACCATAGATATTAACAGCGGTTTTTAAAAAATGATCGTTTTAGTTTTCCTCTTCCTTTTTTATTAACGGTGTGTTTATAATTAAAGTAATAAAATACATAAGTCAGCAGCAGCAGGTATTTTTTTATTGATAGTTGTAATTTTATTTATGTTAATTATGTGTGGATGAAGGTGGATAAGTAAAAGGTTTTAATTTTACATCACAGAGAAAATATTTTCTTTACACTTATTAACACCCATAGTAGTAGTAAGTGATTATATAAATAATAAGTATTAATACATATTATGACAGATATTAACAGCGCAAAAAAAAATATTGAGTCCGCCGGTTTTTTAGATTTGAACATTAATCCCGAAATGGATTTGTTTGCAGAAATTGAAAGATTAAAAAAAGAAAAGAATGCTATTATACTGGCGCACTATTACCAGGAGCCGGATATACAGGATGTGGCCGATTTTATTGGCGACAGTTTAGGGCTTGCACAAAAGGCTGCAACAACCGATGCTGATATTATTGTTTTTGCCGGTGTTCACTTTATGGCGGAAACTGCTAAAATTTTAAATCCTTCTAAAAAAGTTTTATTACCCGATTTAAAAGCAGGCTGCTCTTTAAGCGACAGTGCACCACCACCATTGTTTAAATTATTTAAAGATAAACACCCCGATCATTTAGTAATTACCTACATCAACTGCTCTGCAGGTATGAAGGCTTTAAGTGATATTATCTGTACCTCTTCTAATGCCCAAAAAATTGTAGAGAGCCTTCCGGCAAGTCAACCTATCATTTTTGCACCAGATAAGAACCTTGGGGCTTATATCAACAAACAAACGGGTAGAAATATGTTGCTGTGGAATGGTGCCTGTATGGTGCATGAAATTTTTAGTTTAGAAAAGATAACCAAATTAAAAATTCGTCATCCAAAAGCAAAAGTTATTGCACACCCCGAGTGTGAAGCGCCTGTTTTAGCCATTGCTGATTATATCGGCAGTACTACAGGTTTATTAAAATTTACAGAGAAAGATCCCGCTACTGAATTTATTGTAGTTACTGAAACCGGTATACTTCATCAAATGCAAAAAAATAATCCTGGTAAAACTTTTATACCTGCACCACCTAATAACAGTTGCGCCTGTAATGATTGTCCGCACATGAAATTAAATACTTTAGAAAAATTGTATTTATGTATGGAATATGAATTGCCAGAAATTATTATGGATGAACAATTGCGGATTGCTGCAAAAAAACCAATTGACAGGATGCTGGAGATAAGCGCCAGATTTAGTTTGTAATTTTTTATTATAGGAAAACTACCGTTTCCAAAAAGCACCAATTCTTGTTTTTACATTTTGCTTTATATTCATGTAAAATAAGTTTATATCACCTATGTGATAATTTTTTTTATTGAATAATATCTTCCCAAAAATTTTTGGCTTACTGGTCCATAAAATATTATTATGAATATTGGCATCAACCACATGCGGTACAATTTTATTAAACTTTAATAATACGCCACCCATATTTTGTTTTGCAGAAACAAAAGAAGTATCCATTGTCCATGTAAGTGGATTAATAACTACAGCTTTAAAATTTTCTATCTTATTAATTTTATAACCTCTTTTATAAGTACGCCAGCTTACAAAACATCCTGTAGCTGCAGAATCTTTACACGGTTGTAAATTGTTAAAGTAATTTTCAGGAACGGGCAATCCAATAATATAAGCACAAACTAATTTATTTTGTAAAGGCTTATTATCAAAAAATTCTTTTAATAATCTGCCTGCATGCTTTGTGCCCTGGCTGTGTGCTGCAATAATAATTGGCCTGCCATTGTTTAAATTGGTAAGATAAAATAAAAATGCTGTCCTTATATCTTCATAAGCAGTATCAAAATATTTTTCCGCTTCTTTTTCAGCAATATAAAATGCCTTTATATTCGCCTGCCTGTATCTTGGTGCAAAAACCCTGGTTTGCTCGTTAAACGCACTTGCCTGGTATAAAATAGTTGAGTAATCTGTTTTTGAATTTATTACAGCATCATCAATATCTGCATTCCACCTGCTATCATTTTTATCCGTTAATGTGGTAGGGTGAAGAAAAAAAACATCAACCGAACTATCAGTAATAACGGATTTACGTAACGGCTTGGGCACACTGTCCGACAGGTCTTTTTTCCATGGATGAGCAGCCCAGTAATCAAAGTTATTGTAATCAGGTTTTTTATCAACACTTATAAATTGATATTGTGGAGCAGAGGAAAAATTTTTTTTAGCGCAGGAAAAAAATAAAATCAGTATTACAAAAAATAAAAAGTTTTGAGTAATAGTTCGATGTAAACAATAAGTTTTGTAATTTTTCATACTCAAATCTACATTCGTTAATCTTAAATGAAAAATATATGGCAATTCCTTCAGTTGATTTAGCAGAATTTTTAAGCGGCGACCCTGTTCGTAAAGCTGCTTTTGTACAAAAGTTGGGTAAAGCTTACGAAGATGTTGGTTTTGTTGCTGTAAAAAATCATGGCGTTCCCGATGAATTAATCGGTGATTTATACAAATATGTTCAGGAGTTTTTTTCTCTGCCTTCAGATCAAAAAAGAAAATATGAAATTCCTGAGCTGGCTGGCCAGAGAGGGTACACAAGTTTTGGGAAAGAACATGCTAAAGGCAGCGATGCGCCGGATTTAAAAGAATTTTTTCAATACGGTCAGGTGCCAAGAGATAATTTTAAAGAAGAAGAGTATCCGCCAAATGTTACAGTAAATCAAATTGCAAAATTTAACCCCACATTTGATAGCGCTTACCGGGCTTTTGAAAAATCGGGTACTGCTTTATTGCAGGCTATTGCTTTGTATTTAGGATTGGATGAACATTATTTTGATGAGTATGTACATAACGGAAATTCTATTCTTCGTTCTATACACTACCCGCCAATTACCAGCGAACCTAAAAGTGCCATACGTGCCGAACAGCATGAAGATATAAACCTTATAACACTTTTGGTTGGTGCTTCTGCAGATGGTTTACAAATTTTAACCAAACAAAATGAGTGGGTTGGGGTAACATCTTTACCCGAGCAAATTGTGGTAAATGTGGGTGATATGCTGCAGCGTTTAACTAACAATAAATTATGCAGCACTACTCACCGTGTGGTAAATCCTGCACGGGAATTATGGCACACTTCCCGTTTTTCAATTCCATTTTTCCTTCATCCCAAAAGCAGTATGAGCCTTCAGTGCCTGGATAGTTGCATTGATGCTGCACATCCAAAAGCATATCCTGATGCTACTGCCGGGGAGTATTTAGATGAGCGCCTTAAAGAAATAGGATTGAAAAAATAATCTTTTTAAGATACGTTGAAACTACTCCGGCATATTCCTTTTTTAAAAGCAGTGTTGCTGCACAGCGTTACCGCTTTTGGCGGGCCACAGGGGCATATGGGTATGATGATGAAAACTTTTGTGGATAGAAGAAGGGATTTAACAAAAGAGGAGCTGATGGAGTACACATCATTTTGCCAGTTATTGCCGGGTGCCTCATCTACACAAACACTTACACTTATTGGGTACAAACGTGGAGGTGTACCCTTAGCTGTTGTAACTTTAATTATATGGATACTGCCCGCCTGCATTTTAATGGGAGGTCTGTCTTTTTTGGTTACCGGTATCGGAAAAGATAAGCTAAACACCAGCATCTTTCAATTTATTCAGCCAATGGCTATTGGCTTTTTAGGTTATGCAGCATTTAAAGCTTTTAAAATTTCTGTAAATAATTTTATTACACAAATAATAATGCTGGTGGCAATGGCAGCTACTTACTTTTTATTTAAAACGCCGTGGGTGTTTCCGGGGTTAATAATTGCCGGTGGCATTGCTACAAATTTCAGCAGCAGGCGTATTCCGCAGAAAGATGTTATTAAGCCAAGGCAGGTTCGCTGGACAAATATCTGGCTGTTTGGTTTAATATTTTTAGTTGCCGCTTTTTTGAGTGAGGCAGCAAGAAAACAAAACTGGGAAAACCGAAAATCTTATAATCTGTTTGAAAATTTTTACCGTTTTGGAAGTATTGTTTTTGGTGGGGGAGATGTATTGATTCCTTTAATGCTGGACCAATATGTTGCAAGGCCAACATCAGAACGGATGCAAAAGAAAGATCAAAATGTTATTCGAATTGAAAAGGAGGAGTTATTAACTGGTGCAGGCATGGTACGTGCAATCCCCGGGCCTGTTTTTTCAATTGCTTCTTTTACCGGTGGTATGGCAATGAAAAATGAAGGGAAAGAAATGCAGCTTTTGGGATGTATAATTGGGGCTGTTGCCATTTTTTTACCCAGTGCATTATTAGTTTTATTTTTCTTTCCGGTTTGGCAATACTTAAAAAAATATGTTGTGGTTT
>NZ_JANMUN010000186.1:0-30962 GCF_031391665.1 Ferruginibacter sp.
AAACAGGTTACTTCTATTGAAAAAGAATTGGGCAAAAAAGTAGATTATGAAGAAGTGAAGAAGAAAATTAAAAATAATTTTGAAAAGGTTTTTGAAGCGGAAGGTGAGTGGTGAATGGTGAAGGGATCGTTGAACATTTTGAAGTGAAAGCAATTTAATTAATAAAGACTTAATTACTATCCTATTTTTGTTGCGATGGACTTTTTCCATCTTTGGAAATAAAGAATTTATTTCTCTCTATTAGTTTGCCGCTTTCGTACACTTCAAAATTAAACCAGCCTGCATGTACGAAGTTTACTTTTTCAATTATCAGGTACTCTTCATTTAATTTATTTAATTCAAAAAGCGGCTGGTTATTTTCGTCGAAAAATTTAACGGTGTATTTTTTTGTTTCGGCACCGGGCAAATAAATTACCACATTATACTCTTTGTTTGAAAAAATGCGGCGGCTGGGGTAAGTTATAATTTCTTCGTTACTGTTTATTGGCGGCAAATTTGTTTTGGGCTGAATTTTAAAATTTGGATTGCCCGGTTGATTAGGAGGCTGCTTTGTCCAGTTATCTTTAACTGAAAAAGGGTGCAGCGTATCTTCGTCACTGTACTGTGAAGGTTCTTTTACTGGCCTTGTAATTTTACTAAACAGATAAGCACCACCTTCAAAAGAAATGAACACACGGTAATACATCTTTGTGTAGGGTGGTTTTACATCGGCATAACCGTTTTCTGCATTTTGTGGGCTTAGTACCGATCCGATGGTAGTGTAATTTTTAAGGCTGTCGTAAGAGCGCTGAATATTAATAGTGGTTATTGCAGCTTTATAATTATTCACCCAGCTTACTACAACCTGGCCGCTGTAATTTTTAACCGTAATAGAAGGTAAAGTATCCTGTGCAGTAAGGGAAACTGCAATACCGGAGAAAAGTATAATTAGTAAAAGTGAAACCCTTTGCATAATTGGTTAACGTGGTAAGCGCTTAAAAATTTTATCAGCAAATATAAAGCGATGTTGCAAATTAGAATAATAAAGTACCGGCAGGCAGTGAGCTGTTACCCTGCAAACCACCTGTATGCAGGCAAAGTATGTTGCTGTGTTCTTCAAAATAATTACTTTTTATTTTATCGAAAACGGCAAAAAATAGTTTAGCAGTATATACAAAATCTGTAGGTAATTGGTGCTGCTGCCACAGGCAATTCATAAATTCCGTTAGCACTTCAGTTTTTTTTGCATAGCCCCCAAAATGATACTCGTTAAAAATTTGCAGCATATCTGTTTTAAAATTATTACCTAATAAAAAGTTAATTCTTTTTTCGGTATCATTCATACCTTTTAAAACGGGCACACTTATTATTTTTTTACCACTGTCATTAAGTAATAATCCTGCAAGGGTGGTGGCTGTGCCGGTAGCGGTGCAAATATGGGTGTAGCTGTTATCTTTTATCAAATCATAAATAAGTGCAGCGCCTTTTGCGCCTAAGGCATGGTAACCTCCTTCGGGGATAATAATGCATTCACCATATTCATTTTTTAATGCAGAAAGAAAATCATCCTCCTCTTTTTTACTGTATGCTTCTCTTGAAATAAATTTCAACTGCATGCCATAATTACTGCACTGCTGCAGGGTGGCGGATAATTGCGCTGGTTTTTCTCCTCTTACAATACCAATACTTTTTAAGCCCGGTGCCTGGCAGGCAAATGCTGTTGCCACTAAATGATTGGAGTAGGCGCCACCAAAAGTTACTATGGTTTTATGGGCTGATGAAATGGCCTGCTGTAAAAAATAATGGAGTTTAAATAATTTATTGCCGGATACAACTGGGTGTATTTTATCTAACCTTAACACCGAAACCGATACTTTTTTTTGCTGAAATAATTCATCATTCAATATTTCAACAGGGGCATTTAAAATATTCAAAAGCATTTTTGATTATAACTTATCGGTTTATACTAATTTCGCTGTACAAAAATCAGGTATTAATTTTTCATTTATCAACTTAAATTATTAATGCAACCAACTCTTTTAATTTTAGCAGCCGGTATGGCAAGCCGCTACGGAAGTATGAAACAAACCGAAGGTTTTGGCCCCAGTGGCGAAACTATTATGGATTATTCTATTTATGATGCTATACGTGCCGGTTTTGGTAAAGTGGTATTTATTATTCGTAAAGATTTTGCCGAAGGGTTTAAAAACACTTTTGAACCTAAATTAAAGGGAAAGATAAAAACGGAATACGTTTACCAGGAGATGGATTATTTTTTAAATGGTTTACCCGTACCGGAAGGCAGAACAAAACCCTGGGGCACCGGCCACGCCGTATTATGTGCCATGGATGTAATTGACGAACCATTTGCTGTAATTAATGCCGATGATTTTTATGGCAGCGATGCTTTTGTAAAAGCAGCGGCTTTTTTAAATACCGATTGTACGCCAAAAAAGTATTCCATAATAGGATATGAACTGTCAAAAACTTTAAGCGATCATGGTACGGTAAGCCGTGGCGTTTGCCAGGTAGATGCAGATAATAATTTGGTAAGCATTAAGGAGAGAACAAAAATTTACAGGGAAGGCGATACAATTGTGTATGAAGATGAGGCAGGTAAACATGAAGTGCCTTTTAACTCCAGCGTATCTATGAACTTCTGGTGCTTTCATCAATCTTTATTTGAACCAACCGAAAAATTATTTCACCAGTTTGTAAAAGATAACAGTCATAACCTTAAATCAGAATTTTTTATTCCGATAATTGCTGAAGATTTTATGGAGCACCATGGCGGCAGTGTAAAAGTAATTCCATGTTCTTCGCAATGGTTTGGTGTTACTTACAAAGAAGATGCACCGGTGGTAAAAGCAAGCATTGATAAACTGGTGGCAGATGGAGAATATCCACCTTCGCTTTGGTAAAAAATATTATGCAAATAAAAACGGCTTCAAATTTTTTGAAGCCGTTTTTTAATATCTCAATTTGCTATGCTTAGTTGTAACTTTTTATTAAAAATACGCAACTGTTTACTTTTTCAACCTGCTGCACCCTGTCTAAATTTTTTATCGAATTGGTGCTGCTTAATTTAATGTTTGCAAAAGCGGAATCTTTTTTTAGGTTTTCAACCGTTTTAAAAATGTATAACGATTTTACTGCAAACACAGCACCACCTTCTGCTTTATCGGTTAAAATACCAATGATGTCGCCGTTTTTATTCAGTACCGGACTACCACTGTTACCATGGTGGGCAGCAATTGAAATTTGGTAAGTAAGCGTATCGCTTTTGAGACCTGTTTCGCTGCTTAAGTAACCTTCACCGTAAACAATTTCGTCTTTAGGATAACCCATTGTATAAATTGGTTCTGCAAGACTTACCGATTTTTTAATGCTATATGGAAGCGATTTATAAGGAACGAAATCTTTATCTTCTATTTTTAACACCGCAATATCACGGGTGTGATCCATCATACAAACAGTTGCCAAAAATTGCTGGCCTTTTTCGTTTGTAGCTACAATTGTTTTTCCTTTTAATACATGGGCATTAGTAATTAAGTAGCCTTGTACATCAATAAGAAAACCTGTACCACCTGAAATTGGTGTTGCTTTAGGATCAATCTTACTTTTTAATGCATTCAATTCTTTATTAGCGATTGTTTGATCTTGCTTTATCTTATTTAATTCCCTGCTAAGTTTTTCTGTTTCGGGGTTTGTTTTATTATTATAAACAGAAGTTAACCCTGCTGTTAAAATAGAAACGATACCTGCGATACTTGCTGCAACTGCGGCAATACGCTTGTATTTTTTCCACATAAAAACTACTTTGGTTTTACCCTGCAGTTTAGATGGATTGATGGCGCCTTCTTCTGTTAATTTAATTTCAGTTTCATTAAGCGAATGCTTAAAGTTTTTTATGCTGCCGTAATTTTCAACTTCGTTAAGAAAAAAAGTATGCTCCACTACCATTTGATCCACTTCAGGGTTTGTTTTGCGTAACTCTTCTAAAAAAGTTCTTTCCTCGGCAGACATTTCTCCCTTCAGGTATCTTTCTACAGCATCTAATAGTAAAGTGTCGTCCATATTATTGTCCATTTTTATATTGTGCAAAAAATAATTTCTTCAACCGCATCAGGCATTTATATTTTTGGGTTTTTGCATTATCGGCATTGGTGTATCCAAAATCGGCTGCAATTTCCTGCATGTGTTTTTTTTGAATATAATAAGCATCCAATAAACTTTTGCAGGGTTCCCCAATTTTACTCATGGCTGTTTCCATTAATGTAAAATCGGCATTTCTTTTTTCATGCGTTTCTAAATCCTCTTCTACCTGCACCGTTTCTTCCACATTGTCCAAACTGCCACTGTACCGCTGCATTTGATTAAGCCTTTTTAACCAAAGCCGCCTGCAAACTGAATATATATACGTTTTTAACTGGCTGCTCAGTTCAAAACTATCCAACCGGGACTTTTCAAACAATACGATCATCGCCTCCTGAAAAATATCCCTTGCATCGTCCTGGCTGCCGCTGTTATTCAGTATAAATGACTGAACCATAGCGAAATTGCCCCGGTAAATGGTCTCAATGGCCTGTTTATCGTTAGCTGCCAGTCCTTTTAATATCAATTTTTCTTCTTCTAAAGTACTCACCCGGTTTATATTAATACGGTTAACTATTATTTGTAACCCAAAACAACGAAAAATTATTTATTAAATGATGGGTTACCTTTTTTAAAATCCAGTATAAATATCAAATTATAATTTTAAAATTTAAAAAAACAAAAATGAAAAAAGCAATCTTAGCATTCGCAGTAGTATCTGTATCTTTTGTAGCTTGTAACAACGGTGAAGAAAAGAAAGTTGAAGAAGTTAAATCTAGCGATACAACTGTAGTTGTAGCTAAAGACACAATGACTGTTGTAAAAGATACTACAGTTAAAATGACTACTACTGTTGATACTTTGAAAAAGTAATTAGTAGCCGGCTGATTGCCTGTCCTTATGCCGGTCATAAATTTTTTACATGACAAGCAATCGTTAAAAGTCCCTCTTAATTTTTTTAGGAGGGACTTTTTTTGCTGATTTGAGGTTGATTTGTTATTTTTGAAATTCAATGACAAACAAAGGCAACCATAGCTTCTTTTATTTTAGCTACTATTTTATAAATAGACCGGGAGCCTTTTGTTAAAAACTGAATAAATAAACAGACTAACATAAAAAGAATCCCGGCTAAAAAGGCCGGGATTTTTGTTTGCCCCAAACCCTTAAAGGGGCTTAATGCAGTATGAGGGTGGAAATTATTTTGAATATAGAAACAATAAAATACGAGGAGTGAACAAAAAAATTTCCATACAGGGTTTCGAAGGCAGCTTTCACCAGGTGGCGGCACAGCAATTCTATGGTAAAGAAACCGAAGTGATTTGCTGCGCCACTTTTAAAGAGGTAGTAAAAATTGCTGCCGATAAAAAACAAAGCGATGGTGGTATAATGGCGATTGAAAATTCTATCGCCGGCAGTATTTTACCCAACTACAATTTACTTTTAAAAAGTAATTTAAAAATTGTGGGAGAAGTGTACCTGCAGATAAATCAAAATCTTTTGGTAAACCCCGGTGTAAAACTGGAGGATATTAAAGAAGTACATTCTCACCCAATGGCCATACAGCAATGCTTTGGCTTTTTAGATAAATACAACTGGAAGTTGATTGAAACAGAAGACACTGCCTTAAGTGCCAAACATATTCATCAGCATAAAAACAAACATGCAGCAGCCATTGCCAGTAAGCTGGCGGCAGAGTTATACAGTCTGCATGTAATTGCTCCAAACATTCATACGCTAAAAAATAATTACACCCGCTTTTTAGCATTGCAGCGGCAGGATGTTGCAAAAGAAATTATTGATGCGGATAAAGCGTCTATTAATTTTTTTACCGATCACTCCAAAGGCAGCCTGGCAAAAGTGCTTACAAAAATTGCAGAAGCAGGTATTAATCTTTCCAAATTACAAAGTATGCCCATACCCGGCAGTGATTTTAAATATTCTTTTCATGCAGATATGGAGTTTGATAATGCAGCACAGTTTAAATCGGTAATAAAAAAAATTGAAACAATAACAGATGGATTAAGCGTATTGGGAATTTATAAAAACGGAAAATTGAATAACACGAATTGAAACGAATTACACTAATTACACGAATTGATTTAATTCGTGTAATTAGTAAAAATTAGTGTAATAAATAATAAATGGAAACAGCAAAAAGGTTAGAAGGTATCGGCGAATATTATTTTTCTCAAAAACTGAGAGAGATTGATGCTATGAACAGAGAAGGAAAGAATGTGATCAGTCTTGGTATTGGCAGCCCCGATTTACCGCCACACCCTGAAGTAATAAAAGTATTGCAGGAAGAAAGTGCCAAACCAAATACACATGCTTACCAAAGTTATAAAGGCAGCCCGGTGTTAAGAAATGCTATTGCCGACTGGTATAAAAAATGGTACAACGTTAATTTAAATGCTGATACAGAAATATTGCCTTTAATTGGAAGTAAAGAAGGCATTATGCACATTTGCATGACCTATTTAAATGAAGGCGATTTTGTTTTAATTCCTAACCCAGGTTATCCAACTTACAAAAGTGCTGCTACCATTGCTGGTGCAAAATGCATGGAGTATAATTTAACAGAAGAGAATAATTGGTTGCCCGACTTTAAGGAGATAGAAAATAATTTGTACGTTAACCGGGTAAAACTAATGTTTGTTAATTATCCGCACATGCCAACGGGGCAATTGGCCAGTTCATCCATGTTCAACCAGCTTATAATATTTGCAAAAAAATATAATATTCTTATTGTGCATGATAATCCCTATAGTTTTATTTTGAATGATGAGCCTGTAAGTTTGTTGAGCATGGAAGGTGCAAAAGATTGTGTGATTGAATTAAACTCATTAAGCAAAAGTCACAATATGGCAGGCTGGAGAATTGGAATGCTCTGCGGTGCAAAAGAAAAGATTGATGCGGTGTTACGTTTTAAAAGTAATATGGACAGTGGCATGTTCTTACCCTTACAATTAGCCGCAGCTAAAGCATTAACATTAGAAAAAGACTGGCACGATTCGATAAATAAAATTTACAAAGCAAGAAGAGAAAAAGTTTTTGAATTATTGGACTTATTACAATGCAGTTATTCAAAAAAACAGGCGGGCATGTTTGTTTGGGCGGCAATACCGGCAAATTATAAAGATGGATATGAGTTAAGTGATAAAGTATTATATGGCTCCAACGTATTTATTACTCCCGGCAGCATTTTTGGAAATGCAGGAAATAAATACGTAAGAGTAAGTTTATGTTGTAAGGAAGAAAATATTGACGCAGCGATTGATAGAATAAAAAGCCCCTCCTAAATCCTCCCCCGAGGGGAGGACTTAGAACTCACGAGTTTTAGCAGGCTTTAAGAATTTTAAGAACAGGATATTTAAATATGGAAAAGAGTATCAAAAAATCAGGGAATTTAAAAGCCTCCCCCCAGGGGAGGTTGGGAGGGGCTGTTGTTTGTATCATCGGCGTAGGCTTAATTGGTGGTTCAATGGCATTGGCTTTAAAAGAAAAAGGTATTGCAAAAAAAGTAATTGGTGTGGGCCGTTCTGCAGCAAGTATTGCAAAAGCAATTGAGCTGGGAATAATTGACGAAGCATTGCCATTGGAAGAAGCAGTTAAGCAAAGTGATTTTATTTATGTTTCCATTCCTGTTGATGCTACCATACAGGTAATGCTGCAGATTATGGATTTAATAAATGATAAACAAATTGTAGTTGACGCAGGCTCAACAAAATTCGCTTTGTGTGATGCATTGAAAGATCACCCGATGCGTAAACAATTTGTTGCAACGCACCCGATGTGGGGAACAGAATACAGTGGACCCGAAGCTGCAGTAAATGGCGCATTTGCAGGAAGGGCTTGTGTAATTTGTGAAAAAGAAAATAGTGACTCAGGCGCTTTGCAAACGGTAGAAAATATTTATAAAGCGGTAAACATGCATTTGGTGTATATGGATGCGGCTAACCATGATATTCATGCCGCTTATATCAGTCACATATCACATATTACTTCTTTTGCATTGGCCAATACCGTATTGGAAAAAGAAAAAGAAGAAGATGCCATTTTTGAAATGGCCGGTGGTGGTTTTGAAAGTACCGTGCGTTTGGCAAAAAGTAACCCTGCAATGTGGGCACCCATTTTTATGCAGAACAAAGAAAATGTTTTAGATGTTTTAAATGAACATATTTCTCAGTTAAGAAAATTTAAAGCCAGTTTGGAAAAAGAGAATATGGACTATTTGATTGAGCTGATGGAAAATGCAAATAAAATAAAAAGAATTTTGAAATGATGTACCTGGAAGCTCCAGCTTCCAGTCAAAAATATTATGTATGATTTTTAGAGAAGCACAAACAAAAGACATTAAACAAATACAGGTAGTTAGAAATGCTGTAAAAGAAAATACTTTATCTAATCCCGGGTTGGTTACAGATAAAGATTGCGTGGAGTATTTAACCTTAAGGGGCAAGGGCTGGGTTTGCGAAATTGATAATACTGTTGTAGGTTTTGCCATTGCCGATTTAATTGATAATAATATTTGGGCATTATTTGTGCATCCGGATGTTGAAGGAAAAGGCATTGGAAAAACTTTACATGATATGATGCTTAACTGGTATTTTGCCCAGCAAAAAGAAATGGTTTGGTTAAGTACAACACCCAATACAAGGGCAGAAAAATTTTACCGGATGCAGGGCTGGAAAGAAGTCGGTTTGTATGGCAAAGGAGAAATTAAATTTGAAATGCAAAACCCCCTACGCCCCTGAATAGCCCCCTCTATCTCCCCCAAAGGGGGAGGAAATGGAGAAGAATGTAGTGAAAATGAAATGGAGATTATGAAATAGAATAGCTCCGTAGGAGCTTAAGGTTGGTAGAAAAATAATGCAGGTTTCTCATCGTTCCGTAGGAACGATAGGTGCTTTTGCAAAACATAATAAAAGTTCAATAAAGATAAGTAGTACAAGAGTGCGACGCCAATGAAGTTAAATAGAAAAAAAATGTTGGGCTCAAAAAAAAATATTTAATAATTAAAATCAAAATCCTCTGATTCAAATTTTGGATAAAGAGACTTACAATTATGCAAACACAAACACAATCAATGAAAGACTTGATGCAAACCAAATGGAACAAGCGTCCGTTAATTATCAGCGGCCCTTGCAGTGCCGAAACAGAAGAGCAGGTACTGGAAACCGCTACCCGCCTTGCTAAAACCGGCAAGATAGATATTTTACGTGCAGGCATCTGGAAGCCACGTACCAAGCCCGGTTTATTTGAAGGTATCGGTACAAAAGGTTTGCCCTGGCTGGCACAGGCAAAAAAAATTACCGGGCTACCCATTACCGTTGAGGTGGCAACTGCTAAACATGTGCAGGATGCTTTGCAGTTTGATGTTGATATGCTTTGGATTGGTGCAAGAACAACTGTAAATCCATTTAGTGTGCAGGAAGTTGCGGATGCATTACGTGGTGTTGATGTGCCGGTGCTGATAAAAAATCCTATCAATCCCGATCTGGAATTGTGGACAGGTGGTATTGAACGTTTACAAAAAGTGGGCATCAAACAAGTGGGTATGATCCATCGTGGGTTTTCTTCTTACGGTAATACAGAATTTAGAAACGCACCGATGTGGCATTTGCCTATTGAAATGAAACGCAGGTTTCCGGAAATGCCATTGATCTGCGATCCTTCGCATATTTGTGGTAACAGAACTTTGTTGCAATCCGTTGCTCAAAAAAGTATTGATCTGGATTTTGATGGAGTGATGATTGAAAGCCATATTGACCCGGATAATGCCTGGAGCGATGCTAAACAGCAAATAACACCCGAACGCCTAGCCGAAATGCTGGATGCATTAATATGGCGGAGTGAGAATACCGATGAAAAAGAATTTGTTACAGCACTGGCAACTTTAAGAGAGCAAATTAACCAGCTTGATGATGAGTTGATGACTATTTTAGGACAGCGCATGCAGATTGCTGATAAAATTGGTACGTATAAAAAGAATAATAACATTACTATTTTGCAAACCAACCGCTGGAACGAAATTTTAGAAAAAGCCTATAAAAAAGGCGACAAGCTGGGTTTAAGCAAAGAATTTATTACTAAATATTTTGATGCTATACATTTGGAAAGTATCAACCACCAGAATAACATTATGAACAGCTAAAACTTATTTTTAATGACTGTAGTTGAAAATACTTTTTCTGAAAAAAATGTAGCTTATTATTTTGATGCATCGTTTTCTTATTTAGATGAAATAGTGGAAAGAGACAATACTATTTTAATTACTGATGAGAATGTTTTTGAATTGCATCAGCAAAAATTTGATGACTGGAAAACAATTGTAATAAAAGCAGGCGAGGAGCATAAGCACCAGGCTACAGTAGATTTTATTATTAACCGCCTGATTGAACTGGAGGCAGACCGCAAAACATTTATTGTTGGTGTGGGTGGCGGAGTGGTTACAGATATTACAGGATACGCCGCCAGTGTGTATATGAGAGGATTAAAATTTGCTTTTGTGCCCAGTACAATCTTGGCAATGGTTGATGCAGCCATTGGAGGCAAAAATGGAGTAGATGTTGGCCTGTACAAAAATTTAGTGGGGCTGATAAAACAACCGGAGTTCATTCTCTTCGATTATTCGTTGTTGCAAACTTTACCTAACGAACAATGGGTGAATGGTTTTGCCGAAGTAATAAAGCATGCCTGTATAAAAGATGCGATGTTATTTTCGGTGTTAGAAAAATATTCGCTCAACGATTTTAGGAAAGATCCTTTGTTACTTGCAGAGTTAATAGAAATAAATGTAACAATTAAAACGGCCATTGTTGTTATTGATGAGTTTGAACAGGCAGATAGAAAACTGCTGAATTTTGGTCACACCATTGGGCATGCAGTGGAAAATCTGCATCATATATTACATGGCCATGCGGTAAGTATTGGTATGGTGGCTGCCTGTAATTTATCAGAACAAATTAATGGTTTTCATTTTGAGGAAGCTATACGTATTGTAAAATTGCTGACTAAATATCATTTGCCAGTTGATATTGAAACAGAATACGAAAAAGTTTTTGAGGTATTAAAGATGGATAAAAAAAGAATTAAAAACGAAGTGAACTTTATCCTGCTGAATAAAATTGGCGAAGCAGTAATTAAATCGGTTAAGCTGGATGATTTGCACAAGCATTTAAAAGAAATATTATAGTGAACGTAACAATAAAACCTTCGGTAATAAAGGGAAAAATAGTAGCGCCTACCAGTAAAAGTTCAATGCAACGGGCATGTGCAGCAGCATTGTTGCATCCAAACGAAACAGTAATTTTTAATCCCGGAAAAAGTAATGATGATTTAGCAGCGCTGGATATTATTCAAAAATTGGGAGCAGCTATAACACAACAAAAAGATGGAAATTTAATAATTAACTCTTCCGGCTTTATCTCCCTTCCAGAAGATGGGGGCATTAATTGTGGAGAAAGTGGCTTAAGTATTAGAATGTTTACACCAATAGCTGCCTTAAGTAACAAAGAAATTACTATCACCGGCACCGGAAGTTTATTGAAACGTCCCATGGATTTTTTTGATGAAATATTTCCGCAACTTGGTATTGAAGTGATATCTAATAATGGTATGCTGCCATTAAAAATAAAAGGGCCATTGCAGCCAAAAGATATTACGATTGACGGATCATTGAGTTCGCAATTTTTAACAGGCTTATTATTTGCTTATGCAAAAGCGGCTACACATGCCGCTACTATCAAAGTGAAAAATTTAAAAAGTAAACCTTACATTGATTTGACTTTACAGGTGATGAAACATTTTGGTTATGAGGTAGAAAATAATAATTACGAATCTTTCACCATCAATCCTGTTAACTATCAACCATCAACTATCAACTATATGGTGGAAGGTGATTGGAGTGGCGCCGCTTTTTTATTAGTGGCAGGAGCCATAGCCGGAAATATTACTGTAAAAGGATTAGATGTTTTTTCTACACAGGCTGATAAAGCAATTTTACAAGCAATAATAGATTGCGGAGCAAATATTTCGATTCAGGAAAAGCAAATTGAAGTTAGCTCCCCTTCAGGGGATGTGGGCAAGGCCTTTCATTTTAATGCCACTGATTGTCCGGATCTTTTTCCGCCTCTGGTGGCTTTAGCTTCTTATTGCAATGGCACAACAGTTATTGAAGGCGTAAGCCGCTTAGCGCATAAAGAAAGTAACCGGGCATTAACTTTGCAACAGGAGTTTGCAAAAATGGGAGTGGAAATAATTTTGCAGGACGATTTGATGATGATAAAAGGAGGGGGAGGAGTAAAAGGTGCAACAGTTCATTCGCATCACGATCACAGAATTGCAATGGCTTGTGCAGTAGCTGCATTAAAGGCAGATGGAGCAACTGTAATTGAAGAAGCAGAAGCTATTAATAAATCATATCCTGATTTTTATGAGCATTTACAATTATTAAATGCTTGTATATCTTTAAACAATTAAATTTTAAGAATGAATTCTTTTGGTCGTTTATTCCGGGTACATATTTTTGGCGAATCGCATGGCGATTGTGCAGGACTTACCATTGATGGCTGCCCTGCAGGATTGGATTTATCTGTAGAAGATTTTTTTATTGATATTGAAAGAAGAAAAGGCGGTACCAAAGGCACCACACCCCGTAAAGAAGATGACATTCCTAAAATAATTACAGGATGGTTCAATGGCAAAACTACCGGCGCCCCATTAACTATTTTGTTTGAAAATAAAAATACCCGGAGTGGCGATTATGAAAAGCAACGGGCTTTTCCCCGGCCGGGCCATGCCGATTTTACTGCACATAAAAAATTTGGCGGCTACGAAGACTTTAGGGGTAGCGGACATTTCAGCGGCAGGTTAACCGTATCGTTAGTTGCTGCCGGGGTAATTGCAAAAAAACTTTTACAACAAATAAAAGTTGAATCAACTATTATAGAAATTGGTGGAGAAACTGATTTAGATAAAGGCTTGCAAAAAGCCATTGATGAAAAAGACAGCATTGGTGGTATTGTTGAATGCCGGGTAAATAATTTACCTGTTGGTTTGGGCGAACCGTTTTTTAATTCCGTTGAGTCGGTAATTAGTCATGCTGTTTTTGCAATACCTGCAGTACGGGGTATCGAATTTGGAACCGGCTTTGCCGCAGCAAAAATGTTTGGCAGCAAACATAACGATGCCATTGCAGATGAAACTGGTAAAACCATAACCAATCATGCAGGTGGTATTGTTGGCGGCATAACAAATGGAAACGAATTTGTTTTTCGCATTGCAATAAAGCCTACATCCTCTACACCAAAGGAACAGGAATCTTTAAACTGGGAAACAAACACGGTTGAAAATTTTTCTATTAAAGGCCGACATGATTTGTGTATTGCTTTACGTGTGCCTGTAATACTGGAAGCCGTAACTGCTTTTGTACTGGCTGATTTAATGATGCTGGAAAATAAGATTAAAAGAATTTTATGAACCGGCTAACAACCTCCTGTGATAATTTATCTGCCCAGAATGATAAGTTAAATGCGTTGTTAAATGCAGCAAAATAAAACCTGTAGTCATAGGCTTGCCAAAAACTTCCAGTGGAAAAATTTTTTCAAAATCTGCTGTAGTTAATTTTGATAAACTTTCTTTTACAACCGTAATAGCATTTTCAATACTTTGTACTAAATTTTTACGTGGAATATTTTTCAAACTGAATTCTTTTTCTCTTTCCCTCACATAACCAGTGTTGCCCAATATTGCTCCAATAAAATGGTTGAGGTTACCAATTAAATGCAGGCAAATATTTCCTGCCGAATTGCTGATGCCATCTTTAATAATCCATAAGCTGTCTTCATCTTTGTATAAATTAATTTCGGTTATTAATTTATTAAGGTCTCTCTCAAAAATTTCTATTAAGCTTTCTGTATTCATTTTTTTTATTTTTTTCAATTCCAGTTTTTTAAAATCAATATCCAGTAATTCAAAGTCTTTTGCATTGGGTAAACTGTAATGCCACCACTCTGAATCCAATGCTTTAAAACCATGCTGCTCCATAATTTTTTTAAGAACCAAACGGTTTTGTAAAACCTCTTCAGGCAAATTGGTAAAAGCATGGTGTGCAGTATCGCTGAAATTATCAAAATCAGTACCCATATTTAATTCTTCACCAGTTGCTAAATGTATCAAGGTAAGGTCAACCGCAATACCACGGTTATGCCCACTGCCTTTTTTTGGGTCGGCTGCATAGCGGTCGTCCTGCACCGGCAGCCACATTTTTTCTGTAAACGAATATGGCCGGTAAGCATCAAAAATTTTTAAACCCAATCCCATTTCTCTTAATTGCACTTGTATTTTAAATAAAGAATCTGCCGCAGGTTTTCTTAAATATGTAGTGGTAATTGCCTTGTATAATTTTTCTTTCATAAAATTATTCGTACCGGCATAGCGTAAATCTAAAACAATATCGGGCATACGTTGTTTTAAATCAACCATTTGGTTAAACTGATTTTTTATTACAGTTCTTTTATATTCAGGTAAAGAATGTATAACCCAAAGGCCATATTTATTTAAAACAGTATCCTGTGCAACAGTAATGACCGATGTTAATAAAAAAACAACAGTAAAAATTACCTGCATTTGAAACCTATGTATTATCTTGTTCATATTATTTCTTCTAACCAATCCACGAGAAAGCTAAAGTACCCATTAAGTTACCACTTTTTAACCCCTGTATGCAGCACTTTAAAAATCCTTATTTACAAATTACGGTTATTATTTTATGCCTGTTCATTATTTCATGCAATAATGCCAACAAGCCAAAAGATAAACAAATAGTTGACGACCCCGAACAAATGGATACTAAGGCCAGCGAAAATATTAGAGAGGTTCTGGAATTTGCTTTAAAAAATACTAGTAAAGTTGATGATAGTATCAGTTTAAATCTTGCTGCTATTGTTGATAATTTTTATGCTTCGGCAAATTACGAACCGGTGTGGAGCACTAAAGAAACCTGGCAACCTCTTGCGGATACGTTGTTTAATTTTATTACCAATGCGGAGCTGGAAGGATTGTTTCCAAAAGATTACCATTTTAAAAATTTGCAAAAATTAAAAAATAAATTAGATACTGATTCGCTTAAAAGAATGGATGCCGCATTATGGACAAGGGCCGACCTGATGTTTACCGATGCATTCATGCATATTATAAAAGATTTAAAACTAGGCAGGTTGCAGGCCGATAGTGTGAGTATTAATAAGGATTCGGCACTGGCAAGTGATTTTTTTGTAAAAAATCTTACTAATTTAATAGAAAAAAAAGAATTTACAGCCTTGCTAAATTCTTTGCAACCTGTAAATAAAGGTTATTGGGAGCTTAAAAAAGGTATTAAAATGTTTTTAGACAGCATGGACAAGCGAACCTATACTTATGTTACCTATCCTTATAAAAAAGGAGATATAAAAGATTCGTTGTTCTTTATAAAGATGCTGCAAAAAAGATTAATTGAAAGTGGCGTAATAAACTTTGCAGATAAAATTACTGACTCAGCCAATTTAAGCAATGCAGTAAAAAAATACCAAAAGCAAAAAGGATTTAAACAGGATGGAAAGATTTCATCAGCTTTAGTAAGAGCAATGAATGTGAGTGATGTGGAACGATTTAAACGAATTGCCATTACACTAGACAGGTATAAACAATTGCCTGCAAAAATGCCCGAAAAATATATCTGGGTAAATTTACCGGGATACTATTTGTGGGTAATTCAAAAAGATACTATTGTGTTAGAATCTAAAGTAATTTGCGGCAAGCCCGAAACAAGAACGCCTTTATTAAACAGTGCTATAACTGATATGGTTACCTATCCAACCTGGACGGTACCCAACAGTATTATTACAAAACAATATTTACCTAAATTAAAAAATAACCCGGGTTACCTGGCAAGAATTGGATTAAAACTTGTTAACGGCAAAGGCGAAACTGTAGATGCATACAGTGTTAACTGGAGCAAGTACACTAAAGGCATACCTTATAAAGTAATGCTGAACAGCGGCGATAATAACGCACTGGGAATTTTTAAATTTAATTTTAATAACCCTTATGCAGTTTATTTGCATGATACCAACCAGCGTTATCTGTTTAAAAATTCATCAAGGGCGTTAAGCCATGGCTGTGTAAGAGTGCAGGAATGGGAAAAATTAGCTTTTTACATTGCCCGAAACGACAGTATGAATATCAGCAGTTCGGATACTTTAAAATACAATACCGATTCTATAAAAAACTGGATAGCACATAAAGAAAAGCGACGCATAGATGTAAGAAATAAAATTCCCATTTTTATTCGCTACTTTAGCTGTGAGGGAAAAGACGGAAAGATTAAATTTTACGATGATATTTATGGAGAAGATAAAGTGCTGAGAGAAAAATACTTTGCCAATAAATAAATATTTACTTCAGAAATCCACTTTCTTAATTTTACAGCTGCTGCATGAAATTATTTTTACTAAAGAAAAAAAATATTATACAATTGCTATTGCTGCTCACTTCAGCAATATTTTTTAATCAGCCACTTTATTCTCAGGATAGCGGAAAGCCGGCAAAAGTAAAAACCGTTAACACAAAACGGGTATTATATGGACTGGCTAGTTTTTATCATAATAAATTTATTGGCCGCAAAACTGCCAATGGTGAAATATTCAGCCAAAATAAATTAACCTGCGCCTGCAATGTATTGCCATTAGGCACCTGGATAAAGGTTACCAATATGCGTAATGGCCGCACAGTTATTGTTAAAACCAACGACAGATTGCATCCAAGGATGAAAAGAATTATTGATCTTACAAAAGCTGCTGCGATTAAACTGGGTTATGTTTCATCAGGACTCACCCGTGTAAAAGTAGAAGTTATAGGTAAAAAAGCACCTAAACCCTGAGTGATGCAACAAATTAAGCCTAATAGCTGTCTGCCCCAAAACGCTTCATTTCAATAATGTGGGTAAATTATTTTACGTTTTGAGTGTAAGCCAGTATTTTTGTCGCAATTAAGTAAACTAACAAATATGAAGAAAATCTTATTACCGTTACTAACCATCGGTATGTTTATCACCAGCTTTGGTCAAAATGATTACAAAAAACGTCCGGCATTAGGCGTACATTTTATACTGAACGATTTTAAAACGGCCGCAGCTATACGGTCAACCAGTTTATCCAGTGTTTTACAGAGTAAGCAATGGAAACAAACAAAAAACATGGCATCTGGCCTTGGCTTAAGCTATATACAGGGTTTAAGTAATAATATTGATTTCGCAACCACACTTTCTGGTTCTTTTTTAGATTACCCAGTTCCTGGTAAAACATCATCTGGCTCAAGCGAACTTTTATTAGAAGGTGTTGCAACAGCAAATTTTAAACTATTATCAGACAAATATTGTGTAGTACCATTTATAACTGCAGGTTTAGGTGCTTCTAAATATAAAGGCTACTATGCAGCAATTGCTCCGGTTGGCCTTGGCATCCAGGTAAACCTGTTTGACGAAGCGTTTATTTTATTGAATTCTCAATACCGTATTCCCGTAACAGAAAATGCTGCCTACCATTTGTACCACAGTGTTGGTATTGCCGGTAATATTGGAAAACCAAAAGCCGAGCCAGTACCAGTGGTTGTTTTACCTCCGGTAATGGAAGCACCAAAAGACAGAGATGGCGATGGTGTTTTAGATACTGATGATAAGTGCCCGGATGTAGCAGGATTGGCTTCTTTAATGGGATGCCCCGATAAAGATGGCGACGGCATTACTGATGCAGATGATAAATGTCCTGATGTTGCAGGGTTATCAAAATACCAGGGTTGCCCAATACCAGATACTGATGGTGATGGTATTAACGACGAACAGGATAAATGCATAAGTGTAAAAGGTGTGGCACGTTACCAGGGTTGCCCGGTACCGGATACCGATAATGATGGTGTAAACGATGAAGAAGATAAATGCCCTAACGAAGCTGGACCTGCAACCAATTTTGGCTGCCCGGTAATTGCACAGGCAGTAATTGATAAAATTAATTATGCGGCTAAAAATATTTTCTTTGCAACAGGCAGTGCTAAGTTGTTACCTAAATCATTTAAATCATTAAACGAAGTGGCCACTATTATGGCTGCTGATAAAACTTTAATGCTGGATATTGATGGACATACCGATAGCCAGGGTAAGCCTGATAAAAACCAAACTTTAAGCGAAAACAGGGCTAATGCTGTTAAAGCATATTTAGCAAGCAAAGGTGTTGATGAAAGCAAAATGGCTGCTGCTGGCCATGGACAGGATATGCCAGTTGCTGATAATAAAACTGCCGCAGGCCGTGCTAAAAATCGCCGGGTGGAAATGAAGGCAAGAAATTATTAATTGATTTATCTTAATAAAATACTAAAGCAGGGTTCTATTAATATGAACCCTGCTTTTTTATTTAGTATCCAGGTAAATCTTTTTAAAGAAAACAATAAATATCCGCCATAAATGTTTTAGAAATGACCAATGACTTAATGACTTTACAATATTGACAATTGACCATTCACCATTGCCCATTTACAACCCACAACCAACCAACATGAATTTTTCAACTGCAATAAGCGCCGATAGAAAAACATTTAAGCAAAACCATTTACTTAAAATTTACTTAGTTATTTTTTTTATTTGCTGGGCAGTTACTTTTATAAATACTACCAACCGCTCCAACTGGTTTACCGAAAATGTACTGACCGTTATTTTTATTGTCAGTATGATTTTAACGTACAAAAAATTTAAGTTTAGCGATTTGAGTTACACACTATTTTTTGTTTACATCTTATTGCATATTTATGGTGCCGAATATACGTATGCCGAAAACCCTTTTGGTTACTGGTTAAAAGAAACCTTCCATTTAAACCGCAATTATTACGACCGTATAGTGCATTTTAGTTTTGGCTTTATGCTGGCTTACCCCATGAGGGATTATTTTAAAAATTATATGCAGTGGCCCGATTGGGTTTGCTGGATTTTACCGGTAGAAATCACTATGTCGTTCAGTGCAGCCTACGAACTTATTGAATGGCTGGTGGCCGATGTTTTTTACCCCGAAGAAGGCGCTGCTTACCTTGGCAGCCAGGGAGATATTTGGGATGCACAAAAAGATATGGGTATTGCTTTTGCAGGTGCAATACTTTGTATGTTATTGTTCAGGGTTATAAAGGCGGTGAGGAAGAAGGGGTAGGGATGTTGTTGTTAAGGTGTTTAGATTTTCAGGATTTATTATTTTTAAAATGCTTGTTTAGATACACAATAGGGTTTAAATAAAACATTTTCTTCCACCCTTGTAAGCTTTTATCAAATTGCCATGGGTATGGAATTATTGTTTTTATTGTATAATGCAGGTGCGGTGGCTTACCAACAGCATTGCCCGATGTACCAACTGTTCCAATAGAAGTATTTGTTGTAACAAAAGAAAAAATATTTGTCTTTATGCTATCTAAATGAGCGTAATAATGAAGCCGCCATTTGGGGCCAAGTATAAGTACCACATTGCCTCCCATTTTATTTTGACCTTTAAATAAAACAATACCGCAGGTAGATGCATTAACAGTAGTTCCTTTTTTTGCAAAAATATCAACACCTTTATGTGTTACAGATTTTCCCCAGGGATAAAACCAATAAGAATTTTGTGAGTAGCTTTTGATTGTGGCACCTTCAACAGGTATATTAAAAGATTGAGGAATTAGATATCCTATTATAATAATTACTAAGAGAATGAATATAAATTTTCTAAGTTTATGTTTCTTTTTAGGCGATGCCATAAAATTATTGATACGATTTTCTATCCTCAGTTTTGCAATCAAAATTAATTTCCAATTCAATATTCATTGCCGCCACTGGTCTTCTCTTTTTCTTTCTTAAGTAATTTCTTTTCTTTTTCATCAAGCGGCCTTATGGCTGATGGCAATACTGCTTTAGGCGGCGTTTTTTCATCGGGTTTACTTTTAGCCTTTGTATTGGTATCCGCTGCAGGTTTTTGTATCTCACTTTCTATAGGAATTTTTTCCACAGGTGTTTCCTCTTTTATCGGCTCATTAATAAAATCGCCTGCATCGCCATTGCCCTGGTCAACTGTGGTGCTGTCGCCCTGCCTGAATAAATCACCCCAGCCTCCGGCATCCCCGGATAATTCCCCGTTAGAAAACGAAGCAGGTTTTTCAAACGTTTTCATTTTACCATAGCCTAATTTTTTATCTCCATAAACCTTACTCATAAAAATGCCCCACTTTGGTGCAGCCATTTCATTACCGCCGGATGTTCCTGCATAAATTCTTAAAAAAGGATCTTCGCAACCCACCCAGGTACCTGCTAAAAGTTCAGGTGTATAACCAATAAACCAACCATCGGCATTATCGTTTGTAGTGCCGGTTTTACCCGCCATTTCAACAGGTATATTATAACTGTTAAGCGAACGTGCCGTACCAAATTTTACCACACCCTGCATTAACTGCACCATGGTAAAAGCCGATGCTTCACTCATTACCTGTTTAGATTCGGGCACAAACTCTTTTAAAATATTGCCACTTTTATCTTCAATCCGGGTTACTAAAATTGGTTCGGTAGTTAAACTTTTATTAGGGAACATCGTGTAAGCCTGCAGCATTTCCAGCATAGGAATTTCGGCAGCACCCAATGCAAGAGAAGTATAAGGAGGGAGTTTTGATTTTACACCAGCACTGGTTGCAAATTCAATTACTCTTTTTACACCAACCAGGTTGGTTATTCTTACAGCAGCTGCATTTTTTGAAAATGCAAGGCAGTTAGCCATTGTGCCGCCGCCGCCAAAATATTTCATCTCACCACCATACTGCACCGATCCGCCGGGAATTTCTGTTGCCGGTGTGTAACCAGCATCCTGCACCGCTAAAGAATAAATTAATGGTTTTATGGTAGAGCCTACCTGACGTTTAGTAGTGATGTGATCGAACTTAAACCATTTATAATCTATACCGCCAACCCAGCATTTTACCTCGCCGGTTTTAGGATCCATCGCAGCAAAGGAAGTTTGCAATAATTGCTTGTGATATTTTATAGAATCATAAGGCGTCATGGTGGTGTCTTTTTCCCTTTTTGCATTCCATGCAAATACTTTCATCTTTACAGGAATAAAAAAAGTTTTTTTGATGTCGGCCTCTTTCATTTTTTCTTCCGATAAATTCTTCCAGCGGTCGGTATATTTCATTGCTGATTCTATAGTGCTTTCGTGGCCTTTCCACATTTTTGCACCATTGTTCTTCATGATCCAGTCTAATTTTTTTTGTATTACCGGCATGTGTTGTACCACTGCTTCCTCAGCATACTGCTGCATTTTACTATTGATGGTAGTATAAATTTTTAAACCATCACGGTGCAAATTATATGGTTCGCCTGTTTTGGGGTTAACGTTAGCAAGGCACCAATCTTTCAATTTATCTTTTAATACATCCCTGAAATATGGGGCAATACCTACATTCTCATCTATTTTTTTAAAATTAGTAATAAGAGGCTTGGCTTTTAGTTTTGTAGCTTCAGCTTCAGTTAAATATTTTTCTTTACAAACTACCATTTGGTTTATTACCGTATTTCTTCTGTCCATCGACTCTTTGGGACGTGTTATAGGGTTGTAATAATAACTTTTTAACATTCCAATTAATACAGCGGCTTCTTCAATTTTTAAATCTTTAGGTTCTTTTTGAAAATACATTCTTGATGCATTTCGGATACCAAATACATTTGCCCAGGGAGCCCTGTTTAAATAGAGTGTAATAATTTCTTCTTTGGTAAAATTGCGTTCTAATTTTACAGCAACAATCCATTCCTTTATTTTTTGAATCCCCCTTTTCAAAATATTCCCTTTTCCCTGGCCAAGCATCATTTTGGCCACCTGCTGGGTTATAGTACTGCCACCACCTTGTGTACCCGCAGTAAAAACCACCCTTCCTACAGCCTGTGCATCAATGCCAGAGTGATCGTAAAAGCGTTCGTCTTCTGTTGCTATTAAAGCATGGATGGCATTAGGTGATATTTCATTGTACTTTACCTCGCTGCGGTTTTCTGAGTAATATTTGCCCATTAAAATACCATCACTGCTGTAAATTTCTGTTGCAAGATCAGCTTCGGGATTTTCCAATTGTTTTATAGAAGGCATTTTGCCAAGCAATCCAAAGTTGGCACCTACAAATAGCAGTATCACAAAGACTAATCCGCCAATAAATATCCGCCAAAAAATTTTTACAGAACGTTTCATATAATATAAAGAGTTAAGGGGGTTAGTTTAAATGAAAAACACAAAAATACTTTTCCGGGTTATTTTTTATTGATACAACCTGTTAAAACTTGCCGGGATATTGTTTATTTAACAGGGCCTTGTAACCGGTTATATCTTTATTTAATTTTAATACCTGCAGATTTTCGGCGGTAATAATAAAAAACGAGTATTTATTTGCAGGCAACCACGATAATTCCCTTGCAGCAGATTTTTTTATCTTTTCATAATATTGCAATGCTGTGGCACCATCGGTAAAAGAAGAAATAATTAATACGGTGCGTTCGCCATCAATTACATCTTTAACAATATCAATTTTTTGGCCGTAATAATTTTCTTTATTGTAACGGGTAAAAGCATTTTTTGCTTCGTTAATATAAACCCCATCTACTTTTTCTAAAAGCATTATAACGGTATGCGGCGAATCGGGCCTTATAACAAACGTACCATTAGTTAGTAACGGAGCTGCTTTTGCAACAGTATCTTTTATTACCGGTGCAGCTACCGCAGGCTTTTGTATAACCGACGGAACGTTAACTATTTTTACCGGTTGCTTTACGGCTGGTTGATTATCATTTGCCATTAAAACAACATCCTCCTCGGCACGGGTTACCTGTAAATTAGTAAGATAAGTTTCAATTTCTTTTCTTCTCTTAATTACATCAATCATAGTTTCGGCTTTGGCTTTTAAAGGCGAATTGGGATTGTTTTGTATCAATGTATTTAAGCCGTCTATTGCAACACTGTCGTTGCACATTCTTACATTGTACAGTGCTTCTATATAAAGTAATTGAGGTGTCCAGTAATTAACGCCGTATAAAGAATCTGCTTTTTTCTTTTCACTTATTGCCTTGTCAAATTTCCCTTCTATAAAAAGATCATAAACGTTTTCGTACGTTTTTGTTGCTTCGGGGTTTTTTGTTTTGGGGTTTAATGCAGCTGGTGTATTTGCCATCTTCCATGATTTGGAACTGGCAAATTTAGTATTCAGTAAATTTTTATAATAATTAGCTCTTTCGCTATTGCCTAATTTGTTATAGCAATAGTATAAACCTAAATAAATTTCACCGTCAGCTAATTTATCAGGAAAACGCTGTAAACTTTCTTCATAAGTTTTTATCGCTTCTTCATAATCTTCTAATTCGTTTTGATAAAGTTTTGCAAGGCTTAATAAATTGGTAGAAAGAATGCTGTTGCTGGTGTCAATTTTTTCCGGGGTAAGCGGCAGCGTTTGCATAAGGCCATCGTAAGTAATTTCTGTTGCCTGGGCGGAGGAGGTGGTATTAGTACCTCCATCTTTACCCGGTGCTGCAGTAATATTGCCTGCATTGGTTTGTAAAGTTTGATCAATTGCCGATTTTCTACGCCAGTTATCTACATTAATCCTTGTACCCCATTTACTTTTAAAATCGCTAAAGCCCCTTGTTTTTAAAGCACTGTTGTAAAAATACCATTCTCCTTTAGCAGTATTGGCAGCAAAAATATCCGCAGGCGCATTATTTGCACTGCCGAAGGTGAGCGGATCGGTTCCGGCATTACTGCCATCGTCTTTTAAACCATTTTCCTTACGCAATTTCTTTACTAATTTTTTTACAAAGGCTTCTCTCTCGGCTGGCGAAAGTGCGGCTATGCGTTGCAGACTGTCTTCTCTTTCTATATTGGTAATATGGTCAACAATTTTTGTTAATGCAGCCTTCCTTATTTGTACCTGGGCAAGGTTATCGGTAAAAGTAGTATCACTCATTTGCAGGCTGTCGTACATATTGGCAGCCATTTTATACATTTTACGTTTGTAAGCAATATCGCCTAATTGTAAAAACGCTTTGTTTTTATAAGTGATATTATTTTCGTTGTATCTAACACTTTTATCAAAATTAATTATAGCAGCATTGGTGTCAGGTCTTTGCAATAATAGTTGTGCGGCAGAATAATAAACTATATCACGGTAAGCTTCAAACTTATCTTTTTTTGCCATTTTTAAAAGCGTGGCAATGCTGTTGTCTAATTCTTTTAAATTATCACCGGTGCGGTACATTTTAGCATCATTTAACCTGGCATAAATATCAAGCAAAGGATCTACTGTATGTTTAGAAGCTTTTACATAATACTCCGAAGCCTTTTCTGTTTGGCCGTTCATCTCATATAATTGTGCCAGCAAAAATTCTCTTCGTGATCTATCCTGTTTATCATCGGCATTAGTTAATGCTTTTTCTAAATGAGCAGCGGCGCTGTCGTACCCCGACTGTTTAAAATACCAGTAAGCATTTACATCATCTAAATCGTTTTTTAAACGCTTGGGCAGGTTGGCATCGTTTTGTAAAGTATTGATGAGGCCGCCGCTTTCGCCAAATTCGTTTTGCTCAATTAATGAACGGGCAAGCCATATTAATGCATCGTTGCGGCTTGGCGGAAGTGATGCCACCTTTTGTAAAAAATTTCTTTTTTCTGTATTGGCTATAGAGATATTGCTGCCACTTGCCGATTCGTTACCACCCACCACACGATTATCGTCTTCCTTTTTTTTGCGTGGGAAAAGATTATAATTAATAAACTGAAACGTCATTGCTGCAGAATCAAAATCTTTTCGGTAATAATAAGATTTTCCAATAAGCAGGTACATATTATCTACCCAGTCATTTCTTAAATCATGCAATAAAATACCGGCGGTGCTTTTGTAAATAACAGAATCCAGTTCTTGTTTTTGCGATGCTGTATTTTCTAATGAATAAGGATAGAAGGGCAGCAGTTTACTGTAATCGTCTTTATTACTCAGTTTGGCTCTTTCCACCACAGCATTAACTTTATTATTGGCATTAAAATAATAATTGTAATGGGTTACCGTATTTTGTAAAAGGTGCCTTGAAGTAGTAAATTTTTTATCAGCAGTTTTTTCTGACCCCAGTTTTCTGTTCTCGTATTTCTCTGGTTTTTTTTCTTTGCCAAACGGGTCAATGGTCCAGGTGGGCTGTGCCATTAAAGTATAAAAGCAGCTGTTAACTGCAAAAAATAAAAAAATAAAAGCAATGGTTCTTTTCAGCATGTATCAAAAGGTTAGAAAACAGGCATAAATATCGGTTATTTTTAGCAATTGTTTCAAGAAAGCTGGTGGCTGATTACACTTTAATCTTTTTTTAAGATGCGCCGCAACTGCTTCGCATATTACGGTTGCTTTTACCGAGTAGTATTACTCTTTTTTGCACATTTATTGCTTTTTAAGCAGGCTTTAATTATTTTTATCCTCCACAAAAAAAAATATGTCAAAATTTGACGCTAACAACACATTAAAAAGGCTGCGGAACCGTTACAGATTAGTGGTGATGAATGAAGACACTTACGAAGAAGTGGTAAAATTTAAATTAAACAGGCTGAGTGTATATATTGCTTTAAGTACCCTTTTTGTTTTATTAGTAGGATTAACCGTTGCTCTAATAGTTTTTACTCCGCTAAAATATTATTTACCGGGTGTAGGTTACGGCAACTCCAAACAGGTAAAGGAGTACAGGATACTTAAAGTACGTACAGATTCAATTGAAAAGGCGCTGGAATACAAACAGCAATATTTTAACGATTTACAAAAAGTATTGCAGGGCAGTGTTCCAAAATTAGATACCAACAAACTGGATTTACCCAAATTAGAAAATAGCGACGATTGAACTGAAAATTTTTCAACCTCAAAAACTACAGAATATGTTTAAATCCAAATCTAAATCATCATTCGATGAATCGACTGCTACTTCCACTACCATTATTGGTGCAGGAACCACTATTAGCGGCAACATACAAAGCAATGGCGATATACGCATTGATGGTGTACTGAAAGGTAACCTTACTTCAAAAGCAAAAATTTTAATTGGTGCCGATGGCGTTGTGGAAGGGGACATTGATGGTAAGCAGGCCGATGTTTTAGGTAAAGTAACCGGTAAAGTAAAAGTTGCCGAACTGCTGTACCTGCATGGCAATGCAGTAGTGGATGGTGATTTGTACGCCGGAAAATTACAAATTGAACCAACTGCATCATTCAATGGCCAATGCCATATGGGTGCTAATGTAGTGGAGTTTGTTACCGAAAGAGCCAGTGCGGTTAACGAATAAATTTATTCGGCATTGGTTTAATCAAATTCATTTTACAGTACGGTTATCTTATTAAATGTAACCACAGAATAATATTTTTTAAAAAGTTCAGGGGTAATGCCATGAACTTTTTTGTTTTAGTTTAGCTGTTATCTTTGTACAGTCTAACTTTTTATTTTCACCAATTCAATTACCAAACAATCAGTAATGAAAGACAGGCGCAAACAGGTTTTACCCCTTATATTTATTTTTATTTTTCTAAATACTTTTTTTTTAACGGGTAAATCTATTTTTGAAAAATATGGAGTGGACAGAAATGTTTTAATTGCTGCCAATGCTTTATTTTTTTTAACCAACTTTATTGCTTTTCTTTTGCAGCGCAGGGCTTTGCAAAATACTAACCCCAATGTTTTTGTACGCAGTATGATGGGGGCCATGATGATAAAAATGTTTGTAGTGCTGGGGGCATTTTTAGCGTATGTAATTATTATTGGCAAGTCGGTTAATAAACCTGCAATATACATCTCCATTTTTCTGTACTTCCTTTATCTTGCTGTGGAAGTTGCCATTGTTATGAAGCTGAACAAACAAAAAAATGCCTAAACAGGAAGCCCCGCTTTTACAGTTACAATCGTATTTACCCGCCGGCAGTTTTGAAGAAGTGCTGTATTACCTGCAGCATTATAAAGTACACCTTACCGTTAGCCGCCAAAGGCAAAGTATTTTAGGCGATTACCGCCATGCCCATGCAGGCCAAACACACCGCATTAGCGTAAACGGCAATCTAAATAAATATGCATTTTTAATTACGCTTTTACATGAACTGGCGCATTTATTTACGTACGAACAATTTGGCCACCGTGTAATGGCACATGGTAAAGAATGGAAAAATGAATTTGGTAAAATACTGGCCAAGTTTTTATTGAAGAAAATTTTTCCGGCAGATATTGAAAAGGCTTTGATGCAAACTTTACAAAACCCTGCAGCCAGCAGTTGCGGCGACGAAAAATTATTAAGGGTTTTAAATAATTATGATGATAAAAAAAACGGCATTTATTTAGTAGAAAATATTGCCGAAGGCAGCCTGTTTAAAATTAAAGGCGGCAGAATTTTTAAAAAAGGGGAGAAGATTCGCAAGCGGTATAAATGTGTAGAAGTAAAAACAGGAAAACTGTATTTGTTTAGTGCCGTATATGAAGTGGAGATTTTAACCACTAACGATTGACCATTCACTATTCACCATTGACCATTGACTATCCATCTTGCTAAAACATTTTCATCGGCACTTATTTTACCCAGCACTTTATATTTACTTTGCTGTAATACCCAACTTGCTGCGGCTTTTTCTTTTTGTACATTTCTTGTACCCACAACAGTGGAGTGAATAAAATAAATTTCTGTTCCATCATTATAAATAAAACCAGTGTGGTTATCTAAACCAACAATGTATAAGCCGTAACCCTGCTGATTTATATTTTGTATAAAATTATTCATAGCAATATTGCTAAAGCGTTGTATATATTTCGGTTGAATTAAGGAAAGCATCATTTGCTCCGATGCACATTGCGCCAGCTTTACCCTTGCAATATTTAAACCAGCATCCCGTAAAACCGTAGTAACAAAATAGCCGCAGGCAATAGTTCCTTTTTGCGGCGTTTGGCTAATGCCATTAAAATCCCAGGCTGTACCAATCCAATTGGGTATAATAGTTTCTGCAACCGATGCAGTGAAAATTTTTTCTTTTTGTTGTTTAGATAGCTTGCTCCAGGCAGCTTTATTTTTTTGTTTAGTAAGAAGAATATCTTTTTTGCAGTAGTCGTAATTTAATTTTATTGGAATAATTGCTGCCGGTTGCCTAAATACAATTGCTGGCTGCCTGGCTTTTTTTCCGCAGGAAAAAAATAAGCTGAGGGAAAGCAGGAGGAATAATATTTTCATTTTGTATATCTGCCATTAGATTCATGCTGCATTTAATTCCACAAAATGTATTGTTATAAATCTTTTAGCATCCAAATATCGCAGCCGCCATGGCCACTATTGCCCTGCGGCGATTGTAAATAAGTGAATCCCATTTTTTCATACAGGGGTACAGCGATAATTAATTCGGGCATTGTTTCTAAATACATTTTTTTATAGCCCAGATCTTTGGCGGCGGTAAAACATTTTTCCATCAATAGTTTTCCAATGCCTTTGCCCCTGGCAGCGTTGCATAAATATAATTTTACCAATTCGCAGGTGCCGGCAGGTAAGTTTTGGGTGGGGTAAATACCGCCGCCACCCAATAACACGCCATCTGTTTCGGCAACAAAATAAATACTGTCAGGTGTTTTAAAAATTGCTGATAAATTATCGGTAGTATCATCAAAATAAACAGTGCCGGGTTTATTGGCCTTAAATTCCTCCAGCGAATTACGGATAATTTTTGCCAGGGCCTTGTTATCTTCTGGCAATATTGTTCTTATTATTACAGTACTCATAAATTTATTTCCTTGTATCTTCTGCAAATCTTAATAAATTGCCATTGTTGTCACGTACACAAAATTCTTTCAATCCACGGTTTTTGTCGGCTAATTTACCATTGGGCAAAATGATGTTTAATGCTGATAATTCGATATAAAGATCTTCGATATTACTTACCTGTATATAACTACGGGAGTTTTCACAAAGATACCTGTCGGCACATAAAAAAAAGTGCAGTTCGGCATCATCTTTTTTCATTACTACATATCCCCCAAGATCAAATGCAGTAAAACCTAATTTACTTTCGTAAAACATTATGGTCTCTTTTATGTTGATAGCAGGCAGAACTGGTATGGTTTTTTGTATCATTTTCATTTTATTGACAGTTAAGGTACTGAGTTTTAAAAAAATGCTCTATTTTCGATTTTAAATCAATCAATTAACCCCATTGCAGGATATAATAAAATACAGTGAAGAGGAATTGGTGTTGCAACTGCAAAACCGAAACCAGCAGGCATTTTCGTATTTATATGATAATTATGCTGCAGCCCTTAACGGGATTATTTACAGGTTGGTAGAAGATAAAGAACTTAGTGAAGATATATTGCAGGAAGCATTTGTAAAAATCTGGAACAATTTTTCTAATTACGATACCACTAAGGGAAGATTATTTACCTGGATGCTGAACCTTACCCGAAATCTTACTATTGATACCCTACGCAGTAAAGGATATAAAAAACAAAGCAAAATCTCAAGTGACGAAAACTCCGTAAGTAATTACGCCGATAATAATGCTACAGTTGAACGATTTGATGCGATTGGAATAAGAAAACAGCTAAGTAATTTAAAACCAGAACAAAGAAGTATTATTGATATGGCTTATTTTAACGGGTACACTCAGGACGAGATTTCGAAAGAAATGGGTATTCCGCTGGGTACTGTAAAAACAAGAATGCGATCAGCAATATTAGAATTAAGAAAAATGTTACAATAAAAGTGCAAGTACAAGATATCATATCATCCGGTTTGCTGGAGCTTTACGCAACAGGCCTCGCCTCTCAAACAGAGCGGCAGCAGGTAGAGCATTGGATAAAACAATATCCGGAAGTTGCATCTGAATTAAAAGACATAGAATCAGGTTTAGAAGATTATGCACAGGCAGCAGCTGTTAACCCACGAACAGAAATAAAAGAAAAAATTTTTACCAGGATAAATGCTTTAAGGCCGGATAGTGATACAGATGATGGATCAACCGCCAAAGTGGTTGCCTTTAAAAATTACTGGAAATTTGCAGCAGCTGCATCAATTATTTTACTTGCAGGCAGTGCAATAATGAACGTGATGTATTATAACAAATATGATACAGCCAGTAAAGATTTACAACAAACACAGCAACAGCTTGCACAGGTACAACAGCAAACTGATGACATGAAAACTGATTTAAATATTGTACAAAGTAAATATAGCATACCTGTTGCGTTACAAGGTCAACCAACTTTACCTGAAGCCACAGCAAAAATTTACTGGATGAAAAATACCGGTGATGTAATGGTAGATGCCAGTAATTTACCCGATGCACCAGCTGGCAAGCAATACCAGTTTTGGGCTATTGTGGATGGTAAGCCAGTTGATGGTGGTTTAATAATTACTAATGATAAGGGAAAAAAATTCCGCATGCAAAAAATGCATGCATTTGGAAGAGCGGAATTCTTTGCAATATCTTTAGAAACAGAAGGGGGTAATCCAACACCCACTAAAGTAGTAAGTATGGGCAAAATCTAATGCTCATTTTTTAATCTCACACATTTTTTTTATTTTTTATTTTTCAATTGCAATATTGTTTTATTACTGCATTGTTATTGTGTAGAATTCTTCAACACAAAATATTTTTTATAAAAAAACAATCCATTCTTTTTCATCTGCCGTAAATGTTTCTGTAAATAAAAAATTAAAACAAACTTAAAAACACATTTATGAAACAGGTAAAAAAATTTCTTTTTGGAGCAATAGCAATGTTATTTGTTAATGCATCATTTGCACAAATGGAAAAAACAGTTATGGTTGGTG
>NZ_JANMUN010000187.1:0-1656 GCF_031391665.1 Ferruginibacter sp.
CATAGTTGTGAGAATCGGAAACGAAAGGAAAGGCCCCAACATAAAATTTATACCTTTCTTCTTCTTTTATAAATAATGCACCCAGGTTTTTGATTTGTTCGGTTGTAAAACAAACAGTAATAAATTGTTTATAAAAGAAGAAGAAAGGTATAAATTTTATGTTGGGGCCTTTCCTTTCGTTTCCGATTCTCACAACTATGCTTCACTGCAAGATCAGCTAACTGATAATTATTATATTTCAAGATTTAAAGCAATGGTCAATCAGTAAATTTTAATGTAGTTGAACAACTAAATTATGCCACGTTATTTCATCGAAGTTTCTTACAAAGGCACAAACTATTCGGGATTTCAGATACAGCATAATGCCAATTCAATCCAGATGGAAGTTGAAAAAGCTTTAGAAATTTTCTATAAACAAAAATTTGAGCTGACCGGTTCTTCACGTACAGACGCAGGTGTGCATGCCTTGCAGAATTTTTTTCATTTCGATACTGAACTGATTATTGACGATGATGCTTATAATCTGAATGCAATTTTGCCGGATGATATTGTCATCAAGCGAATATTCAATGTTAATGAAAATGCACATTGCCGTTTTGATGCAGTTAGCAGGGAATATCATTATTATTTATACAACCATAAAAGTCCATTTTTACAGGGGAGAGCTTATTATTTTCCTTATTCTCTGGATATTGAGTTATTACAACAGGCAGCAAAAGAGATTCTCGGCCATACTGATTTCACCAGTTTTTCAAAACGTAATACCCAGGTAAAATCATTCCTGTGCAGGATTTATACTAGCGAATGGATACAGGAAACAGATTGTTTAATCTATAAGATAAAGGCTAATCGTTTTTTGCGGGGTATGGTAAAAGGATTGGTGGGAACCATGTTGCATACTGGGAGGAAGAAAATAACAATTGATGAATTCAGGGCGATCATAGAGGAAAAGGATTGTACTAAAACAGATTTTTCTGTACCTCCGGATGGCTTATACTTATATGAAGTCAGGTTTCAAAAATTTGATCAAGTCCTTTAATTATTTTTCCAACATATTTTAAGAAGATGATCGAAGTAAGTCAGGCATAATTATGCCTTGGTTGTAGTAAAAAAGTATAAAACAAATTGTTTCTTAAAAAATAACAAAAAAAGTATGAAATTCTGTAATACAGTACTGTGTATCATTTGAAGTGATATCGACAGTTGATTTTTATGTTTGTTAATAACTAATTTGCAGATTTATTTTGGTGGCAGTTTATCCACCCTTATCTTTGCCGTCCGCTTTTGAAAAAAGAGCTAGTTCTTCAAAAAAAATCTCCTCAAATTCTTCAAAATAATTTCTAAAATAAAGAAGATAAATTTGGGTGATAAAATAAAGGCCCTTACCTTTGCACTCCTAATTAAAAAAAGGGGCAAAAAGTAAAGCCAAAAGATCTTTGAAAGTTTGGAAACAGCAGCAAATAATTATTTGATTATCAAGGTAATGTTAGCGCAAATATTAATTTAGAATTTGACGTTAATTTCCAATGAAATTACACAGTCAGATCATAACAACTCATTTACAATGGAGAGTTTGATCCTGGCTCAGGATGAACGCTAGCGGCAGGCTTAATACATGCAAGTCGAGGGGCAGCACGGGTAGCAATACCTGGTGGC
>NZ_JANMUN010000249.1:0-6898 GCF_031391665.1 Ferruginibacter sp.
CGCCGCGCCGCTGCGCCCGGCCAGGCTCCTGTCGAACTGGCACTGCAAGGCGGCGGCGCGCACGGCGCCTTCACCTGGGGCGTGCTGGACCGGCTGCTGCAGGATCCGACGCTGGACATCGCCGCCGTCTCCGGCACCAGCGCCGGCGCGCTGAACGCCGCGGTGCTGGCCACCGGGTGGGCCCGCGGCGGCAAGGATGGCGGCCGCATCGCCGCGCGCGAGGCGCTGGCCGCGTTCTGGGGCGAAATCGGCGGGCAGCGCGGCTGCTTCGGCCACAGCCTGGTGCACCCGGCCTTCGGGCCCGGGGCGGTGGCCGGCTCGATGCTGGGCGGGCCGGCAGCCGTGCCGGCACGCGGCCCGCACCCTGGCTGGGCACCCTGGCCGATGCCCGGACTCGACGCCTTCAACCTCGACCGCAACCCGTTCTACGCATGGTTCAACGGCCTGCTGCGCCTGCTGAGCCCGTACCAGTTCAACCCGCTGGGGCTGGACCCGCTGCGCGAGGTGGTGCAGCGCCACGTCGACCCACGGCGCCTGGCCGACAGCCCGCTGGCCGTCTACGTCACCGTTGCTTTTTTTCAACTATCGGAGGCGAAAACCTGTCATAAAGTTGAACAAATGTAAGAACACCACTGCCAAGCAAAAACAATACTCCTGCTATTTTCCAAGTTAGAGATATTTTATTCCAGGTTATCATTAACCATGATTTTGCCTTAATAGGTTTATCAATAGCAGCCATTTCTATTGCAGCATGTTGTGTGATTTTTCTATCTTTTTTTCTATGACTACTTCTTCCCATATTATAAATATAGGTAAAAGTTATTTTTCCTTATTTTTTGTATAAATTTCAAACCGCCAATGCAAAAGAACCAATAAGATTAAATTTAAGAAGGTGACTATTTCCATTTTTTAATTTTTTTGTATATTTGATTAAGCAAGCCTCGTTTCCGAGCGTATAGCTATGGTAATTAGGTAGCACCGAAAACACAATAGCAGGCTTGCAAATGTTCTTTCTTATATGTTCATTCAGTTTTGATTTTCATCCTTAACCAAGTCAGATTTTCCGCAATCTGGGAACTGAATTTTAGAACGGTATTTTCGTCCTCTGACATATTTTTAGTATTTGGTGTAAACTTCTATATCATTGCCTTTTACTTACCTTTATAACCGTATGTAAACGGGTGCATTTGCTAAATAGGAATTTATTTTCTCCTAAAAACCAGACTGGTATTATGTTACAACAAAAAGAAACAAAAATCTGTTTGAGCTGCGGCAAAGCCGTAAAAGGCCGCAGCGACAAAAAATTTTGCGATGATTACTGCCGGGCTGCCTACAATAACGACCTGAAAAGTGCCGCCAATAACAATATTAGAAACGTAAATAACGCTTTGGGAAAAAACCGCCGCATTTTAGAAAGCCTTTTACCAGATGGTGAACCCACAGCAAAAGCAAGCAAGGATAAACTCATTGAAAAGGGTTTTCAATTTAAATACCATACGCATTTATACCACACCAAAACCGATAAAACTTATTTTTACTGTTATGAGTATGGTTATTTACCGCTGGAGAATAATTGGTATTTGATTGTAAAAAGAGAGGGAGAATAATTAAACCGTTTTACCTGTGTTAAAAGAAACCTTTATAAAACTAATTGGTAATTACACAACAGATGATTGGCTGGCCATACAACTGTGGAATGAAATTGAAGAAAATTATTCCAACAAAAAAAGGCACTACCATACATTAGATCATCTTGAAAATTTATTGCAACATTTGTTTACAATTAAACCCCAAATTGATAATTGGGATACCATTTTATTTTCTTTGTATTATCATGATATTATTTACAACCCACTAAAAACTACCAACGAAGAAAAGAGTGCGGAGTTTGCTGAAAACCGTATGCAACTGATTGTTGTTCCCCAAATAACTATTGAAAATTGTGTGCGCCAGATTTTGGCTACTAAAAAACATCTTTTAAGTGCAGATAACGACACCAATATTTTTATTGATGCTGATCTTTCTGTTTTAGGGCAGCCGTGGAATGTGTATGCAAATTATTTTACACAGGTAAGAAAAGAATACTCCCTTTACCCCGACCTGATTTATAAACCCGGTAGAAAAAAAGTATTGCAGCATTTTTTACAAATGGAAAGAATATTTAAAACGGATGTATGTTTTACTATGTTTGAATTGCAGGCAAAAGAAAATTTACAAAAAGAATTGGAACTATTGCAATAATTATATGGCTAAACCATTAGTAAATAAAAAATACAAACTTTTAAAATACCCCGGAAAAGTCGGCTGGATATATACAGTTATTGATGAGATTGCACCGGATAAAAGAGCCAAATTTGGCTGGGTACAGGTAAGCGGCAGCATTGATGGCTTTGAATTGAAACGCTACAAATTAATGCCGATGGCTAATGGCAAATTATTTTTACCCGTAAGAAAAGAAATACGAAAAGCCATTGGAAAAACCGAAGGCGATACGATACATGTAATTTTATATGCCGATAACTCACCTATTGAAATACCACAGGAATTTTTATTATGCCTGGATGATGAACCTGTTGCCCAACAGTTCTTTTTTAAATTAACCCAAAGCGAACAAGGCTTTTATATAAAATGGATTTATAGGGCTAAGCAGGAAGCAACAAAAACTAAAAGGATTGTGGAGGCGATTGGGAAATTGATGAAGAAGGAGAAGTTTTATGAAAATAAAAAACAATAAGAATACTTATTTTATTTGTCTGCAAAAAAATCTTTTTTTAAATACGGATTAAATTCATCTAACGGAGTTGGCAAAAAATAACCCTTTATTAAATCTGGGTTAATTACACAAACTTGAATATGATTTCTTGAGGCAAAGGAAGCCCCAGGATAAACCCGGCTTCCTTCATCAAAAGCACTTCTTATTGTATCGTAAGCTGGCTGATTTGTTTCTTTTCTTGATTGGTGCACATATCGGATAACGGCACAATCTAATTTTCTATTATTGTCATCATTTTTTGGCATTTCTTTTCCAGCTTGGTTAAGCAGTATCTTTAAACCATTGTAGGCTTCTTCTAAAACGGCTAAAGATTCAGACTCAACTAAATTTAAACAATTCCCTAATTGGATTATAGCACCTAAAACGAATGGTGTTTTTATTTTGCCTTTATTAAATTGACTGCCTTCGGCAACTTCTATTGCATAGTCTAATGCTCTTTTGGGATTTTGTTCCCAAAAATATACACCATCAGCAAGCCAATCCCATAAGTTATTGCTTGGTATTAGTTGTGTTTGTCCATTTAAAACCTGCGTACCAACTTCTTTATCACAACTGTGGTATCCTATAATTTGAAAGGGTTGATGACGGGCCAAATTATTTTTGAGTTTTGGCTGTGGTAACTGTTTCTTTTGGAGTGTCCTGTCTTACTATACCAGCATCAATAAGAAATTTTAAAGCAGCTTCCTTAGATTTAGAAGCAATTTGCGTTGCTTTTTTTATCGCTTCAACTTGCGACTGAATGGCTGTTTGTTGCATATTATTATTTTTTACGGTGACGAAATGCTAACAAAGCAATTTTTAGAATTACTTTATCAAACTTAAATTTATTGTACTTAACCAACCCGTAAAAGCATTTGTAAAAGAATAGTACCCGGCTATTCCTTTGCATTTTAGAACGCTAAAGTAGTAAAATTTGGAATGCAAGGGTGTTACATTAATAATTATTTTTATTAAGCTTTAAATAATTTAACAAATTCAATATACTTTTCAGATATTGTAAAGCCTTCATTTATCAAAGAATTTCTTAACGTACTTAAAAATACTTCTTGCCCTTTTTCCGCTCTAATCCAGTTGTTTACGTTTTCTACACCAGAGTTATTTCTTATAATATCAATTGTTTTAGAATAAACTAATTCACTAAACGATTTGATTAATTTATCCTTATAAGTTTCGCTATTATCAAAATATTTTCTTGTCTCAAAAGAAAGATTCTCAATATTTGGAATTAAGTTATCAAAATTGGATCTCATTTCAAAATAGCAACTTATATTATAAAATAAGCAAACGTTTGCGATTTCTATATTGCGCTTAATAGAATTCATTTGGTTTTCCTTTTGTTCAACTTGAACAGGATTAGCCAAGGCCTTTTGGTTTAAGTTTTGCAACAGATTTTTAAGGTATATTTTCTGAAACTTCTTGGTGTCTTCGTGTAAGCGATAAATGAATAGCAGTTCATCTATTTCTCTTTTGGATCTATTAAATAGAAGACCAGATTTCTGGTTAAATAATCTATCATAAACAGAATTTAAAATAACATCATCTTTGCCATCATTATCAAATATTTTTGTTTTCTTATCTTTTGCAGTAAAAGGTTCAGAACAAAAACCACATAATGTTAATTGTGCAAGAACTTCATTAGTTACCCTTTGGTGTGATTGAGTTTTAGGGTGTCCCGGAATTGTTTCTCCCTTTTTAATAAAAACAAAAATATTAGGAGATTCCCCTTGAAATAAACGTTCTTGCAAATCAATTTGTTCTTTCCTTATTGAAACCATATCTCTACTAGAAAGAGGCGTTTGAGTATTGTTGAATATTTTGATGTTTTCGCTGATGTTTTCATGGTTCTTTAAATCCTTGTTTATTTGATAAATTTTTGTAAGAACAAACACTTTTTTAAGGTTTTCTATATTCTCTTGCTCATTATTAATTTCTGCATCCCTTAAATAAGCACCTAAAGTACTTGTAGTCTGGGCTCCATTTATGATTGAAAAATTTTCTACAGTAATTTTTTCTTTACCATTTGCGCCAACGGCATTAAAAGCACTTGAAATAATTGTGATGCCATTATTGTAAAAAAGAAATAGGTCAGGTTCTTTGCTAACCGTTTCAAACATACTATCATATGTTTTTGAGTTCTTGTTTAATGATTCTCTTAAGTTTTGACCATAAAGGATATTTCTGCCAAGGAGGGTGTTTGCGTATTTGTTATTAAGCTTTGCTAAATCATAACCACTGAAATTACAAAGCAAGGACTGTGGAATATGCGTATTTACTTTTTTTGACTCACTATTATCAATGAAATTATTTACAATGAAATTGTTACCTGTGTCAATTTCAAAATCTTCTATCGGTACAGACATTTGTCTTGTGCCATTCTCTAATATTTGTAATTCATCCCCAGTAATTATTTTCTGATTACTTTTTTGGCTTCTAATATAATTTGTTTGACCACGGTGTACAACATAGTAAACGCAGTCGCTTTTATACTGTTTACTAAAATCCGTTCCGCTAATTATTTCCTTTAAATTTTTCTTGGAATCTCTTGGTTTATTTAGAAATATTTTTATTGAATTCTCCATTAAAATGAAACACTGTTCAATTTCTCCCGGCGAAAGAATTGAATTTTTTACCTGAACTATATGATATTTACATTCGTCTAAGTCTTTTTCTTCAAAAAATATATCAATACTATCGTCCGGTGGAGGAACAATATACTGGCATAGTAATTCTCTATGCGCCCCTTCATTATAATTAAGTTTTTTTACAGAATGAAAATTTTGAAATAAGATTTCAAAAGCAACAAGTGTAAAAGCATCATCACTTATACCAAGTCTAACAATTTTATTTTTAGGCGGAAAATCAATAAACTGATTGTATAATTCATTTATTCTGTCGTCTAATGTTGCCATTTTTAAATTTTTTATTTATAATTAGATATCACACGGCACTCATTATCAGAATTTAAATATACAATACTCTTTGTATAGAAGTAAATTATTTTTTATTATTATACCTTAAAATATTGTCATAAAAAAATCCCACCATAACAGATGAGATTTAAACAAACTTAACCGAAGATTTTGCATTGTAATAAATAACAAATCGGTATATTTTATGTTTCAACAGAAAAATAACCGTTTTTAAACTAACTGAATAGAAAAAAATAATCACATCTACGCCGCCATCTCCCCCACTTTCACCCTTTTCCCCTTCCTCACCGGTTTTAAATTATTATTATCTTCCGGAAAATCTTCCACCTGCAATTCAATTCTTCGTGTTATATCGGTTAAAGAAGTAAGGCGCTGTACGGTGTACGGAATAGTTTCTAATCCCTTTGCAAAATTGCTTATGTAAAAGAAAATACCTACCACATTACCGGCAAGTATTGCTGCGCCGGAAGTTTTATAAGTAATTAATAAACTCACACCCAAAACAATCATCACTAAAAATTCCATAAAGCCAAAATTCCAGGCTTCCTGGTTGCTGATTTTTATTTGCCACTTGCGTAAGTTATTATAATGATTGTTTACGGTTTGCCTGTTGCCGCTGCCAATAACATCTACCTGTTGCTCCAGCTCATCATTTTTTAATTTGTTCAGCCTTTTCATTCTTTTGCCATAAACATAACTGATACCCACAACCGGAACTAAAACTATTAAGCACATACCCACCACAGCAGCATCGTAAAAGAATAATAAAATTAATGAGCCCAGTAAATTGTATGCTGCTTCAATAACGTACACTAAATCAAATTCTAAAAAATCTACAAATTCTCTTGCTAAAGTAGAGTGTGCACTTAGTTTGCTTACATCCTGTTTGTAAATTCTTCTGCTTAAAAATTTTGTAACCAAAGAAACATAAATGGCAGAATACGTACGGGTATCGTACATGTGGCGCAAAGTGCCAATAATTAATGTAACAAAATGTACGGCGGATAAAATTATTAATCCATTGTAACTGCCCTTTAATAAATCGTTAATGGCCATACCCAAAAAGAAAGGCCGTAATAATCCACCCAGCATTTCTAAAGAAAATAAAATATAGGTAAGCACCAGCTGGCTGCGGTGTTTGTTCATTAAACTTTTTAAAATCTGAAAACGAGACATAGGTTCTGGTTTGTTGGTT
>NZ_JANMUN010000257.1:0-43564 GCF_031391665.1 Ferruginibacter sp.
CTGTTTGTGGCAACTGCCGCAAGACACTGAATTATCGATACTCAAATTTTTATCGTAAAACAACACCCTGCCCAATGTTGCTTTTGCATTAGTGATGGTATTACCGGCAGTATTGTCTTTAACAATATAAGCCGGCTTGCCCTGGCCGGCATAGTTAGTAAGATTATTAAGATCGATATTTGTTCCGAATGCGGCTTTAATTGCAGGGTAAGTATCCGTGCTGCCGGTGCCACTGTCATTGTTTTTTGAACAACTAACTGCTATTATCAGTAAAATAAAAATTGCGGCGAAGGTAATTTGCGTTTTTGTCATGTAGCGTTGGTATTAGAGTAAATATCAGGGTTATTAATTTGGGTAATCTATAATTTATATTGTAACTATTTTATTGTGGTGGCGGCGGCATTCTGTCTCCGGGTTCCATGCCGGGTGGTGGTGGTCCCTGTCTTCTGCCCGGAGCCAACCTGCGCAATACATCTTTAATAATACTGTCAAACTTTTTTTGCTGATCAGCATTGCATATAGCTCGTAATTTTTGAAAATGTTTAAAATTAAAAATTTCCAACTGCTGCTCTGCTTCAGCTACTTTGCTGCTTAGTATTTGTATTTGTGTATCTGCAGTTGCAGGCTGCTGTAATAAAGCAAAAAAAATATCTTTTGCTTTTCTGATACTATCCTGCAAGGCCCTCTGCCCTTTTTGATGTTCTTCTCTTAAAATTTTATACGCTTGCTGCTGAGCAGCATTTAATTGCAATTCTTTTGTAACAAATTCAAACACCTGACCTGCCACTGGAGGTTGACCGGGTAAGCTGTTGTTGTTGCTTTTATGTGTCCACAATAAAACCAGTGTAACAATATTTGCTGTAAGCATCAGCAATATTATTATGGTTATCCAGCGGTTATTTGTAATAGCATTCATACTAAAAATTTATTCGTAAACCAATGCTGTATTCATATTATATGCATCTGCAAATGATTGCAGTGATGCAGGGCCTGCTGAATGCACCGTTACTTTTTGTTCCGGGGTTTTATTCAACTGTACTATTGAAAATACATTTAAGATCAATACTAAAAAAAGTACAGCACCAACAAACACCGGGCTCAGCAAAAAGAATTGTTTTTGTTGAGGTACGCTTTCATTTTGCATACGCCCCAGTAAACGGGTATAAAAAAAGTCAGGCGCTGCTGCTTTTTGCAAACCTGCCAAACTATTTAATATTTTATCTTCTTTATTATTCATTAGCAATAATTCATTAGTTAGATGTTATTTTTTGCAGAAACCTTCGCTTATGGAGGTAATTCATTTATTTTTTTCCGCAGGTTTTGTTTTGCCCGTTGCAACAGCGCATCCACGGCTGGTTCTGAAGTATTTAAAATAGCTGCTATTTCCCGGTAACTTAGCTCTTCTACTTTATTTAGTATAAATGCTGTGCGCTGGTTTTCGGGTAACTGATCCACCAGTTTAAAAAGTATAGCGGCTTCTTCTTTTTTATCCAACTGTATGCCGGGATGATTAAATTCTTCCGGCTCATATAATGGCGTATTATCGTTGCCAAATAAACTGCTTATAAAACCAAACCGTTTTTTTCTTTTTTTACTGCGCAGATGATTTAGGCATTTTGTTACAGTAATTTTATATATCCAGGTAGAGAGTTTAGCTTCTTCTTTAAATTTTTTGATGGAACGATACACTTGTATGAAAACTTCCTGGGCAATATCTTCGGCATCGGCACTGTGCTGCAGCAAGCCCAGCGATGTATTAAATACGCTAAGCTGGAACTGGTGTACCAGTTCCTTAAAAGCCAGCTCTTCCCCGTTACGGAGTCCATAAAGCAATTCCTGTTCGGTCAAATGGGCGGGTAATTTTTATTTAGACGTTCGCAATTAGTAAAACCTTTGCTGTAAACTATATTTATTTTTTGTAGCCTTCTATAAAATCTTTTACCAGTTTGTCAAAAGCCTTCGCTTCATCAAACATAAAGTGGTGTTCTATTGGCAAAACATACACCGGGTAATCTTTCAGTTGTTCTTCAAACTTCATCAGTCTTACCCCATCTTTTTCGGTGGTTAAAATTATTTTATTATTATTTTCAATTTTTTCAAATTGCTTTTTTATATCTGCTAAATCATCGCTGTTAAAAATATGATGATCAGGATAACGCAGCATATCGTACTCATGCACATTATCGGCTAAATAAACTTTTAACGGATTGGGATTGGCAATGCCGCATACTAATAAAATATTGGTTAGAGATGTTATGTTTGCCAGACCCTTATTAAAAAGATGATATGGTTTTGTATAAATAATTTCTGTAAAAAAAACTGTTTGGTGCGCCAATGGTTTTATTTCTTCGGAAATTGATTTTTTTTCTGCGGCAGATAATCCGGCTTTACATTTTGTAACCACAATTATATCGGCACGTTTCATACTTGTTTTTACATCACGTAAATCTCCGGCGGGTAAAATTATATCTCTTGTAAAGAGATTGTTGTATGCTGTAAGCACAATATTTAATCCTGCTTTTACCTGCCGGTGCTGAAAAGCATCATCCAAAATTATTACTTCAGCATCCGGCCTGTCGTGCAACAATTGCGGAATAGCCACTAACCTTTCCTCTCCCACTGCCACTGCAACATCAGGAAATTTATTATGAAACTGCATCGGCTCGTCACCAATTTCTAAAGCTGTTGATGCTTCATTTGCAATAGTGTAACCTTTTGTTTTTCTTTTATAACCACGGCTTAAAGTAGCGGTTTTAAAATCTTTTTGCAGCAGACGAATCAAATTTTCCACCATTGGGGTTTTGCCCGTACCGCCCACTGCAATATTACCAACACAAATAATGGGGAAATTAAAAGAAGCAGATTTCAAAATATTTTTATCGAATAACCAGTTGCGTAACCATACTATGCAACCATAGATTAATGAAAGAGGAAAAAATAAATATCTAAAACTTCTTAGCATGGATTGGTTAAATAGTTGATTAGTTTATTGGTTAATTAGTGTGCATTGTAATCTGTGAAAATTTGTGTAATTCGTGGCAACCTAATTTATAAAAATTGAAAAAATGGTTGTGCCGTAATTACGTTCTGTTTTGTAATGCTCAAACTTTTTATAATCGTTTCTTGGTGTATGCTCTAAAATAAACCAGCCCTTGGGTTTTAATAATTTTTTTTCAAATATTTTTATAGGTAGCTCATCAATAGTTGCCAATGCATAAGGCGGCCCGGCAAAAATAAAATCGTATTGATCTGTTGCAGTATCTATAAAACGAAATACATCCAGCTTTACTATTTTAAAATTTTCTAAGGCCAACTCCCCTGCTGTTTTTTTTATAAAATCATACATCGCATTATCCTTTTCCACAATGGTAATATCGGCTGCTCCCCTGCTGGCCAGCTCGTAACTGATACAACCGGTGCCGCCAAAAAGATCAAGCACTTTTAATTCTTCTATGGCTAAATTATTTTGCAGCACATTAAATAAACCTTCTTTGGCAATATCGGTGGTGGGCCTTGTGTGAGGCATATTGTTGGGTGGAGAAATTTTTCTTCCGCCATGTATGCCGCTTATAATACGCATGATGCTATAGCAAATAAATGACTGAAATAATGTTTAGGATGACTTTTTATTTCCTCTGCATAATTAAAATCAGCAGGTAAGTCAGCACAATTAACCGCCTGAAAATATTTATACAATTCGCTGTACAAACTTGAATCCGTATCAATCATACCGCTAACCGTTAAAATTGTTTTAGCGGCATCAGTTTCAAAACTCTGGCACACATTCAGCAAATGATAAACGGCATCTTCCGGCGATGCATATTCATACTGCTGTATAATTTGTAATTGCCCGTTCTTTCGCAACAGTACCGTTAAATGTTCCGGATAAAAATTGCAATACAGCAAATCTTTATTATTCTTTTCAAAATTTATTAAAGAAGAACTCTGGTGGCTTTGAATGCAAAACGGAAAATGATTGTTAAAAATATTTTTTACCGCTGCAGGAATTTTATACACCGTATGCAAATTATGTGTGGTTACCAATTCATTTTGAACAGCACCCTGCATTAAATCGCCATGTACCAATTCCAGCATTTCTTTACTGCTACCTGCATCAAAATATTCATGGGGCACTAAAACGTTTTCATCAAAACACCAAGTAACAAATATTTTTTTAAAATGTTGTTGTGATAAATTTTCGGCACTTACAATATTATTTATTTCTTCGGCAACAGCTGCAGCAGTTAAATGTTTTGCAAAGTGATACACCAACACCGATATAAAAGTATTGCTTTCAGTATCTAACTGAATAAAAGACATGCCCTGTTTGCCTGCGGTAATAAACAGATTAGGTTTATTAAGCGGCGTATTTTCTGTTGTTATATTAAATGATGGATTCACTGTATGATTTTCGGCAGGCAAAATAAGATAATTTTGCTGACTTTATGGAAAGTGCAGCAACAATAACCGATTTAAAAATAAAAGTAACCAATAAACAAATTTTGTCTATTGCGTTACCTATTACGCTGGCTATACTTATACCACAGGTAAATATGCTAACCAACAGCATTTTTTTAGGTAATTATCATAAAGACCCTGATGCCTTAGGCAATGCAGGAATAACAGGCGTCTTCTATTTAATATTTGCTGTGGCCGGGCATGGTTTAAACAATGCTATACAATCGGTTTTTAGCCGCCATGCAGGCAGTGGCAATACCAATGCATTTAAAATTATTTTAACACAGGGCATTCGTATAAGTTTACAATTTGCTGTTTTTGGTATTTTATTTACCTGTTTAGTGGCGCCATTTATTTTACAGGCTGTAGCAACAGCCGATGCTTATCCAAAAGAAATAAGTTTTTTACGTATCCGTATTTTGGGATTGCCTTTTTTATATTTATTTCTTACCGGTAATGCTTTTTTAGTAGCCTCGCTTAACAGTAAATTTTTAATGATTGGTTTTATTTGTGAAGCACTGGTAAATATTTTGCTGGATTATGTATTAATATTCGGGCATTTTGGTTTTCCTGAAATGGGCTTTAATGGTGCTGCAGTGGCATCGGTAATTGCCGAGGTGGTCGGATTTATAGTAGTGTTTGCTGTATTATACAAAACCGGTTTAAAAAAGAAATACAGCCTGCTGCAAAGTTTTGCTTACGATAAAATTATCAATAAGGCGATAATAAAAGTGTCGGCGCCATTGGTAATGCAGTATGTAATTAGTGTAACCACCTGGTTGATCTTTTTCTTTTTAATAGAAGCCCGTAACAATCAGATGGATAAAGCCATCAGCAATGTAATGCGAAATGTATTTGGGCTTGCAGGCGTCTTTGTATGGGCATTTGCCAGCACCAGCAATGTGGTGGTAAGTAATTTAATGGGGCAAAAAAGAGAAGATAAAGTTATTTTGGCTATCAATAAAATAATGCTGTTAAGTATTGGTTTTTGCAGCATAATGGTTTTGCTGCTCAATATTTTTCCGGCCACTTTTTTTAATTTATTTGGTAAAGATGATGCGTTTGTAGCAGCAGGTATTCCAGTAGCAAGAGTTGTTTCGCTGGGGATGCTGTTTATGAGTGTGGCCAACATTTGGCTAAACGGTGTAACCGGTACCGGTAAAACAAAAATGAATTTACTTATAGAAATTGTTGCTATAACCGTGTACCTTATTTACAGCTGGATATTTGTAAAAGTGCATTTTATTTCATTGGCTATGGCATGGAGTAACGAAGTGGTGTACTGGTTAACCATTTTTATAATGGCATTTATATTTTTAAAGAGTGGTAAGTGGAAAACAAAATAATACATTTTTGGGCCGTGCAGTAAATCTATGTTCATCTTCATTGGCAGAGTTTATCCTGAGGAACGAAGGACACTCTTCAACTGCAAATCTTTATTGAGCTTTTACGGAGCGTATTCTGGTTTATAAATATTTGAAATTTTAAATAATATTTTTTAATGAGAATCGATGTATCTGGAAAAATTACAGCTTTCGTTTAATATAAATGCTTTCATATTTAGAAGCTTTTGTATTTTTATACAAACATGCAATAAATGGATGTAAAAATAGAAGCATCGTGGCGGGAAGTTTTAAAAAATGAGTTTACCAAACCTTATTTTATGCAGGTGGTAACATTTTTAAAAACTGAAAAATTAGCCGGTAAAATTATTTATCCGCCAGGAGCGCTGATATTTAATGCATTTAACCAAACGCCTTTTAGTAAATTAAAAGTGGTGATATTGGGGCAAGATCCTTATCATGGCCCCGGCCAGGCACACGGTTTAAGTTTTTCTGTGCCAAATGGTATTAAGCCACCACCCTCTTTAGTAAATATTTTTAAAGAAATACAAACCGATATTGGTGTGGCCATGCCACTGCAATATGGTAATTTAACAAGATGGGCCGAGCAGGGGGTATTGTTATTAAATGCTGCATTAACGGTTAGGGCTAACGAACCTTTCAGCCATGCAAAATTTGGCTGGGCCGATTTTACCGATGCAGTTATTCAAAAAATTTCTGATGAAAAAAGCGGCATCGTTTTTTTGCTGTGGGGCAAATTTGCACAGGAAAAACAAATACTGATTGATGAAACAAAACATTTTGTTTTAAAGGCAGCCCACCCTTCTCCCTTTTCGGCAGATAAAGGATTTTATGGCTGCAAACATTTTTCAAAAACAAACGATTTATTGGTTAAGCAGGGATTACAGCCCATTGACTGGAAACTCTTAACCCCATAAACCCCTATCCCCTTGCACAGCATCCTGTGGAAAAGGGGGAAATTTATAGATTATGAAAAATAAAAAAAATAGCAATTCCTTTTTTTTGCTGGATTTTATAAAAAATATTTTTGCAAGAATTTGGGCACTCTGGGGTTTGGTAAGTTTTGTGGTTACGTTTTTAATTTTCTTTTTACCGTCAATGTTATCGCATTTATTTAAAGATGAAAAAAAAGGCCAGGATTTTTTTATAAATGTTTCTAAATGGTGGATGAATGTTTGGTTAATTTTAGTGGGCTGCCCTGTTACTGTTAGCGGGAAAGAAAATTTTATTGCAAACGAAAATTATGTGGTGGTATTTAATCACAATGCGCTTTTGGATGTTCCCTTATCGGCACCGTATGTGCCCGGTGGCAATATGACTATTGCAAAAGATTCGTTTGCCAAAGTGCCGATTTTTGGCTGGTTTTATAAACGGGGTGCCATTTTAGTAAACAGAAAAGATGAAAGGAGCCGGATAAAAAGTTTTGATGAAATGAAAAAAGTTTTAGTTAAGGGCATGCACATGTGCATTTATCCTGAAGGCACAAGAAACAGAACTGCCGAACCACTAAAACAATTTTATGACGGCGCTTTTAAATTAGCCATAGAAAGTAAAAAAGAAATACTGCCCTGCGTAATTATTGGAACAAAAAAAGCCATGCCCATAAATAAAACATTCTATCTTTTACCAACACGTTTAAAAATGCATTTTATGCCTGCGGTATCTTCCCAAAATATTTCGGCAAAAGATTTAAAAGAAAATGTATTTACTGTGATGAAGGAGTATTATGTGGAAGAAAGTTTAGGGGTTTAGACGTTTAGAAGTTTAGGGTTTAGAGGTTTAGCATCGAATGTTTTTTCCTAAACCCCTAAACCCTAAACGTCTAAACCAATTTTACAAATCATAAAAATATCTTGTTCGGTTTATTTTCAAGTCTCTTAAAATGCCCGACTTGGGGCTGATGCTGATATTGAAAAAACGATATTTACCCACTGGCGAAATATTAATGGCCATTTGCCAGCAATGCATTTCTCTTGTTAAATACATACTTAACGAACCCAGTTCTTTTGTAGTAATATTATAATACCCGTTTAATCCTATCTGCCATTTAGAAGTTAAGTTTAAAGTACCACTCCAGTTTATATTTTGAGAAATAGAACCTTTGTATCCGCTGTAATCTGCCTTTCTCTCTCTAAAATAAGATAAGGCATACTGGAAATTAATACTCCACGGAATATTAAAATTTGCAAATTCGCCAGGGTTGTTACTGATATAGGACGCTTCCTGCTGATATTCATCTAAAGGCAAACCCGATATGGGATTTACCTGGTTGGGGTTACTATTATCTGTTGGTAGTTTTTCATCTTTATCTCCGCCTTTAAAACTGCTTTGTACTGCAATATTTGCAGTAGTTATTTTACCCAGCGACAATGGCTTTTTACTCCACACTACTTTATCAATAAATTCGCCACGGCTGTTTATTAAATAAGGCACGGCCGTAGCACCTGCAGTAATATTTATTTTTTCAAAAAGATTGGTACGTGCCTGAATGCTGAATGGCTGCAGTTTAAAAGAATCGGCTAAAAGATTATAGCTGCTGTTGATGCTGAACCCATCAATTAAAGTAACTTTTTTTATTGCTGCTTCGCCGGTATCTTTTTTATTTTTTACTTTCATCTGTATGTTATTATCAACACCAAATGTTATAGCACCCGATTTACCTTCGCCAAAGGCAGAAAAAATATTGCCTTCATAAATTGATGGTCTTATAAAATTAGTTCCGGTTGTATCTGTTTGTAATAAATAATGGTCTTTAGCATTCATATCGGGGTGATAACTAAAACCAAAGCTGGGTCTTATTTCATGACGGATTGCCTGCACCTTACTGTTTTTTCCAAATGCAACCATGCCAAATATTCTTGTAGTACCCGACACGCCGTACGACATTTCTCTTGCTGCAAAAAAACCTTTTGTTATTGCAGTATCTACTTTTTTATTGGCAGCATTCCATTTACGTACAAATTTATTTTGATACCAATACTCCTGGTAACTGATGGAAGGTGCAATTTGCACAGGCCCCAACGGCGGCAACGATAATGATATAGGGACGTTATGGCTTGCACCATATTGCAGTTTATCAATTAACTGTTTACCAATATTACTTGCAGTATCATAAAAATAAGTAAGGCTTTTTACATTGCTGTTTAATGCCACCCCTAAATTTTCGTACCACTTATATTCACCCACCGGCTCCTGCCTTCTAAATGGATATAAAGTATTTACGTTAAAAGCAATATCCGGTAAATTAAGGTTGATTAAATTTTGTGCAGTGTTTTGATTATGGTTGGCACTAACGGTAAGGCTGAACGGCTTATCTTTCCATATTTTTGAATATGCGATGGAAGAATTTAACTGGTTTTGAAAATTGCGTTGCGGACTGTTAGGCACCGATGCATTAAACTTGCTGCTGCCTGCATTTACGTTGGCACTAAAAGTTACCCCCGGCCGTGATTTTGTATCGGCAGAGTGCGACCAGGTAACATTAAAATTTCTTGCCCCCGATTCATCAATATCCCTAAAATGCTGAATGTTAATATTAAAATTACCCTGGTAATGATAGCGTTTATAATACCGGGGGTTTATACTCGCCGTCCATCCGCCGTACGAATAAATAGTTCCTCTTGCAACAGCATCCCAGTTATCGCTTAAAATTTTATAATAGCCAATACCTTCCAGCGCCAAACCCAATTGTTCGTTTGCAGTAAATGTTGGCGCAATTAAACCCGAGTGCCTGCCCTGCGATAAAGGATATATTCCAAAGGGCAATGTAACAACAGGCAGCGGAATACCTTCAATTTCGGGATGCACGGGCCCGGTAAAAGCCATTTTTTTATTAATGAATTTTATTTTTTTACTTACAAATGCAAAATGCGGCGTATCTAAATTACAGGTGGTAAACCTGCCATTTAAAGCGTAAAAAACATTGGCACTTTCTTTTTTAATTTTATCGCCATACACAAACAATTCGTCCTGCTTGGTATAGGTGCCTTTGGTTATACCCCTGCCGGTTTTCATATCAAACTTTATAGAATCGCTGATGGTTAAAAAATCAGCCTGGGTAAAAGTGGGCCACGAAACAACTTTTCCTGTACTGTCTTTAACAAAATAAGCGCTTATTAAACTGGTTTTTTGGTCAAACTCAATATGTGGCGCCACCAGTTGGTTATCGATGTAATTAACTTTTGTTTCTTTACCGTATAAAATTATTTTACCGGTGGGTACATCCAGCACCATCGAATCATCTGCATGATAAGTTACGGGTGCATCCAGCGAATCTTTAGAAGTTTTAAAATTTACGGTGTCGATTACAGCAAAAGTAGAATCACTTATTTTAAGCGAATCGGGAATTTGTTTTTTAATAATATTAGTATCCGGTTTTTTTACAGGAGGTGTATCCACTACCAATACAGTAACCGGTTTTTGATTTTTAAAAATAGTATCTGTAGTTAAATTACTGTGAAAGTAATGTGTATTAAAACTATTAGTACCACCATACAGCGTTAAGCCTGCAAACAACAGCGCCAAAGCCCATGTCAATATATATTTTGCCTTACCTTTGTACAGTTGGTTCATAATTATGATTGGCAAAAATAGCCATTATAACAGCATGAAATTGTGAATATTAATATAATTACTAACCCCGGATAAACCTTTTGGATATGTTGAAAAACAAAGTACCTGTTTTAATATTGATTGCTGCTTTGCATTTGTTAATGTTACCCAATACTTTTTCACAAAAAAAAATAAAAACAATTGTTGTTGATGCCGGGCATGGCGGTTCAAGGGATCCGGGAGCCACTGGCCAGTACGAACATTCTTTACGCTCCAAAGAAAAAGATATTACCCTTGCCATCTCCCTTAAATTAGTTGAAGAATTAAAAAAACAATTACCCGATGTTAGCGTAAAGCCCACTCGTACCACCGACATTTACCAGGACCCGAGGGAAAAAGCAAGATTAGCGAATGAGTTTAAAGGCGATCTTTTTTTATGTATTCATGCCGACGGCGGCCCTTTAAAAACCGGCAAAAGACAAATTGGTACTAAAGAAGAAACAAGGTATAAAATAACATATAAGAAAGTAAAGAAGAAAAAGGTAAAAATTTCTACCCCTTATAAAGTAACTGTACCGGTTTATGAATATTTTAAATTACCATTAACCCGGAGTGGCACCAGCGTTTGGATATTTGCTCCGCATAAAACCAGTGATAAATTAAAAGCCATAATGGAAGGTGGCGAAGATTTTGAAATTGAAACTGATAATGCTGATTCCACCTTTAATGATTTTGATTTTAACTCTCCGGAAGGCCGCACACTTGCACAAATTTATGCTAAACGTTTTCAGGAAAGAAGTGATTTGCTGGCCAAATATGTAAACAATGAAGTTGAAAAAACAGGACGGGCAGCTTTAGGTGTCAATCAGCGGCAGGTAGGCATTCGTGTTTTACAATCTACCAATATGCCGGCTATTTTAATTGAAACCGGTTTTATTAATAACCCCGAAGATGAACGTTATATTAACAGCGAAAAAGGACAGCAGGAACTGGCAGAAGCTATAACTGCTGCAGTTATAAGATACAAGGAACAGGTAGAAGGCACTAACAAAACCAGCGATACAAAACCTGCTGAAGAAAAAGCTACACCAGCAGAATTAGAGAGCAGGCCAACAAAAGATACCAAAATTTTACAGGTAAAAAGCGATAAAGTAAAAATAGAAATTTATGATGATGGGGAAATTGATAATGATATTGTTTCTGTTTATTTTAATAAAGATTTAGTAACGGGTAATAGAGCTTTAACTGCAAAGCCTTACAGTTTTACTATTGATTTAGTGCCTGGCAAAACTAACGAACTGGTATTATATGCCGATAACATGGGCAGCATACCACCCAATACCGCTTTAATGATAATAACAGATGGCGTAAGCCGTTATGAAGTAAGATTGTCGGCAGATTTAAAAAACAATGCCTCAATAAGGTTTGAATTTAAGTCGCAGAAACCAAAACCTAAACCATAAATTTGGCCCGAAGATTGGGAAGTTTATTAATAATATTTCAATAACTAACTACTACAATGAAAATTAGTAACGAAACCAAAATTGGCGCATTAACTGCAATAGCCATTACCCTGCTGGTACTGGGTTTTAATTTTTTAAAAGGAAAAACTTTTTTTGGTAAAAGCCACAGCCTTTTTGCTAAATACACCAATGTGCAGGGGCTTGCCAACAGTAACCCGGTTATGATAAATGGTTTGCAGGTAGGTACGGTGTACAGCATTACTACCGATAAAAACATGAAAGAAATTTTGGTGAATATGACGCTGAACAAGGATGTAAATATCCCGGTAAATTCTTTTGCTTCTATAAAAAATAATCCCTTAGGCACTACCAGTATTGAAATAAAATTAGGCGATGCTCAACAATATCTTCCTAAAAACGATACTATACGTACAGAAACCAGTGCAGGTATTTTAGATGGTGCTATACAGGAGTTAAGGCCGGTTTTAGGGCAGGTGAAAAATGCGGTAAAATCTCTCGACTCGGTATTGATGACCCTTGCCGGTGTACTTGATCCTAATTCAAAACATAACATTAGAGGAATATTAGAAAACCTGAATAAAACAACCGCTGGTTTAACTGTTTCATCTGCATCTTTACAAAGTTTATTAAATACACAAACCGGGGCGCTGGCAAAATCTTTAAATAATGTAAGTTCGTTTACAGGTAATTTGGCTAATAATAATGAAAAATTAACAGCCGTAATGACCAACCTTGATAAAACAACAACTAATCTTTCTAAGCTTGATTTAGAAAAAACTTTAAATACTTTAAATGCTACTGTTGGAGATTTAAAAACAAGTTTGGGTAAATTAAATACAAAAGATGGAACTGCCGGTATGTTACTTAACGATGCAAAATTGTATAATAATCTGGCTGCTACTGCCAATAAGCTAAATGTTTTACTGGATGATTTTAAAACTAATCCCAAACGATATATTTCATTTTCTGTTTTTGGAAAAAAGGCTAAAGGAGAAGCTCTTGTGGTGCCTTTACCCGATACTGTTAATGCACCTTATTTGAAAGTATTGCAAAAATAACTTTACCATTACGTTATAAAATAATTTCGGCAACTTGCAGCAGTAAAAAATATTAAGCATTGCATTTAAAATTTACTACTACTTTCTCTTTACTTCTGCTGTTATTTGTTTTTAACAAAACATCGCATGCACAACAGCCTGTAACATTACCCTCGCCGCAGGATACTATTAGAATAATACAAATTGTACAGGCAAAAAACTTAAGGGAAAAAACAATTGACTCTGCTACAACTATTGAAACTGCTGCAGGCAATGTTATTATTAAGGAAGGCCTTACCACAACCTATTGCGACAGTGTGGTAATAAACCGCAGAACAAACGTAGTAGAAGCTTTTGGAAACGTACACATCAACGATAACGACAGCATACATACATACGCACAGTACCTGAAATATATTGGTGGGGAAAGAATTGCTTATTTAAAAAAGTCGGTAAAACTTACCGATAAGAAAGGTGTTTTATTAAGTGATGATTTGGAATATAATTTACGTACCGGCATTGCAACTTATAAAAATGGCGGCAGGGTTTTAAATGGTAAAACAGTTTTAACCAGCACCGATGGGGTTTATTATGCAGATACCAAAGATGTGATTTTTAAAAAGAATGTACACCTTGTAGATCCAAAATATGATATAAGAACGGACAGTTTATTGTACAACATCACTACAGATGTAGCAACATTTATTGCGCCTACACATATTGTAAGTAAAGATGGAATTATTGATACCAAATCAGGAATTTACAATTTAAAAACTGGCGAAGCTATTTTTTACGAACGGTCTTATATAAGAGACAGCAGCCGCTCTATAATTGGCGATAAGATTTTTTTTGATGATAAAAAAGGAATTGTAACTGCCGACGGTAATGCAAAAGTGGTGGACAGTATAAACCAGGTTACAACCATTGGCGGTCATGTTGAAGTAAACACAAAGGAAAATTCTTTTTTAGCTTACAACAAGCCTGTAATGATTTTACACAAAGATGGCGACAGCACTTACATAGCTGCTGATACTTTATTTTCTGGTTTGAGAAAATATGACACTATTGCAAAAAAAACAACCACTGCAATTGATACCTTAAAAAAAACAAAAGCCATTACAATAAATAAAACTGACAGCACCGATATTAGTTTTTTAGGTAAGAAAAAAAATGACAAAGTAGTAATTAGTGAGCCTGAAAAAGTTGACACTGTTAAAAAAGAGATTGCTGTAACTGAAAATAAAATGGACAGTGATGATATTATATTGCCTCAGAAGAAAAAAAGTGACAGCCTGCAAATAAAATCATTGCCCAAAAAAGATACTGCAACAAAAGCAATGGTCATCAATCTTAATAAAAAAGATTCTGCCATTCGTTATTTTTTGGGTTTTCATAATGTTCGGATATTCAACGATTCGCTGCAGGCCGTTAGCGACAGCCTCTACTACTCTACCGAAGATTCTACTTTTAAATTATTTGGCCAGCCCCTGGTTTGGAATGGTAAAACACAAATTGCCGGCGATACCATTTATATGTTTACCGAAAACCAAAAAGCAAAACAGCTGTACGTTTTTTATAACAGTATCATCATTAATAAAACAGCAGATAAATTATTTAATCAAATTGCCGGACGTACACTGAATGGTTATTTTAAAGATGGCCAAATTGATTACGTAAGAGTGAAGGGATCACCTGCTGAAAGTATTTTTTATCCCCAGGATGATGACAGTGCTTTTGTAGGCATGAACCGAAGCAGCGGTGATGTAATTGATATCTTCTTTGTAAAAAAAGAATTGAATAAAGTAAAGTTTGTGAATAATGTTGATGGTGTAATGTATCCTATTCGCCAAACCCCTGCTGATAAAAAACAATTGAAAAATTTTAAATGGCTTGATAACAGGAGGCCAAAAAATAAACTGGAATTGTTTGAGTGATATGCCACACTTGTCCCGATTGTTTCGGAGAGGTACAGAAACACAAAATTTTTATTTTGAAAATCTTATGCGACAGCTAACTATTCTTTGATTTTTATTTTTCCATCTCTTTTACTTTTTATAAAATCCTTAACACAGTTAATAAAGCTTTGTGCGTTGTAATTAAAAATTACAATTACGCTGGCATTATTTTCGATTACACTACTCAAAAAAAATACCATGAAAAAATTATTGTTATTATTTCTTATTGCCCTTAGTTTTTCCTTAACCACAAAAGCACAGGATGAAAGTGCTTACAAAAATGCCCTTGGTGTCAGGCTCGGTTCATCGATACCGGCTATTAAAAGTGGTATTACTTACAAACATTTTATTGGTAAAAACGCTTTGGAAGGTATTTTAAGTTTTGGTGATGGTGTGGGCATTTGCGGCCTGTACGAAATTCATAAACCACTTGCAACAGAAAACCTGCAATGGTTGATTGGCTTTGGTGGGTACGTTGCATTTAATAACAGTGGCAGTAATGTTGGTGCGGCAGGTATTATCGGGTTAGACTATAAGTTTGCCAACATTCCTTTAAACCTTACTGTTGACTGGAAGCCTGAATTAAATATTATTACTAAAGTTGGGTTTGAAGCATCGGGAGTTGGTTTTTCTGCAAGATTTACTTTTTAAGGTGAATGGTCAAATATTAAAAGTGAACTTTGGAACTTTTTTTTTATTTTTTTACTCAATATAGCTTAGCCATAAAACAAAACCATCCGAAAATAACGGATGGTTTTTATTATTTTACTGGATTATTTTTTTTTGCCCATTGACTATTTCAATTTTCCTAACGCCTCTTTAATCCTCACCCAAGCCCTTTCAATATTTGCCATGCTGTTAGCAAAAGAAAAACGTACGCAATTAGGTTCGCCAAAAGCATCACCCATTACAGAAGAAACATTAGCAGTGTTTAATAAATACATGCTAAAATCAGCGGCGTTAGCAATAGTTTGTGTACCATCTGTTTTGCCGTAGTAGTAACTTACATCAGGAAAAATATAAAACGCTCCATCAGGTTCGGCGCATTTAAAACCTGGAATATCTTTTATCAATTCTAAAACCCTTGCTCTCCTTCTTGTAAACTCTTGCGTCATTTCTTCCGAAGGTTTTAAATTGCCGGTAAGTGCAGCTACTGCTGCCTTTTGAGTAATGGAGCAAGTGCCACTGGTTAATTGTCCCTGAATTTTTTCGCAGGCTTTTGCAATTTCTACATTGGCAGCAATATAACCCAGGCGCCAACCCGTCATAGCAAAACCTTTGCTTAACCCATTTATTAAAATAACACGTTCTTTTAAATCTTCAAATTGTGCAATGCTTTCGTGCCCGCCAACAAAATTAATATACTCATAAATTTCGTCGGAGATAATTAAAACATCCGGATGTTTTCTAAATACTTCGGCTAATGCTGCCAGTTCTGCTTTGCTGTAAACTGTGCCCGATGGATTACAGGGCGAAGAGAACATAAACAATTTTGTTTTGCCAGTTATTGCCGCTTCCAATTGCTGCGGACTAACCTTAAATCCACTCTCCTGCGATGTACGAACTTCAACAACTTTACCTCCGGCCATTTTAACCAACTCCGAATAAGTTACCCAGTATGGTGTGGGAATAACCACTTCGTCGCCATTATCAACTACAGCATAAATGGCATTGGCTAAACTTTGTTTTGCACCTGTAGAAGTAATAATATTTTCAGGTTTATAGGCTAAATTATTATCCCGTTTTAATTTGGTACAAACTGCTTCACGCAAATCGGCAAAACCTGCAACCGGTGTGTAATGGCTCCAGTTGTCATTGATGGCTTTTATTGCGGCATCTTTAATATGTTGGGGCGTATCAAAATCGGGTTCACCAAGGCTAAGGTCAATTACATCAATTCCCTTTGCTCTTAATTCTCTTCCTAATTTGGCCATTTTAAGGGTTTCCGGCTCATTAAATCTCGATAAAAGTGTAGATAGTTGCATATTTTGCAAAAGTAATTATAAACAGTTAAAAAAATATCAACAAAGAGATTATTCTTTTGAAATGTGTCTGGACACTATAAAGAATCTTTAAATTTTAAAGAAGGTTAGTTAGCAAAAAGTATTAGAGCTTTTATAGTCTGCGTTGTGGTCTGACACATAGTTTACTTATCGTAACTGAATTTAAACTTCGAAAGATCAGGCAAATGCTTTTTTTGTCTCTTTACTTCCAAGTCATAAATTACCTGGCCAAGGTTTTTCATAAAAGGAAAACCAATGGTTTCAGAATCATATTTATCATCATTTAAAATACCATCACTGTTGCAATACATTACAGCCGATAAAAAAAACTCCACTCCTTTTTCATAATCCACCACATAAGCCACATCTAAAATTTGCCCGTAAGCTTTTCCAATTTTATTGAAAACACGAATGTTTTTTGGCAGGTTTCCCTTCTCACTTCCAAACAATAAAAACTTACAGAATGCCGGCCAGTAGCTGGCACTATCTGCTGAATATGGCGGGTATGTACTTTCCGTTGGAAGTTGACTCATATATTTGAAAATAAACTGTTTGTCATCTTCTGTTAAATTAAAACGTTGGTTTGCATAAACCTTATTCGGAAACACTAGGCTGATTAAAATACTGTGCAGATCTTCAAGGCTAATCCTGTTTTTCTTAGAAAAATTCATGGGGCCGTTTACTAAATTTCCGGCTTTTAAAAATCCGGTTCCCATACTGTCGTTTCTTAATGCATATTGAGATGTATTGGTTTGCACCGGTTGTTCGTACAAAACATTATTAGCACCATCTAAAAATTTTATTGGGTTGGTTTGCCTGTTTTCTTCTTCGGATAAGGCAATATCAAGCCGATGCAGTATTTGCCCATCTTCGTACCCTTTTTTGTGCAGTTCGCTGTTAATATAATCTTGCCCTAAAAATTCGTACAGCCGGTTATAGGCATCATTATCACTTACCAGTAATATTTTTTTTATGTATTGGGCAATAGTTGGTTTGCCATCAGGCGTTGTTGGGTCGTTATACACTGCAGTTTGAGAAGCATTGCCTGCTTCGGTAATCATTGTAGTGTTCCTGTCTATACCCTTATCTTTTAACTCATTTAATTTTTGCAATGCCAGTAAGGCTATTGGGAATTTTACTGTTGATGCCGGATAAAAATAATTAGCCGGGTTTACATTAAAATAATAGTTTTTTAGTGCCGCAATTCCATTGGCACCACGGTTAATTTGAGTATAAATAATTTGTGTGTTCCATTGTTTGCGATTTTTTAAAACACTTTCGAAATATTGTGGGTTTGCTGCAAGTAAATTTTCTAAAAAAGCATCTGTTTTTGTGCTGTCAACAGGTATTGCACTGGTAACAGTTACCGGAGCTTGGGGCATAGGAGTAATTTTTTTTGTGGAAGAACAGCCATATAAAAAACACATTGCGGTTATCAGCACCTTCAAATTATTACGGAAACAAAACATATTTATATTTTAAAAGGTTTATTTAAAATTGCAGGCCAGTTTATTGATTGAAAATTGCACTAATTATTAAGATTCAAATAGAAACGCAAATGTCATCTTTTACAGGATAGGGGCAAAATTAACAAGCAGTAATCTTAAATTGGTTTTTCCCCTATCTTTGCACACTTCTAAAAAAGAAGAAATAGCTATTAAAAGTTTACTATTATGAAATTGAAAGGGCTGGTTTGGTTTTTTACCATTGCGTTGATTTTAATATCACTTTGGGAACTGTCGTACACTTTGGTGGTACGCAACTATGAAAGCGGTGTAAGAGCACAGGCTACAAAAATTGTAAAAAGAATTTCTCCGCAACTTAAAGGCGAAGAAGAATTAAAGGTTGCTATTAAACCAAAAGTTGACAGTATTCTTTTGGCTACAAAAGATAAAGCCATATTCCCTCTTGTTGGTACCACTTATCAGCAATGTAAAGAAAGTGAATTAAACCTTGGTTTAGATTTACAGGGTGGCCTTAGTGTAACAATGGATGTAAGCCTTGATGGTTTACTGAAAACATCAAGTAATAATGCGAAAGATCCAACACTTTTAAAAGCCATTCAAACAGCTACAGAAAGAAAGATTAACAGCGATGCAAATTTTATCAGCTTATTTAAAGATGCTTACATAGAACAAAATGGTGCTGGTAAATTAGCAGGTTTGTTTGCAGGCCAGGGTAAAGATGTAAAAATTACAGATAACGACGACCAGGTAATTAATAAATTAACGGCAACATCTAAAACCGCTATTAACGAAACCTATAAAGTATTATTAAAGCGTATTGATAAATTCGGTGTAGCTCAACCCAATATTAATTTAGATGAAAACAAAGGTATTATTAACGTAGAGTTACCAGGAGTTGATAACCCGGACAGGGTAAAAAAATTATTATCAGCATCGGCTCATTTGCAATTTTGGGAAGTATATCGTGTAGATGAATTATACCCATCTTTACAGGCAGCTGATATAGCATTGCAAAATTATTTAAATGGTGTTAGCAGCGACAGTGTAAAAGTTGATTCGCTTAAAGCAGCACAAAATGCAAATCCATTTTTAAAAATTGTAAGTGTAATTCCTCCGCAGGATAATAAAGATGGTAAAGGCCCGTCTTATTCTCCATCCATTGCAAATATTGCTTTGCAGGATACTCCATTATTTTATAAATACATCAATAACGAAGTTGTTAAAAACGCTTTACCCGCCAATTGCAAATTTTTATTAGGGATAGAAGAAAAATCTGAAAAAGGAAACTTAAGATATTTTCCTTTGTATGCAGTAAAAACACAGCCCGGCAGCGATAAAGCGCCTTTAGAAGGAGAATCAGTAGAAGATGCCAATCTTGATTATGATGAAATGGGTAAGCCCTCTATAAGAATGAAGATGACACCGCTTGGCGCAAAATTATGGGGAAGGTTAACTGCAAAAAATGTAAACAAACCTATAGCTATTGCTTTAGATGATATTGTATATTCTGCTCCAAATGTAATTACTGCCATTGAAGATGGTGTTTCAATTATCACCGGAAGATTTTCTACCGATGAAGCTAATGATCTTGCCACAACATTAAAATCGGGTAAGGTTAGTGCGCCTGCTAAAATTGTTGCCAGCCAGGAAGTAGGTGCAACTTTAGGTAAAGAAGCGGTTAAAGGCGGAACAATGGCTTTTGCTATTTCGTTTTTGGTGATATTTATTTTAATGCTGGTATATTATAACACTGCAGGCTGGGTGGCCAACATTGCCTTAATATTAAACTTATTATTTACCATTGGTACATTGGCTGCTTTTGGTGCTACATTAACTGCTGCCGGTATTGCAGGTTTGGTACTTACCATTGGTATGGCAGTTGATACCAACGTAATTATTTTTGAAAGGATAAAGGAAGAACTTACCCGTGGAAAATCGTACCAGCAGGCTGTTAACGATGGTTACCGCCGTTCGCTTGCACCGGTATTGGATGCCCACGTTACTACTTTCTTAACCGCTGCAATTTTATTCTTTTTTGGTTTAGGCCCTGTACTTGGTTTTGCCACTACGCAAATGATTGGTATTGTACTTTCATTGTTCTGCGGAATTTTAGTATCAAGATTGATTACTGAAGTATGGATGAACAAACAACGTCACTTCAATTATTTTACGGCTATATCTAAACGCATTTTTAAACATGCCAGCTTTAAATTTATTGAATACAGAAAAGTAGCTTACAGTATTTCTATTGTGGTATTGCTTTTAGGTGTTGCATCTTTTTTTAATGGTTTTCACCAGGGGGTTGAATTTAAAGGAGGAAGAAGTTATACAGTGCAATTTGACAAAGCTGTAAAAAACGATGATGTACGTGACGATTTAAAAAATGCGTTTAATGGCGATTTCCCTATCATTAAAACAGAAGGCGACAGCCGTCACCTTAATATCACTACTTCTTATTTAATTGAGAATGATAATGCAGACAGTACAGTAAAAACTAAATTGTTTGAAGGATTAAAAAAGGTGTTACCTGCTAATTTAACTTACGCAGAATTTGCCACCACCAAGTATGTACAAAGAACTACAACAGTGCAACCAAGTATTTCAGATGATTTGAAGAAAGGAGCCGTTAAAGCTACCATCTTTGCCATCTTCGCCATCTTCATTTATATCTTCATCCGTTTTAGAGACTGGAGATATTCGTTGGGTACCATTGTAGCTTTGCTGCATGACGTATTGGTAACATTAGCTGTATTCTCTTTCTTTAAAAACATTGTACCATTCCCTTTAGAAATTGATCAGCATTTTATAGCTGCGGTGTTAACTGTAATTGGATTTAGTATGAATGATACTGTAATTGTATTCGATCGTATAAGGGAATACAGTAAGGGAAGTAAAGCATCAGAAAAAGGCAATATCATTAACCGTGCCATTAACGATACGCTTAGCCGTACCATTATGACATCACTAACGGTGTTCTTAACCCTGTTGATCTTATTTATTTTTGGTGGAGAGGTAACAAGAGGTTTTGCATTTGCCATGTTGATTGGTGTGGTTACGGGTACTTACTCTTCTATTTTTGTTGCGGCACCAATACTGGTTGATTTTGCAAAAGATAAACCATTAGGCGAAGCAGAAATTATCAGCAGTGCTGCTACCCCTGCAAAACCAATTGCAGCTGCTAAAAAAGCATAATTTAATTTCGTATTAATACAAACCTGTTATCAAAAAAAGATAACAGGTTTTTTTATTTATTAAACTGATAAGCTTATTTTACAGTTTCAATTAAAATTAATTACGTATGATAATTTCTGGAAACAGGGCTACCAAAACCGGCCACCAAAGTTTATTTGGCACCAAGTGCAGCAGCTGCGGCACAAAAGATTCTTTAGAGATGTACACGTTCAGCAGGTATTTTCATGTTTTCTGGATACCCGTTTTTCCCTATAAAAAAGAGGCAATAACCCAATGCAATCATTGCAAACAAATTTTAAATAAAAAAGAATTTTCTTCAGATTTATTAAGTCAGTACGAAGAGATGAAGGCAAATATAAAAAAGCCTTACTGGCAATATATTGGTGCAGTACTTTTTGCCGTGCTGATAATTTCAGTTATCAGTTCTGTAAGAGAAGATAATAAAAAAGATATTGCTTTTTTAAATGCACCTAAAGCAGGAGATATTTATGAAATAAGAACCACCGACGGGCAATACACATTGTATAAAGTGAGTGAAGTAAAAACTGATTCTGTTTATATTTTATTTAACCAGTTTCAATCTAATAAACAAAGTGGCTTAAGACAATCTAAAATGAATGCAACAAGCAGTTTTATAACAGAAGATTATTTGCCCATAGCAAAAAAAGATTTATTGGTTATGAAAGAGAAAGGAGAAATTCAGGGCGTGAACAGATAATCCTGTGCAACATTTTTATTTTAAAAAACTTTACCTGTTAAATAATATACGCAGGTAAAACATGGGGTTGGTAAATTTTTTTCTGATGTCCACATTCTCAAACATGCAACTGATGGTTTCTCTCAGTTCTTTACTGCGGCTGGCTTTGCCAATAACAAAGTTAAACAGCCATGGCTTACTGCTTAGTTTTTGCAGGTAATGGCTCAGTTTTAATTCTGCCCAAAGTTTATGGTAAATTTCTTTATCGTAACCATTTAAAAATGCTGCTGAATAATCATTTGCTTCTAATGCTTTTTTTATGTGTCTTGATGCTACCAAACCGCATACCATTGCATTGCCAATACCTTCGCCGGTAAATGGGTCTATCAGCGAAGCGGCATCCCCTGCCAGCAAAAAACGATTGCCGCTGAGTGATCTTTTCTTTGAGCCCAGTGGTAAGCCCCACCCTTCTATTTTGCTTTCAAGTGTTGCATTTTCAAACCTCTTTTTAATTACAGGATTTTTTTCAATTGCATCAAGCATCAGTTGTTTAAGGTTTGCTTTTTTAGCTGCTACAGCACTGCTTAGCATACCCATGCCCACATTGGCCATACCGTTGGGCAGAGGAAAAATCCAAAAATATCCAGGTTGCATTTCTTTTAAAAAATGTAACTCAATATAATTATCATCATGCATGCCAGCTACATTGCTGTAGTAAGCCCGTATGCCTGCGCTGTAATGTTCAGGTATCACTTTATGCATGGCCATTTTTTTAGCAACAATGCTGCCACGGCCATCTGCACCCACAATCATTTTTGTGAAAATTGTTTTTTCAACACCGGCATGTTTTACTTTTATTAACAACCCTTCAGTAATATGTTCAATAGATTCAATTGAACAATCGGTTATAAAGTTTGCAAACGTTTCGTCAATCATTTTTATTAAGCTGTTATCAAAATCAATCCGCTTGCTTACAAAGCCGGGTGTATTTTTTGTGTCAGCAGCACTTGATTGAAAAGGGATACTCAAACAATTATTATCACTGTCAATAAATTGTATGCCCCTGCTTACTAAGGCTTCAGTATTATCCAAAAAATATTGTTGCCAGTCAGTTGTAATTCTTTTTAAAATACCTACTGTTTTTCCACTCATGGCATCGCCACATATTTTATCCCGTGGAAAAATTGCTTTGTCAATAATGATATGGTTAATTTTTTCATTCGCTAAAAAGATAGATGTAACAGCACCTGCAGGGCCAGCGCCTGCTATTAAAATATCTGTGGAATAATCGGGTGTGGTCAATTAATAAAAACTTTGAAGTTATATGAAGATAAGTGTTAGCAAAATAAAAAGCCATTCAATTTTTTTGAATGGCTTTTTTATAAAACTGAAAACTTAATTATTATTTACACTGCAAAACTTGTTCCGCAGCCGCAGGTTTTACTTGCATTAGGATTATTAAAAGTAAAACCTCTTGAATTTAATCCACCCTGCCAATCTACTTCCATGCCCATTAAGTAAATGCCATGAGATTTTTCCATGATGCAGGGGATGCCATTTATTTCAAAACTTTCGTCTTTATCAGTTCTTGCATCAAAGCCTAAAACATAGGTCATGCCGCTGCAGCCACCACCCTTTACGCCAATGCGTAATTGCTGAGTGGCGTCAAAACCTTCTGCATGCATCAGGCGGTTTATTTCTTCTACCGCAGTTTTAGTAAGTGTAACAGGAGCTTCTGTTGTAGTTTCCATCTTTATTAATTTAGTACAAAGGTATAAATAATTTAAACCGTGGCAACAACGCCTCCTTTCGAAAACAGGAATTTCTGAATCTTTTAACTAGGCCTGCAAAATACCGGTAATGGTGATTTTTTAATAACGAATTATCAATCACAAAATATTCACCATTTACCATTCGCAATTCCCCATTAACTTTTACCTTATTTTTGTTGCCTAAATTATATCTATGTATTTACTGGAGATTAACTCGACCCATATTCAAATTGCCGGCACTTTTCTTTTCTTTATTGCTATTGCCTGGCTGCTGGCCGAATTTAACGGTATGAAAGAAGAGATTAAATTGCGATTGGGTATCAACAATGAAACTATAAAATTAAAATTGCAGGCTTACGAAAGGCTTACCTTATATGCCGAAAGAGCCGGGCTTAAAAATCTTGTTTCAAAAACATACTCAGATGAAATGAGTGCAAGAGAAATGCAAATGACTTTACTGCAAACATTAAACAACGAGTACGAATATAATGTTACCCAGCAAATTTATGTAAGTGCCGAAATGTGGAAAGCGGTTACTAAATTAAGGGATCAGAATATTTTTATTATCAACCAGATTGCAGCAACACTGCCGGCCAATGCAGCCGCAATTGAATTAAGCAAAGCACTTTTAGAATATACCATGACAAATAATGCTGAAATAAATAAAATTGTTTTAGAAGCATTGCATTACGAGTCGCAAAAAATATTGAAGTAAAGTGTGTTAAACTCTTGGAGGGTTCTAAACCCTCCAAGAGTTATCGAAGGGAGTTTTATAAAACAAGTGTATGGCAAATGAAAAGAAAATAGTTACTGATTCGGGTATTGGAATAAAGCAGGTTTATTACAGTACTGATGTAAAAACTAATAACGAATTGCCCGGCGAATTTCCTTACACCCGTGGTGTGCAGCCCGATATGTACAGGGGCAAACTATGGACCATGCGCCAGTATGCAGGATTTTCTACTGCTGAAGAAAGTAATAAAAGATATCATTATTTATTGAGCCAGGGTGTAAGCGGTTTGAGTGTTGCTTTTGATCTGCCTACACAAATTGGTTACGACAGCGATCATCCTTTAGCAGATGGTGAAGTAGGAAAAGTAGGTGTTGCTATCGACAGTTTAGAAGACATGGAAATACTTTTTCAGGGTATTAATTTAGAAGAAGTTTCGAGTTCGATGACGATTAATGCAAGCGGTTTTATTTTACTGGCTTTATATGTTGCAGTAGCAAAAAAAAATGGTGCCGATCTTAAAAAAATTACCGGCACCATACAAAACGATATTTTAAAAGAATACGCTGCAAGAGGAACATATATTTATCCGCCTAAAGCTTCTATGCGTATCATCACCGATATTTTTGAATGGTGTGCAACCGAAGTGCCTAAATGGAATACCATTTCTATTTCGGGTTATCATATACGTGAAGCTGGCAGCACGGCAGTACAGGAAATTGCTTTTACTTTAAGTAATGGCAAAGCCTATGTAAAAGCGGCATTGGAAAAAGGATTAGACATTAATGTTTTTGGCAAACGCCTCTCCTTCTTTTTTAATGCCCATAATAATTTGTTTGAAGAAGTAGCCAAGTTCCGTGCTGCAAGAAAAATTTGGGCAACTATCATGAAAGATTTAGGCGCTACAGATCCTAAAGCTATGATGCTGCGCTTTCATACACAAACTGGTGGCAGTACTTTAACAGCTCAGCAACCTCAAAATAATATCAGCCGGGTAACCATACAAACTATTGCAGCTGTATTGGGCGGCACACAATCTTTACATACTAACGGTTACGATGAGGCTTTAAGTTTACCTACTGAGGAAGCTGCAAAAATTGCTTTGCGTACGCAACAAATTGTAGCTTTTGAAAGTGGTGTTGCCGATACAGCCGATCCGTTGGCCGGCAGTTATTTTGTAGAATCCCTTACCGCTGAAGTTGAAACTGCTGCTTTGCAATTGATTGCAAAGATAGATGCCATGGGCGGCAGTGTACAAGCCATTGAGGAAGGATTTATGCAAAACGAGATTGCTAAAAGCGCTTACGAATACCAGCGTAATATTGAAAGTGGCGAAAAAATAATTGTGGGGGTAAATAAATTTCAGTCAGCAGAAAAAAATACCACGCCGGTTTTTAAAATAGATGAAAATATACAAAGCGTTCAAATAGAAAAAATAAAAAAACTAAAAGAAAATCGTTCGGCAGAAAAAGTTGCTGCTTGCTTAACCAAAATTAATCAGTATGCTATAAGCGGACAAAACCTTATGCCTGCTGTTGTAGATGCCGTTGAAAATTATTGTACATTGGGAGAGATTGCTGATGAATTGCGGAAAGTTTTTGGGGAGTATAAATAATTTTTTTTTCGAAGCATTAGCTTCACCCTCCTTCTACAAGCGCAGGCTGACAGCTTTTTTATTTTTCATACCGAGCTTGTCGAAGTACTGATAAATAAAAAGTGGCTTCTTCAATAAATTTAAACATCTTTAAAAAGGAAATTTTAACTTATGATAAAAACTACTGCGCTACTTTTTTTTGTTCTCTGCACAACAGCAATTACTGCACAGGACATTTCAAAAACCATTGATACAAAAGCTATGGCCATTCAAACTAAATTAGTAGAATGGCGCAGGCACATACACCAAAACCCCGAGTTGGGTAACCGTGAATTTAAAACCGCAGCCTACATTGTAAACCATTTAAAATCTTTGGGATTAGAAATACAAACCAATGTTGCCAAAACCGGTGTGGTAGCCATTTTAAAAGGCGGTAAGCCAGGACCATGTATGGCATTACGTGCTGATATGGATGCATTGCCGGTAAAAGAAAGAGTAAATATTTCTTATGCTTCTAAAGACAGTACAGATTATTTAGGACAAAAAGTTCCGGTAATGCATGCCTGCGGACATGACACACATGTGGCCATGCTTTTAGGTACAGCCGAAGTTTTAGCCAGCATGAAAAAAGATATTGCAGGCACGGTTAAATTTATTTTTCAACCGGCAGAAGAAGGTGCACCCGGTGATGAAGAAGGTGGTGCAGCATTGATGGTAAAAGAAGGCGTGATGGAAAACCCAAAAGTGGATGTGATATTTGGTATGCACATAGAAAGCTGGATTCCGGCCGGCGAAATTCAATATAAGCAAGGTGCATTTATGGCATCGTCGGATTGGTTTTCTATAAAAGTAAAAGGTAAATCGGCACATGGCGCACAGCCATGGTTAAGCGTAGATCCTATAAGTGTATCGGCACAAATTATTGAAGGTCTGCAAAATATTGTAAGCCGCCAGATGGATCTTACCAAAGCCCCTGTTGTAATTACAGTGGGCAAAATTCATGGTGGTGTAAGAAATAATATTATACCTGAAGAATGCTTAATTGATGGTACTATAAGAACATTAGACAGTAAAATGCAAACTGATGTACACCAAAGAATAAAACTCACTGCCGAAAAAATTGCCGAAGCCAGCAACGCCATTGCCGAAGTAAAAATTGATACCAAAACATTGGTAACCTACAACACGCCTGCATTGGTAGATAAAATGATTCCTTCTTTATTAACCGCAGCCGGAAAAGAAAATGTACGTGCAATGGAATGGGTTACCGGTGCCGAAGACTTTAGCTATTTCGGTACTAAAGCCCCCGCTTTCTTTTTTTATATTGGCGGCATGCCCAAAGGCAATGACCCCAAAAATGCACCGCCACACCACACTCCCGATTTTATGGTTGACGACAGTAAATTGTACATAGGTGTAAAAACATTTTGCCACCTGGTAATGGATTATGGAAAGATGAAGTAGGGTTTGATTTAAACTTATTTTTTTTTACCACCTTCAGTTTTTTATGGCAACATCGTCCCGCCCAAGGCGGGATCCTTTCAATGGCATGCCATTGGGCAACTTTTTTGGAAGCGAAGAATATTTTATATGAGCTTGGCTAGTCTGTTTTTGCTTAGCTGAAAACTTTATGAGCCGAATAATTGATTTATTCGGCTCACGCCTTAGATTTTTTGGTAAAAGGTTGATTTATTTTTAATCAAGTTATTTCTGGCTTTAAGTCCGTCTCTTGTTAGTGTGATAATTATGGTAATAATTTGAAATCTTCACTGCAACAATTAAGGCAAAACAAAAAAGCGAAATGGAAATTAATATGCCAGCTGTATTATTTTGGCCTGCTGCAAAAAGTGATACACAAATTATTAGAGAAACAACGCCAATTAATTTTAAAATAAAAAAAAGCTTATTCATGATATTTAAAATTAGATGTTCATATTGGTAGAATTAAAGATACCTTTTTCTGGGCATAATTTCCCCCATTTGCTTCCCTCCCTGGCGCAAGTGTTCTGCCGCGGGCAGTTCACTTGTGACAAATAGCTCAGGCGGTTTTTAACCGCAGCAAGCAGCAACGAGTAAATTAATAAATTACAAATTAAATATTTCCTGCTCTAATTCTATAAATCCCTTTTTTATAAAACAATATCAAAACAAATGTTGATTATAATTTATGCAGGTAAAATAAAAAACTATGAGTAGTAAATATAAAGTAGGCGAAGACGCCATACCACATTTTGTAACATTTTCAGTGGCAGGCTGGATAGATGTATTTAGCAGAGAGCGGTATAAAGAGTTATTTATTGAAAGTTTAAAATATTGCCAGGAAAATAAAGGAATGGTACTGGATGCACGGGTAATAATGACCAATCATGTGCATTTAATAATAAGTAGTAACAGCAATAAAATTGAATCTATTGTAAGAGACCTGAAAAAATATACGAGTAAGCAAATTATAAAAGCCATACAGGAAAATAATATGGAAAGCAGAAAGGAGTGGATGCTGAACATTTTTAGCTACACCGGAAAAAATAATAATAACAATAAAGAGTTTCAATTTTGGAAACAAGACTATCACCCGATAGAATTAAACATTGCCGAAAAAATTAAGCAACGGTTAGACTATTTGCATGAAAACCCGGTAAGAAGTGGCTTAATATGGGAGCCCTGGCATTATAAGTATAGCAGTGCCATTGATTATTACACTAATGAGCATGGGTTGTTGAAGGTTGAACTTTTGTAAATATTTAGTTGCTAGCGACTAACAGCATAATAGTGGTGTTTTTAATGAGCTGTTTTTTTAGAATAGGTATGTTAATGCTGCGGTTAAAAACCGCTAAGACTAATAGACACAAGTGAACCGCTAAAGCGGAACACTTGCGCCAGTTAGGTATTACATTTTGAAATGTGCCAGCTATGCGAATGGTTTGTGATGACAACAGTCTTGTAGATTAGTTACGCTATAATTTTACAGCCTGCCCCAAAGCAGCAGCTTTGTAAATAGCTTCTACAATTTTAATATCCCTTAAACCTTCTTCTCCAGGTACCAGCATGGGCTTGCCTTCTTTAATAGATCTTGAATCATCATCCATTTGTTTAGCCTGCTGCCACGGCACCTGGTAACTAAAATTAATTTCGCCCAAATTGCTTTTGCCTTTTAAACCGGCATAGGCAGAATACGGTGCCATGTTAATATTTCCTTTTTCACAACTGATGTCGAGAAAATTTACATTCTCTCCAAAGCTTGTTTTAATATCGGCTACAACACCGCCGGGAAATTCTAATGTGGCAACGGTTGTTTCATCCAAACCGTTTGTATAAATTTCCGGCCTTGTGGTAGACGTTTTAGCAGATAGAATGGTGATGGGTTCCATACCTGTGCCTAACCTTGCACCCTGTATGGCATATACACCCATATCGTACAACACACCGCCACCCATAGCTTTAATCTGTTTCCAGTGATTGGTTCGTCCATCAAAATATCCTGCTGCACATTTCACTTGTTTTACTTTGCCCAGTAATTGTTCATTTACAATTTTTTGCCAGGCCTGTGTGTTAAGTTCATGCTGCAGGCGATAGCCAATTGCAAGTGTAATTTTATTGTTGTTACAGGCATCAATCATTTGCTGGCATTCCTGTGGGTTTATGGCCATCGGTTTTTCGCACCACACATGCTTGCCTGCTTTAGCTGCACGTACTACGTATTCGTGATGCATACTTGGCGGCAATACCACATACACTATATCAATAGCCGGGTTATTGGCTATCTCATCAAAGTTTTTATAATTGTAAATATTCTTATCCGGGATATTATATTTTTTTTGCCATGCCTCAGCTTTTGCAGGCGTACCTGTTACTATGCCTGCAAGATAACAATTGGCTGTTTGTTGCAGGGCAGGCGCCAGCAGATCGGTACTGTAATAACCCAGGCCCACTAAAGCCACACCCAGTTTATTATTTTTCCTGCTGCTGCATCCTGCAATTAAACTGTTGGGTGCGCTCATTATTGCAGCACTGCCAAGTGCAATATTTTTAATAACGCTTCTCCTGGAAATAATTTTCATAATAATTAATTTTAAAAGAGAAGTAAAATGTACAACATTCTTTTTGTTTTATCATAACACTGTTGCTTTTTTTATGCCGTAAAGAAAATAAACTGATGGATAAATTTGTACGCTTTTATATTTTCAGGCCAGGTATTAAAGTGAATGTTTCTTGAAGACAAGAACCAGTGCTGAATTTTTTTTGTTGCAAACATTGGTTCCCAGGTGGGGCGACATTGGTCCCGTACTTACGGGATTCAACAGTAAATCTTTGTGGAGCTTTTATTACAGGGTATATAAAAGCGATTTTTTTATTAATACGACTTTTGAAAGAGATAATTTTTATTTAAATAGATTTGTATTTACCCTATGAAAAAGCAGTCATGCATTTTTTTATAGCCTTTAGTAAACCGTAAATTTGCAGATATCCCTTTACCCAAAAAGTAGTGTATTTTAGCGTTGAGATATATTTTAGCGGTCTTTCTAAAGGAACACAATACAAATTTGAAACTTCCAGTAAACATAAGGCAACTTTACAATCCAATTCAACCGACTATTAAACAATCGGCTGACAATGTTACTTATGCTGAATTTTTACCACACTTACAACTTGAACCATACATTTATTGTTATTGGGAACTTAAAACAAACCAAACACTTAAAGAACCATTCAATTATAAAGTAGTAGCGGACGGGTGCATTGATATTTTTTTTGAACTCAACAATCCACAGGAAAATTTTGTAATGGGGTTCTGTAAAAAATATACAGCATTCCCTCTTAATAATTCATTTCATTACATCGGTGTTCGGTTTTTGCCTACAATGTTTCCGCAAATTTTCAATATAAACGCATCAGCGTTAAGCAATCGTTTTGAGCATTTAAAAATAGTTGTTCCTGAAACAGCGTCGTTTATTGCAGACAATTTTGAAGCACAACTAAACATAAAAGAAATTAAAGCACTGTTTGACAATTATTTTTTAGAACTGATTACAACAATACAATTTAACAACGATACAAGACTATATGAATCCATAAATATTATTCTTGCAAATTTTGGGGTACTTAATATTGAAACAGATCTGGATACAGGCATCAGCCCAAGACAGTTGCGCAGGCTTTTTCAGTTTTATGTCGGCGACACAGCAAAAACTTTCAGCAAAGTAGTTCGTTTTCAAAATATTTTAAGAGCCAAGCCTTCTACACAAAGCTTAAGAGAAAATAAATTATTTTTTGATGTTGGCTACTACGACCAAGCACATTTTATAAAAGAGTTTAAAAACTTTTATGGGGTTACACCCGCCAAAGCATTCGGAAGATAAAAAATGTCCGATTTTTACAATGATTGGTTTGTAATATTTTAGAATTTTGTTCTGTAAACTAAAAAGCAAAATGATGAAATATTTTTTAACAGCATTTACAATATTTTACTTTACTGTAAACGCATGCTCACAAACTAATTCAATAATTAAAAATCAAATTACAATGAAATTAAATGCAGGTATCGTAACAGAAAAATTAGCGGACACAAAAACATTTTACACTAATATTTTAGGCTTTGGGGTAACATTTGAAAACGAATTTTATCTTTTATTGCATACGCCCAACAAAGAAGCAGAAATTAGTTTTTTACTGCCCAACCATCCCAGCCAGCAATCTTTATTTCAAAAGCCTTTTGCAGGCCAGGGTATGTACCTTACTATTGAAGTGGATGATGTAGATAAAGTTTACAGCGAGATAAAAAAGAAAGGAGTAGCAATTAAAATTGACATTCGTAATGAGCCCTGGGGCGACAGGCATTTTGCAATTCAAGATCCCAACGGAATTGGGATTGACATTGTAAAATATTTGCCCCAGGATAAATAATAGCCCAAAATCAGCAAAAGCTAAACCTGAAAAAAATTAAAGAAATGACATCAGTACAAAATTTAGAAATGCCTGAGATTAATTTTGATACAAACGGCGAGTTAATTATTGTAGCTTCCCCAACTTCGTCAAAACAAGACTTCGATTTTTTTGAAGGCAAATGGGATCTTCATAATAGAAAATTAAAATCAAGGTTAAATAATTGTAGTGAATGGACAGAGTTTGAATCAACCCAGGAGATGTATAAAGTACTAAATGGAATTGGAAATATTGATAATTTTATTGCCACATTTAACGGACAGCCATTTGAAGGAATGACCGTAAGGCTTTTCAATCCTAAAACAAAATTATGGAGTATTTATTGGGCAGATTCCAACGAAGGAAGATTAGACCCGCCAGTATTAGGGTCATTTGAAAATAATATCGGATACTTCATTACAAAAGATATATTCAATGGAAAAAATATCTTAGTTGCTTTTCGTTGGGATGCAAGGGACAAAGACAACCCTGTTTGGAGCCAGGCTTTTTCAAACGATAATGGGCATACTTGGGAATGGAATTGGTTTATGTACATGACAAAAATAAAATAGAGCTCCTCACTGGCGCAGTGTTCTGCCGCAGGCAGTTCTCTTGTTTCAAATATCTCAGGGGGGGGTAACCACAGCGGTTAGTAACAGTTAAAGTAATAAAGAGCAAATTAAATAATATTTTAAAAGGGAGAAGTTTAATTAGCTGCTTTTGTATTTGCGCTACTCTAATTATCTAAAAAGTTTTATTGCCTAAGCAAAAAGTAAATATGCAAGTATATTTTTATACAACAAGTAGCGTATATTAGCGATAGAAATGCCAGCAGTAATTTTTTGGGGTTACCCAGCAAACTAAATTAAAATGAATAAACAAATTTTTGGAATATTTATTATAACTGTATTTACACAGTGCAGCCCTGTAATTACTAAAAATAAAATAAACTACTCCTCTAACGAAATATTGACACCAGAAATTTTTGCAGCAGGAACTATTTGCACCACCAGCGAGAGTGTGTTTGATATTTCATTTTCACCAACCGGTAAAACTGCATATTTTACAAAAAGAAAAGGCAATGAAAAGCAAAAAATTATGCAATCCAATTACAAAAACGGAAACTGGACAACTCCTGAAATATGTACATTTTCAACCGACAGAGATGAAACGCCTTTTTTAACAGGGGATGGAAAAACTTTGTATTTCGGTTCTCAAAGACCTATTCCAAATAGGCCAACCAAAGGAAACTTTGATATGAACATTTGGAAGGTAGAGCAAACAGCAAACGGATGGAGTATTCCAACAGCTTTGCAGGATATTATTAACCAGGTACAGGAAACAGGTGAGGAATGGCCATCATCAAACGAAAATTTTATATTTTCAAATGATGACAAAAATTTCATTTATACCACTATGGTAAGGGGCAGCAAGTCAATTCAAATTTATACCACCAAAGCCCTTAATGGCACTTTTACAAGGCCACAAAAGATTAGCGGTTTATTTGATGATGAAAAATACTGGAAATATTCCGCCGTTTATTCAGCTGATGGGAATTATTTAGTTTTTAATTCTTCGGGTGCACCAGGCGGTGTTGGTGGCGAAGATATATTCATAGCAAAGAAAACTGCTACCGGCTGGACAAAGGCAAAAGGCATAGGCAGTTTAATAAATACAACAGCAGAAGAAAGCAGCCCAAGATTTTCAAGAGATGGAAAATACTTTTTCTTTAGCAGAGAGAAAAGGACAAACCCGGAGATGGATGGCATTTGGAGTATTTACTATCTAGAAACAAAAGCACTGAAATTTAATGAACTGTTTAAAAATTAAAATAATGAAATTTATAACCATTGCTATTATTACTATTTTATCTGCTTCTTTTTGTTATGCTCAAAATATTGTAAACATTAAAGAAATTAAACAAACTGAGCAGAAAAATGGAGTAACCATTAACGAATTAAAAGGTGAACTTTTTACAGGATTTATAGTTGACAATTACGCAAATGGCAAACAAAAAATTTGGATTGAAGTAAGTAAAGGTTTTTACAGTGGTCAATTTCAAGAATGGTATGAAAATGGCAATTTAAAGTTTTCATCGTTTTGGTTAAACGGAAAAGGAAATGGTTCCTGGAAATATTTTCATGAAAACGGGCAACTGCGGCAAGATGAATTTTATGATACAGATATACCAATAGGAAATTTTTATGTGTACTATCCCAATGGTAAATTAAAAACGAAAAGTAGTTATATAAAAGGTAAGAAGGAAGGAATCTGGGAATTTTACAATGAAAATGGAATTTTGCAAAAAACAGAAGTGTATAAGGAAGACAAATTAGTAGAGGCTAAATAAAATCACTGTTGAGGGGCATACAATCTATCAATATTGCAAGTGTTTTACCGCAGGTTGTTCAATGGTTACAAAACCGCTAACGCTATAGACACAATTGCACCGCTACAGCGAACTTGTGCCACACAGGGCCACTTAGAGAGTTTAAATTAAACGAAGTTATATAATGGCATCAGAACAAAAATTTGTAGATTATATTGTTGACCAAATCGGTTTTTCAAAGCAAGTTACACATAAGAAAATGTTTGGTGAATACGGACTGTATTTTGACAACAAATTATTTGCTCTTATTTGTGACAATAAACTATTTATTAAGCCTACTGAATCGGGAAGAGAATATATAAATGACGTTGTTGAAGCACCACCATACCCAGGAGCAAAACCAAGTTTTTTAATTGAAGAAAAATTGGATGATAGAGAGTGGCTGAGAAAATTAATAAAAATTACAGTTAATGAATTGCCCGAACCAAAACTTAAAAAAAATAAAAGGAAAGACAAAAATCAGCATTCACGAAAAAGAACAACGAACCGCTAAGATTGGTATAATCAAGAGTAGTTCGCTGCAATCTTCTCTTCCTTTTAATTGTAATACTATTGAGCACTCAATATATGCACTGTAATTATTTTGAAAATGGGTTGTAAAAATCTGTATTTTACTTTATGTTCAGGTACCGAAGCTAATGGTTAGTTAAGGCATGAGCCGTAAAAAAATATTCTATTTAACCACAGATTTTTGCTCATTAATTAAAAACATTACAACATGCCAAACATTCATTATGCTTTACTTATCGGTGTACCAGTTGAAAAAGTTTATAGTGCAATTACCACCCAGGAAGGTTTATCGGCCTGGTGGACACCCGACACTAACGCTAAGGCAGCACTCAACAGCTTTGCACATTTTCCTTTTGGCGCCGGTTACTTCAAAGAAATGAAAATTACAGCATTAAAACCTTTGGAGTTGGTTAACTGGAATTGCACAAAAGGTGCCGGCGAGTGGATAGGGACTAATATTTCTTTTAAATTGCTGCCAGCAGATAAAGAAACATTGCTGAATTCATATCCTGAAATGCAGGGTCAGGTAGAACAGCAAAAAAATGATAAAGGAACTCTGTTAATTTTCCATCATGATGACTGGAAAGAATATACATTGATGTTTGCTGAATGCAGCTATACCTGGGGGCAATTTCTTAAAAGCCTGAAGCTATTTTGTGAAACCGGCAAAGGCAGGCCATGGCCAGATCAACATCGTACATAAATTTTAAAGGAATCAATGGCCAACTTACAACAACAGTTTGACAATATGAAGTGGCTTGTTCCCCGCCCCCATGTTTCACTAATCTTCCGCTGCAACCTTCGCTCCTGTTCAATCGAAATATAATTCGGCCTTTTTTTGTAAGTTGTATATAATTTGTAACGCCACTCTTAAATGATAACCTATGCATTTAAAAAAATTAATTATCCTGCTTATCAGCCTAACCTTTGGGCAAATAAATTTTGCACAAAATAAAAAAGCCAAACTCTCAGCAATGATGCAGGCTTATCATAACTACAACATGTTTGATGGCGCAGTACTGGTAGCAGAAAACGGAAAAGTTATTTACAAAGATGCATTTGGCCTGGCTAACAGGGAATGGAATATTGCTAACAGAACAGATACAAAATTTATGATCGGCTCTGTTTCAAAACCTATAACGGCAACATTGGTTTTAATACAGGTGCAAAAAGGTTTACTGGCTTTGGATAAAACCATTGAAGATTATTTACCGGAATTTAAAAACAAACCGGCGGCTGCTGTTACCATACGGCAATTGCTTAGCCATACATCGGGCATACCCAATTATGATATTATAAAAGATTTTTTTCCACGGATAAGCCGACAAAATTTTACCCGGCAGGATTATGTAAAAATATTTATGGATGCAGCCCTTGCATTTAAACCCGGTACCCGCTATGCTTACAGCAGCTGGGGCTATTTTACTTTAGGTTATATTATGGAAAGAGTAACCAATAAAACCTATGCTCAATTAATGACGGATGATATTTTTAAAAAAACCGGTATGAACAATTCCGGTTCTTACTATCATACGCAGATTGTACCCAACAGGGCAACAGGATACGATTATAGTTTTGGCGGTTATACTTCCTCCGATTTCAGAGACCAATCCAATACTATGGGCACCGGCGACATTTATTCCACAGTAGAAGATCTTTTTAAATTTCATTTAGCATTATCTAATAACAGTTTATTGAATGCAGCACTAACAGCAGAAATGTTTGCACCCGGTATTGAACCGGCCCAATACGGCTATGGCTGGTTTAACAAACAATTTAAATACACCACTACGGATAGTGTAATGTCTAACTTTCATTTGGGTATGACAGAAGGATTTATTTCTTTTATCCGCAGAGTTCCTGCTAGCAACAGTGTAGTGGTTATACTTTGCAACAGTTCGCCAACTGATTTTTTTGGTATAACAGGTAATTTATACAAAGTGCTGTACAACAAACCGGTTAATCTTAAATCACCTGTACACAAAAAAATGGAAACTTATATTCAGCAAATTGGAGTTACAAAAGCTATTGAAGAATATAAAAAAATGAAAACGGATACTGCTCATTATTATATCGACTGGATATCTATGAATTTTATTGCTCAGCAATTACTTGACCTTAAGAGATATGAAGATGCAAAAATAATTGCTGAAAATAATGTTGCAGAATTTCCTACTAAAGATTTAATACTGGTAACAATGGGTAATATTTATGCAGCACTTAACAAAAAAGAAGAAGCCATTACGTTTTATAAAAAAGCATTGGCAATAACACCGGGTTATGAAGAAGCAAAAAACAGGTTGAAGGAATTGGAAGGTAAGTGAAGGCGAGGATTGTGGAAATAATTAGCGAAGATATTATGCAAGGCAAAACTTCCGTTTAAGTGTAGTGCCATTGAGTAACCAAATAAATGCACTGTAATTATTTGAAAGTAGAATTTTTTGTTATAAACATTTGTTCCCTGGTGGGGCGACATTGGTCCCGTACTTACGGGATTCAACAGTAAATCTTTGGGGAGCTTTTATTGCAGCGTATATAAAAGTTATTTTTTTTTATTGATATTCACTGGCGCAAGTGTTCTGCCGCAGGCAGTTCACTTGTGACAAATAGCTCAGGCGGTTTTTAACCGCAGCAAACAGTAACGGGTAAATTGATAAATTGCAAATTAAATATCTCCTGCTTTGATTCTATAAATCCTAATAGAGACAAGTGAACCGCTAATGCGGAACATTTGCGCCAGTTAGGATCACAAAGAGATAATTTTAATTTAAATTTATTAATTTTATTGAACAGCCATTTACTGATTTTAACTTTTTGAAAACACAACTACAATGAAAAAGTTTTTAATTATATCATCATTTATACTTTTAGCAGTTCTAAATTCGTTTGGGCAAAATAAATTTAAAAATGAAAATGTGTCTTGGTCAATTTTTGAATGGGCTGACCCTTCGGAAAAAGATGTAATGCTAATCACTTCAAAGCTTGATACGCTTGACTATTTCTTTCGCTGGCAACTCGATACCGGAAGCCCATATACTTATATTGAAGGGGGAACTTTTAAGAAATTTACAACAAAATACCCTTACTTACTTGATAAAATAAAACGTATTGACACTGCTTATAATGGCAATTGGTATAAAATATTTACACCCCCATTTATATTTGACAATTCTATATTACCTAATGTAATTTTAAAAAATGATAAAATTGGCGGAGACTTTCCACAAGATTATCTTGACAAATACAAAGGCTTTAGTATTGGAACTATTGGTGTAGATATTTTTAAGGATAAAGTTTTGGTACTGGATTTTAAAAATAAAAAAATAGGTTATTGCGATAGCTTGTCGAAACAGTTTTACGAACAAAAAATAAATTCTTCGCCGTTTCAATTTTATAAAAACAGAATTATTTTGCCTGTGCAAATAGGCTCTGAAAAATTAAATTTTATGTATGATTGCGGCGCAAGCATGTTTACGCTTAATGTAACACCAAAGGTATCAACATCTTTTGCCCCAAAAAAACTTACAGATACCTTATACAATATTAATAACGGTGAGTCGGGCAATGTATATAATGCATTAGGAGGCAAAACTAACAAAGCAGTTAAAATAGCGGGTAAAACGTATAAGGATATGGTAATTTATTTAGAAAAGGGAGAATCTGAAATATTTGATGAAGCAAAAGTTGCAGGTGCAATCGGAAATAAACTTTTTCTGGATCATACTGTAATTATTGATTTTAAAACAAAACGATTTAGTGTAATAGACTAAAACTAAAGCAAAGCAACATAAATTTTTTAATTCTCAGCTTAAAACTATTCCCTTAATTTCCAGCTGGTATAAACGCTAAAACCACCCCTTCAATCTACGCTTCAATAAAAGTTCAATAAAGATTTGCCGTACAAGAGTGCGACGCAACGATGATGCCTAAAGAACAAATGCTTGCCCCCCCCAAAAAAAAATAATAAAGTTTACAATCACTCTTTATAATACCCTTCGCTCAATCCAAATTTTCTTTCTGGGGCATTGTTTTCTATTTCGTGAAAGGCGGTGGGTGAAAGGCCGGTGAAGGCTTTGTAATCTTTTACCAGGTGCTGGTAATCGTAATAGTTGCATTCTACTGCAATGCGTAACCAGTCTAAATGCGGATGGGAGTTTTTAAAACGGAATGCCCTGTCGAAGCGGATAATTTTTGCATAGAGTTTTGGATTTACGCCGGTGCGTTCGTTAAATTTTCGGTCTAATTGTTTGGTGCTGAGGCAGGCTTGTTTTGCCAGTGCATCTATGCTGAGGCTGTCCTTTTTTTGCAGCAAGAAAGTACAGGCATCATCCAATAACAGTTTGGGCTTTTGTTGTTTTTTAATAAGGCTGCGTACAAAATTATTTACTATGGTTATCATTGCAGGGTACGTTGTTGCAAAAAATAATTGTTCGTTTACATTTTGTAATTGCGAAGAAAAAATATTTTCTGCATCAATATATTCGTTGGTTAATGCAGTAGCGGCAATGCCTGTTAAGCGGAACAGTGCACCGGGGTTAAAAATAATTTGCACTACTAAAAAATTTTTACCAATGCTGCGGTTAGTAACTTCGCTAAACTGTCCATACAAAACCACGGGAATATTTTTTACAATTCGTCCTGAATTTTTATACTCCACTATTTCGGTATCGAAGGGATAAAATGCCAGGCAATGCTCGGGCCGTGGCGGGTAGGCCTTTACGGGAACGGCCTCGCCATGGGCAAAACTGAGGTGTACAATGCGGTAGAGTTGTACAAACTCCTGCACATCGGCGGCGGGTATAAAATCTTTTAGTAGCACCGATTTGAATTTTAAGGTTATTCCATCCGGTATTTACCAAAGGCCTGCACACAAAGGCTTTGCTTGAATTTCAGCCAACACACATTCACCTAAAATGAAATTCAGTTTGGTATAACAAAATAAAGTATGCTGTATTTAAAAGTTAAGTTACCAATTAAATTACAAACTCAGTGACGGGCCCATTAATTTCATGCCGTGTGCGGTATGAAATTTTTCCAGTTCTTCCGGCGAAGGCCTTTCTTTTAAACTATTCATCAGCGTAAAAAATTCTTCCATTTTACCGGCAGGCTGTAAAAAATAAATAAGCTTTCCTTTATCAGTTAGCTGTATCCATGTATGCGGAATATTGCGGGGAAGAAAAATGGTTTGTCCTGCTTTTAAATAATGGGTGTCCGCTCCCACTACAAAACGATATTCCCCTTCCAATACAGAAAATATTTCATCCTGGTATAAATGCATGTGCAGTGAAGGACCCACTTTTGCCAGACCTGTGTATTCAAAAACTGATAATTGCCCGTTGGTATCTTTAGAAGATATTTTTAAATCGTTGTGGTGTACACCTAAAAATTTTATAGTATCTCCAAAACGGGATTGGCCGGCATTTACTACAAAAGGTTCTTTGCCGGCATCTGGATTATTTTGAAATTTGTTTTTTGACAATGCGATAGCAGGAATTGCCAACAGTGAACTAAGTAAAAATTGTTTACGTTTCATAATTGTAAATTTTGAAATGTAAAGATGAGTGAGGAAAGATATTGGTTGGTGGTAAAAAAGAGACATTTTTAAAATGGGTAGTTCCAGCGGGTTTTCACCGCATTAGCAAAAAAAGTTAAAAACTATTTCGGTGAAACCCTGCTGAATAAAAGCTGCTTAACCATCATGCTGTTACTCCCGGCAACCAAGGGGGATGGCGGTAAATAATTTAAAGATATCACAACAGTGGGGTTGCACAGTTACTGTTTATTACCTTAAAATTTTATTAGTGTGCAAACCCCGCTGGAACGGAATAGAGAGTTGAATAACTATTTCTTATTCATTTCATCTAATCTTGGCCGCAATCTTTTTTTACTTTTATTAAAAACCATCATGCCTTTATCAATCCCTTTTCGCAATTCTTTTTGCTCTTCTGCTGGTAAGTTATAAACGGTTTGGCATTGGGTACTGCAGCAACCATCGTATTTTGTGGCGCAAGTATCGCATTGTATAAATAACAAATGGCAGCCATCGTTTTTGCAGTTGGTATGTGTATCGGCGGGTAGGCCGCACTGGTGGCATTGTGCAATTACATCTGCCGTTATCCGCTCCCCCAGCCTGTCGTCGAAAACAAAATTTTTGCCTATAAATTTTCCAGGTAAATTATTTTCTTTTGCTTCACGTACATAATTTATAATGCCGCCCTGCAAATGAAATACATTTTTAAAACCATTGTGCAGCATGTAAGCACTGGCTTTTTCGCAGCGGATGCCGCCGGTGCAATACATAATTATATTCTGTTCTTTTTTATCCTGCATCATTTGCACTGCCATCGGTAATTGCTCCCGGAAAGTATCGCTGGGAATTTCTATGGCTTTTTCAAAATGCCCCACTTCGTATTCGTAATGATTACGCATATCAATCACTACAGTATTATCATCTTTTAAAAGTTCGTTCATTTGTACAGCATTTACATAATTGCCTTTTTTTGCCATACTGAAGTTGGGATCGGTAATGCCGTCGGCAACAATTTTTTCTCTTACTTTAATTTTTAATACCCAAAAACTTTTGCCATCATCATCCACTGCAATATTTAATCGTATGCCATTAAGCGGTTCAATGGAATTTAAATAATTTTTTAATGCTTCGAAATTAGTTTCGGGCACACTTATTTGTGCATTAATACCTTCGTGTGCAATGTAAATGCGGCCAAAAACTTTTAATTCGTTTAAGGCTTTATACAACTCATCTCTAAACTGTTTGGGATCTGCTACTGTAAAATAATGGTAGAATGAAATGGTGGTGCGTTGCTCCGTTTCCCGGTACAATAATTTTTTAAGTTCCGCCTGCGAAATGCGGTTGTGTAATATTGCCATAGTTTTTTAATTTGATCCGGTTAAGGAAATCTTTACACACATGGTCTGACGTCCCGTCTGACTTTGTGTGCTGGATTGGATGCTTGCAGGCAAACCAAATTTTATTTTATAAAGATAAATATTATAAACTTATAGAAATGGTACTGTTTTGACCGGTTCCGTTTTTGCGGATATTGCCGCCAATAATACCACCAAAACCAATGCGTATGCCTGTGGTAGTTTGTTTACCGTTGGTATATGCGGCAACAAAATCTACCCGTAAAATTTTAAAAATATTTTCGAGGCCAATAAATGCCTCCGCATAATTATTTTTTTGGTTAACATAAAAAGCATTGCTGCCCGCTACCAAATTCCAATTTAATTTTTTAAACAAAGGAATTTTATTAGTTATCAAGCCATTAAAATGATGTTCAATATGTGCAATGGAATAAAAATTTGCAACAGTGCTGTTGGCATAATAGGGTGCCAGTTGAAAACTGTTTACATATTCGCTGGCGGCAGTGGAACGGTTGCCATTAAAGTGCTGGTAATCCTGTATATAAACTTTTTTGCTGTTTATAAAACCGCCAATGCCAATTTTATATTTTAACTCGCCTGCAAGCTTAAAGTTTTTGGTATCATTAACCGAGAATTTCCATTTATCAAAATTTGCATCACTGCCAAAAATATTTTCGATGCCTTTGGTATAGTTAAAACTGAATGTAGGATACTTAGAACCTATTGCAACTTTATTATTAGGGAACTGAATATATTTTTGCCCCGGTTTAATACTGATATCAAAGCTTAGCAAAAATACCTGGTGAGGTGTAAATTGGTTTTTAATTATTTCGTTTACAGGATAGTTGCCTGTAATATTGATGGAATCTTTTTTAAATAAGGTAAAATTAGTGGTATTGTCAAGCGGCATCCTGTCTTCGTACAAACTGTTAACTGATAACTTTAATCCACTTTCGTAACGTTTGCTGAATCCAATGCTGCCAAAATAATTTTCATAGATCTTCATGAAATTATCGCCCCAAAATAAAGTGGTAATGGAGTTATTTAATGGTGTTATGGTACTTTCTTTATTAAACTGGCTTACTCTTTTACCACCTGATAAACTCCAGTTCTCCCGTTTTATTTTTTTATCGCTATTCCAGTCTCTTGTATTAAAATTAATATCGGCCCAGGCATTTAAATGGGTATTATTAAAACCATAACGTACATGTGGCTGAATGGAAAAATTAGATTTTATTTTTTTCAGGTATTTATTAAAATAGAAGTTGGCGTTGGCAGCAACACCTTCAACGGTATTGTATTCCAAAGCCTTTACCAATGGTTCAATTCCCCAGCTGGTGGTATTGGTTTTAGTGTAATGTTTTCTGTCGATACCTTTCCAAAAAATATCCAGCGGTTTTAACTTGCCCTGTTTTTTATTTAGCGAATCTACAGAACGTTTACTTAAGATTGAATCTTTACGCAACAGGTAAATACTGTCTTTAACATCGTAATCTTTTTTCTCTTCCGCCTCTAAGGGAACAGGCCGTATAGTATCCCAATAAGCCGCAGGCTTTTT
>NZ_JANMUN010000041.1:0-13191 GCF_031391665.1 Ferruginibacter sp.
ACATTAACCACACGTACCATAAATGATATTGAATCTATAAACGATGTTTTTAGTGATGGGCTGATTCCAATAATTGCCGATCTCCTTTCCATCATTTCTGTTTTAACCTACATGTTTATTGTAAACTGGCAACTAACTTTAGTTTGCCTTGCACCGTTTCCTATATTAATGATTGCCACTTATTTTTTTAAAGAAAGTGTAAACAAATCTTTTATAAGGGTGCGTAATGCTGTAGCAAATTTAAATGCATTTGTGCAGGAGCATATTACCGGCATGGCGGTGGTGCAGGCTTTTGCTGCCGAAAAAAGAGAGTTCAATAAATTTAATGCTATTAATAAAGAGCACCGCAATGCAAACATAAAAGCCATTTTTGCTTACTCTATTTTTTTTCCTATTGTTGAATTAGTGATGGCCTTATCAATTGGTTTATTAGTGTGGTGGGCTGCAAAAGATGCAATTAATATAACGGACTTTGCTGAAAGAGATCAGATTGCCGGTATCATTACTTCTTTTATCATTTGTTTAAATTTATTATTTCGTCCGTTACGTGTAATTGCCGATAAATTTAATGTGCTGCAAATGGGCATGATTGCAAGCGAAAGGGTTTTTAAAGTGTTGGATAATGAAGACAGTGCTGTTAACGAAGGCGATCACATTCCAGTTTCCATACAGGGTAAGGTGGCCTTTGATAAAGTTTGGTTTGCTTATATTGATGAGCAGTATGTGTTGAAAAACATTTCATTCACAATTAATCCAGGCGAAACATTAGCAATTGTTGGCCATACCGGAAGTGGCAAAACATCCATCATAAGTTTATTAAACCGTTTGTACCATATACAAAAAGGCAGTATAAAAATTGATGATAAAAATATTGAAGCCTATCCTTTAGATACTTTAAGAACACAAATTGGCGTAGTACTGCAGGATGTGTTTTTATTCAGCGGTTCGGTAGTAGATAATGTTACACTTCGTAATCCGGAAATAAACAAAGAGGCTGTTATCAATGCTGCTAAACTTATCGGCATACATGATTTTATTATGCAGTTGCCCGGTAATTACAATTATAATGTAATGGAACGTGGTGCTACTTTATCGCTGGGCCAGCGGCAGTTGCTGTCTTTTGTAAGGGCATTATTATACAACCCTTCTATTTTAATTTTGGATGAAGCCACTTCTTCTGTAGATACCGAAAGCGAAAATTTAATTCAGCATGCTATAGATACTTTAATAACCGGCCGCACTTCTATTGTAATTGCACATCGCCTGAGCACAATACGAAAAGCAAGTAAAATAATGGTGCTGGATAAGGGAGAAATAAAAGAAATAGGCACCCATGAGGAGCTTTTAGCCAAACAGGGTTTTTATTATCAGCTGCATAAAATGCAGTTTGAGAAGAAGGGGGTAATTATTTAGATACACAGTTTACAATAAACTATAAATTGTACATTTTGATTACCAAATATATATTCACTTAAATACGCAAAGCTTTATTGTTTTTAAAGATACTTTTCGCCAGTTCCTTAATTAATCCCTCTTCAATTTTTAATTTCCCCTGTGCCGCCTTATCTTTGCGGCAAAATTAGGGATGGGTATGCTTCAAAAGTGTTTAAAATCTTTACTGGTACTGGCTTTCAGCCTTTTTTTAACTGTTTTTGCAAACAATGCTTTTGCAAGCGGCGAACCGGAAAATGAAGGCAAGGGAAAGTTAAATATGAAAGAAGTAATATTCGGTCATATTATGGATGGTCACGAGTTCCATTTTTTTAATGCTTCTATCCCTTTACCTGTAATATTATACTCCCCTCAAAAAGGTTTTTCTGCTTTTATGTCATCAGCTTTTCACCATGGCGAGCATGAAGTAGAAGGTTATAATTTAGTAAAAGGAAAGGTTGTACCAACCGATCCAACGGTTAAAGTGTACGATTTTTCTTTAACCCGTAATGTGGTACAAATGCTTTTGGCCCTAATAATTTTGGTTTGGATAATGGTAAGTATTGCAAAAAAATACACCGCTGGTCAGGGTGTAACATCGGCACCCAAAGGCATGCAAAGTTTACTGGAGCCAGTAATTACTTTTGTAAGAGATGAAGTGGCTGTTCCAAATTTGGGTTATAAAGCAAGTAAGTACCTTCCTTATCTATTAACCATTTTCTTCTTTATATTAATCAACAACATTTTTGGTTTAATACCGGGTACTGCAAATGTTACGGGTAATATTGCCTTTACTGTCGTGCTGGGTGTTATCTCTTTTGTTGTTACCATTGCAAGCAGTAATAAACATTACTGGGCACATATTTTTAACCCGCCGGGAGTGCCATTAGGTGTAAAGTTTATTTTAGTGCCGGTAGAGTTTTTAAGTATGTTCTTAAAGCCTTTCTCCTTAATCATTCGTTTGTTTGCCAATATGGTGGCAGGGCATATTATCATCATCTGTTTAATTTCACTGATATTTATTTTTGGAGAAAAAATGGGCACAGCCGCTGGCTGGGGTGCCAGTCCATTATCAATAGCATTTACTATTTTTATTTATTTTATAGAAGTATTGGTAGCGTTTTTACAGGCGTTCATCTTTACCACACTTACTGCAGTTTTAATTGGCGGTGCAATTGAAGGCGATCACGGCCATGATGATGCACATGCAACAACTGCTCATTAATTTCGGAATTATTAATTAACAATAAATCAAGTAACATGAACTTAGGATTAATTTTACTGGAAGGCATTGCAAACGCAGGTGGCGCCGTAGGTGCTGGTCTTGCTGCAATGGGTGCAGGTATTGGTATTGGTCAAATTGGTAAAGGTGCAGTAGAAGGTATTGCCCGTCAGCCAGAAGCCACTAACGATATCCGTGCTAACATGATTTTAGCTGCTGCCCTTGTAGAAGGTGCTGCTTTATTTGCTATCATCGTGGGCTTCCTTGCAATGGTTTTATAATCGTTGCCAACTTTTTACTGCATCCAAAGCAAAGGGCGGAGGATGCAGTATTTTAAAGCCCCTATCCCCTAAAGGGGGAAATGTGGTTAATCAGATTTTTGATACTGGCTTTTGTACTAATTCAACAATAAAACATTGGAGTTAAGATAATAGTAATAAGCCTTAATAATTTATAACATGGAACTTTTATTACCGGAAATTGGTTTACTTTTTTGGACGCTTTTAGCTTTCCTGATTGTGTTTTTTATTCTTAAAAAGTATGCATGGCCTGCTATTGTAAAAGGATTGAACGACAGGGAAAATTCTATTACTGAAGCATTGGCTACCGCCGAAAAGGTAAAACTAGAAATGGCGCAAATGAAAAATGATAACGAAGCTTTGCTGGCAAAAACCCGTGAAGAAAGAGGTGTTATTTTAAAAGAGGCTAAAGAAATAAAAGATAAGATAGTTAACGATGCTAAAGAAGAAGCCAAAGCAGCTGCTGCAAAAATTATGGCCGATGCACAGTCAACCATTCAGCAGCAAAAAATGGCAGCACTTACCGATTTAAAAAATCAAATTGGTAATTTAGTAATTGAAACCAGCGAAAAAGTTTTACGCAAGGAATTAAGCAATAAAGCCGAGCAGGAAGATTATATTAAAGTGTTGGCATCGGAAGTGAAGTTGAATTAACCCCTATCCCCTAAAGGGGGAAATGGAGACGATTGATTTTATATTTTGTTTTATTAATTTTTAACCATCAGTAATTTTCAAATTGAATTAATACTGATACAAATCAAGTTCCCCTTTAGGGGACAGGGGTAAAAGGGGTATGAACAATCCACGTTTAGCAGGCAGGTACGCAAAAAGTTTATTGGATTTAGCCACAGAGCAAAATCAAATAGAAGCTGTATATGCCGATATGAAATGGCTGAACAGCGTTTGCAAAAGCAATCCTGATTTTACAGCGGTATTAAGCAGCCCGATTATTAAAGCTGATAAAAAAGAAGCAATTATAAATGCCGTTACCCAAAGCAGGGTGAGTATTTTAACTACCGCATTTATTCAGTTGCTGGTTAAAAAAACAAGGGAAGCCAATTTACCCGAAATTGTAAATGCATACATTGACCAGTACAATACTTTAAACAATATTCAAAAAGTAAAAATTACTACTGCCGGCCCGCTTACAGATACTTTAAGGGAAGAGATTATGACGAATGTGAAAGCAGCAATGCCCACCAAAACATTTGAAATAGAAACCGCCATTAAAGATGAATTGATTGGTGGCTTTATTGTAGAAACCGGCGGACAGTTGGTTGATGCCAGTATATTAAGAGATCTGAAAGATATTCAAAAACAGTTTATGGATAATGAGTTTATACATAAGTTGCGTTAATAATTTTTGAGAAAAATATTTTGAAAGCTGTTACGGAAGTAGCAGCTTTTTTATTTTTATCAAAACTCCACCACCGGCGTTTTAATATCATGATAAAATAAAAAAGTCCATTTTTCCTGTTGCCCCTGTTGCCACCATTGCTGGCGAAGCTCCATACATTTCTTTCCATCATAATCGTACTTGGCTACAAATTTATTTTTCATTTGCTGCAGTTGCGGTGCCACATCGCCGCCAAAAAATATTTTCTGTCCATCTTCTTCAATCCAAAAAACCTGGTGAAAGGGCGAATGTGCGCCGGTTACTTCGTACTTTATATAATCATCAATAACACCATTACCCTGTGTAAAAATTACTTTATCGCTTTCGCCTAAAATTTCAAATTCTGCTGGTGTGTAAGAAGGTTTGCCTTTTGCCATAGCTGAATCAAATTCATCTTTGTTTACATAATACATGGCATTGGGGAAACTAATAAACCGATGCTGCAAAATTTTATCTTCCTTACTAACACCGCCGCTATGATCTTTATGCAAATGGCTTAATAAAACTTTGGTAACATCCAATGGGTTAATACCATTATCCAAAAGGTTTTGATGAATTTGTAAACTGCCGTTGGGATTAGTAAAACCCAGCCCTGTATCAATTACTAAAATATCTTTTGCAGTAACTATTGCAAAGGGTTGTATTTCTACCAGCAAACTGCCTATGGGCCTTTGCTGCAGATCATCTTTGTCTTTATTAAAAGGAACAAACTGTTTGGTGTTATCGATAGTGAATGCGCCTTCGCTGAGTGGAATTATTTTCATGATGCCGAGCCACAGCCCCCTCTATCTCCCCCCGAGGGGAGGAAATGAAGAAGATGATGGAGAATTTTGACCCTGATTATTTACTGGGTATTGTTATATAAAATAGTTAACTGCAAAAGTAATTGAAAAGAAGTAGGATAAAGCAGCGTATGCTCCCCTTCACGGGATGGGGCTGCTCTATCTCAATATCATTCCCCTGTCGGCATCTAATTTAATTGATATAAATAATAATACAGTAAAGGTTATTAAGGAAGAGCCGCCATAACTGAGTAATGGTAATGTAATACCGGGTGATGGTGCAAGCCCCAGCGTCATACAAACATTTAATGCCACGTGAAAAAATAAAATACCTACTACACAATACATATACACACGGCTGAAAGTACTTCTTTGCCTTTCTGCTAAAAAAACCAGCCGGAGCATTAAGCCAAAATACAGCAGCATTAAAACAACACAACCCCAAAAACCAAAATTTTCTCCAACGGAACTAAAAATAAAATCGGTGTTTTGCGCCGGCACAAACGAGCCACGGGTTTGTGTACCCTGCAGATAACCTTTGCCCCAAAATCCACCGCTGCCAATGGCAATTTTAGATTGCTTTACATTATAACTTTCTACTTTTTCGCCGGGTTTCTTTTTTGCTGTACCTAATTTGCTAAACTCTTTTTGTATTTCTGCAATACGATCAGGGTTTTTAAATTTATAATCGTCAATACCAAACGTAGAAAAAATACGCACTACCTGGTGTGGCTTTAAAACACTTTCAAACAAAGCAGGCACTAAAAATTTTTGTACACCTACGCATAAAATCCACACTGCTGCAATAGAAATTAAAAAACCCTTATCTCTTTTTATTTTTCTTCTGTATAAAAACATAAACAGCACCGCAATTACAGTAAGTGCAATAAATAAGGTATTGGGCAATATTACAATGCTGGCAATAATAAGTATGGCAAAAGAAAAAAGAATGATCAAATACATGGTGGGTAAACCTTCTCTGTAAAAAGAAATACCGAAAGAAAAATAAACAATGGCCGCACCGGGTTCGCTTTGCAATACCGATAATATGGCCGGGCTAAAAGCAATGGCCGCTGCAATTAATTGTGTTTGTGTTTTATGAAAATTAGTTTCGGGCAGCGATAAATATTTTGCCAGCGCCAGCGATGTAAATATTTTACAAACTTCCACCGGTTGAATATTCATAAAGCCCAGTGGTATCCAGCTTTTTGATCCGCCTACTTCTTTACCAACAACAAATGTGGCCAGTATTAAAAGGATGCCGAATGCATAAGCCAAATTGGCGGTGGCGGTAAAAAATTTACTGTCGGTAAGTAAAATGAATATGCCCACAATAATGCTGGCAATAAAAAAGAAAAATTGTTTGCTGTATTCTTTTTTAAATCCTAAAAAGGTTTGCATTACCGGGTCGCCGCTTTTATACTCTACCGAAAAAATACACAGCAGGCCAATCATTACCAGTATGGCATAAAGCCAAATCATTACCCAATCGATGCCTTTTGATATGGAAGGATTTTTTTGATACATAAAGTGAGCAGTGAGCCGTGAACCGTGAGCCGTGAGCCGTGAGTAAAAAAGGAGAAATTGCTTTTACTGAAAATCTCCTGCCTCACACCTGACGACTCACCACTCACGTTTTTACCGTGTCTTTTATTTCCGGTTTCTTTTTTTCATCAGGCAAAATTGCCTCTGTTTTAATTTTTATTTTATTATCGTTGCTGTCTTTTTTGGGTTGTTCTTTTTTTTGATCTTCTTTATCTTTTTTTAATTTATCCATCGCTTCATCTTCATCACTATCATCCATACCCAAAGTATCTTTTATAATTTTGATATACCCTTTTGCTACAAGATAAGCGGAGTCTTTAGAATGCCTTAATGAATCCTGCCTTTTCATTTCATCATAAATACGGGAAGGAATAAGATTTAATTTAGATAATTGATCGATCCTGGCAATCCTCGCTTTATCAGGTATAGAATCGTTTAAATATTTTTCAATCATTAACCCTACAATAGGAGCAGCATAAGTACCGCCAAATCGGCCGCTGTTTTCTACCACACACATAATGGCAATTGTAGGGTTTTCTCTTGGCGCAAAGCCAGCGAAAAAAGCATGATTGGGTTGTTTAACGCCACGGTAATAATTTTCTACCGTACCTGTTTTACCACAAATATTTATGCCGGCAACTTTTGCTGCCATACCAGTTCCCCTGTCCACCACACCCTGCATACCATCATGCACTGCTTCAAAAATACTGTCGGGTATATCAATGGTGTTATGCTTTTCTTTAAAATTTGCAAGCATATTAAATTTATCACCGCCTTCAATAGAGTCAATTAAATGAGGTGTTTTATACCAGCCTTTGTTAGCAATATAAGCCATTTCGTTTGCCACCTGCATGGGTGTTACATCTACTTCGCCCTGGCCAATACTTACCGAACGAAACGTACAATAATTCCATTTACCTGCCCCGTAAATTTTATTGTAATAGGCAGCATTGGGTATCAATCCACGTTTTTCAGATGGTACATCAACGCCTAATTTATGGCCCAAACCAAAAGCCTGCATATAACGGCTCCATACATTCAGGCTGCTATCCTGATTGGGATACTTTGGATTTGTAATTACCTTTTGCATTACATTGGCAAAATAAGTATTGTCGGAAATAGTGATGGCGCTGCGTAAATCGAATGTGCCATAATCCAAACACTTCATTGGCCTGCCACTGCCGCAACCATAAAACGCACCCGAGCAACTAAACCTGGTACTCGTTTCAATTACACCTTCGTGCAAACCAATTAAGGCTTGCAAAGTTTTAAATGTTGAGCCCGGCGAATAAGTTGCGCCTACCGTTCGGTTTAATAATGGTAACGCCGGGTTTAATAATAACTCCGCAATATGTTTTTTTCTTTCGGCACCGGTTAACAATTTTGGTTTAAACGTTGGGCTGCTTACCATACATAAAATGCCGCCGGTTCTGGGGTCTATGGCTACAATGGAACCTAATTTATTTTCCATTAATTTTTCTCCCAGTTCCTGCAGCTCTATATCTAATGAAGTGTGCATGTTTTGGCCTGCAATGGCAGTGGTGTCGAACTTTCCTTTTTCTAATCTTTCGGTAAGCCTGCCCACTTTATCTTTTTTCCAAAACTCAATTCCTCTCTGCCCCAGCATTACATTTTCGTAAGTTCTTTCCAAGCCTGTTTTACCAATATAATCTCCCATTACATAACCTGTGTATTTGGGATTTTTTAAAATATTAGAATCTACTTCGCTCAGGTAACCTAAAATATTTCCTGCGGCATCAAAAGGGTAATCCCTAACCGATCTTTCCTGTAAATAATAACCCGGCGAAAATTTATACAGATTTTCTGCAAGCTTGGCCATTTTTTCGTTACTCAGCAAAGCTTCAAAAATAGAGGGCCGGTAACTTTTATATTTAAAAACGATGTTCTCTATTCTTTTTCTAAACTCTGCGGTATCTATTCCTAAAATATTACAAATGCCTGAAGTATCGGTGCCTTTTATTTTACTGGGTATTACCATTAAATCGAAAATAGTGGTGTTTTGTAAAATAGATTTTCCGGTACGGTCGTACACAATTCCTCTATCGGGATAAATTACTTTTCTAAAAATGCCCTGGTCATCTGCAGCTAATTTGTATTTGGGAGAAAATAACTGCAGGTTCATCAGCTGCAAAATAATTATAAGCAACATACCGGTAAACACCAGCATAATTACATTTTTACGAGACTGATTAAAGACAGACACTTGGGATTTATGATTTTTTAGATTTGCGATTTTAGATTTATAATATTTACTACACTGTGTTTGTTCTGAATTTTTGTTTACGTACAAATAACAATTCGGTAATTATTATCAGCAGTAAACTAATGGCGGTTGATACAATTATTTTTACCAAAAAATACCAAATATTACCAAACTGCCATGCTTGTAATAAAAACAGCCAGGTGTGATGAATTATTGTGAGTACGGCAACATAAATAAAATAAGGCAGAAAACCTCCCATACTTTTAATGGAGGGTTCTTCATAATTATCATCTGCCCCTTCCTGGGGTATTAATAAATTTACAAGGTGTGGTTTTAAATAGGCAATTAAAACACATGCAGCAGCATGAAAGCCGGGATTGCGGTTAAAACTATCCAGCGTAAAACCAAATACAAATGCGATAATTAACTGCCAGCTGCGGTTCATATTAAAAGGCAACCATAAAACGAATAAAAAATATAAGTAAGGCGTTACCATTTGGTGCAGGTGAATTTTATCCAGCACAAAAACCTGTACCAAAATAAAAAGCATAAACCTGATAATATTTTTTACAACTGTACTCATTTATATTTTTTATTTTTTCACCTGCGGTGAAAATTATTGCTGCAGAGGCCACGGAAACAAAGAAACGGGTTTATTAATTTTATATGCAGCAACACGAAAAGCATATTAATATTTTCTGTGTTTCCGTGGCGATTCCGTTTTTTGCCAAAGGCAAAGACTGTTTCTTTATTTTGCCTGTTGTTTCGCTTTTTCTAATAATTGGTTAATGGCTTCCTGCTGATTATCGTCAATTACATAAACATACTGCAGGTTATAAAAATTTGCCGCCGACTTTAATTTTATTAAAAAATTATTGCTGCTTTTTTCTGCAAATACTTCTGTTATAAAACCCAGTATCTTACCTTTTGGAATTGTAGTGGTGCTAACACCACTTGATATTATAGTATCGCCTGCCGCAACCTTTGCACTTTTAGGTATGCGGTTCATTGATAAAATATTGGGGATTTTTCCATCCCAGTTAACCGTACCTGTTTCGCCATTACCTTTAAACAGCATGCCATCAACATGGCTATCCTTATGCAGCAAACTCATAACAATGGCATAATCATCGCTTACATCTGTAATACTTCCTACCACAGCATTATTAATATCAATAACACCCATACCAATTTTTACTCCACCCCGCTTACCCCTGTTTAACACAATAAAATTACTTTGCAGGTTTACCGAGTTTTCAATTACAGTTGCCTGCAGGTAATTATATTTTCTGTATTGTGTAAGCGAATCAATTTTAATGGTATCAATAACGGCCTTACTCGCTGTATCGGGTAATTGAAAATCGGCCCGCAGTTTATTGTACAATCTTTCATTAGCCTTAACTAATGAATCGTTTGTTTTTTTAAGATAAAAAAAATCTTCAATTTTATTGTACTGCTCATTTACTTTACCGGTAAGCTGGTTGGAAGTATTGCTAAAAACGGCTGTATGATAGGTGTTGTAATGAACAATCAAATAAATACAAAATCCCTGCAGCAGCAGGAAAAAAAGGAGGTTGAAATAGCGGCGAACAAAAAGAAAAATATTACGCACCGGGAGGAATAATTTAGTATATCGGATGTGAAAATATCGAATGTTCGGCTTATATCAACATTCGATATTTATAAATTCACCATTTTCTGTCTGCAACTTTTATCTCATCACAAACGGATACCTGTCGTAATGCTTTAACGCAATACCGGTACCACGTACCACACTCTTTAGCGGATCATCTGCAACATGCACCGGCAATTTAATTTTTGCCTGCAATCTTTTATCCAATCCTCTTAACAAAGCGCCACCACCAGTAATGTATAAACCACGGCGGTAAATATCGGATGCCAGTTCGGGAGGCGTAGTTTCCAATGCTTTTAAAATGGCTTCTTCAATTTTAAAAATACTTTTATCTAAAGCTTCAGCTACTTCCTGGTAACTTACCATCACCTGTTTAGGGATACCGGTAACCAAATCTCTACCGTTAACAGGAATATCGTCAGGAGGATTATCCAAATCTTTCATGGCGCTGCCTACCTGAATTTTAATTTGCTCGGCAGTACGTTCGCCAATTAATAAACTATGGTAACGGCGTAAAGCTTCCATAATATCTGCAGTGAATTCATCGCCTGCAATACGAATGCTCTGGTCGCAAACAATACCTGCCAAAGCAATTACTGTAATGCCGGTGGTACCTCCACCAATATCAATAATCATATTTCCCACGGGTTCTTCCACATCTATACCAATACCTAAAGCCGCAGCCATAGGTTCGTGTATCAAATAAACTTCTTTTGCGCCTGCCTGCTCTGCACTGTCACGTACGGCCCTTTTTTCTACTTCGGTAATGGAAGACGGAATACAGATCATCATTCTCCAGCTTGGGGCAAACAATGGTTTTTTTGGGTAGATCATTTTGATCATTTCCCTTATCATTAACTCGGCAGCATTAAAATCGGCAATTACACCATCTTTTAAGGGCCTTACGGTGCGTATGCTTTCGTGGGTTTTTTCATGCATCATCAATGCCTTTTTGCCCACAGCTAAAATATTTTTAGGATTGTTTCGGTCAAGCGCCACAATAGAAGGCTCATTTACCACCACCTCATCGTTGTGTATAATGAGGGTATTGGCAGTACCCAGGTCAATCGCAATTTCCTGTGTAAAAAAATTAAAGAGGCCCATATTTTATAAAGTGAAAATCGTACGTAATTTAATGCAGGCAAAGTTGGCGTAAATTATTTGAATTAACAACGGCAATTTTTTTATTTTTCAAAGATTTGTGACATTTTTTAAACGGGCATAAAAAGTGAACTTCAAAACTAAAAAATTATTTGCCAACGTTTAATTGATTAATGTGTGCGGTTATTCAAATTCGTAACCAATATCACTGCGAAAATATATGCCTTCAAAATACAATTGCTCCAGCATGTAATTTGAATGTTCGGCAGCTTCGGAAATGGTATTACCAAATGAAGTTACCACCAGCACTCTTCCACCAGTTGTTACTACTTCATCTTTTTTTATTTTGGTAGCAGAATGAAACATAAGGCTGCTTTGAAAAACCTCGTTATCAAGACCCAGTACAGGTATGCCTGTTTTAAAATCGCCGGGATAGCCACCGCTAACGGCAACAACTGCAGCAACAGACCGGTTGTCTGTGTCAATGGTTATTTCGTGTAATTTTTGTTGTGTGGTGGCAATAAGTAATTCTACCAAATCGTTTTTTATACGTGGTATTACTACTTCGGTTTCAGGGTCGCCCATGCGACAGTTGTATTCAATAACTTTTGGTTCCCCATTATCATTCATCAGCCCAAAAAATATAAACCCTTTATACTCTAACTGGTCTTTTTTAAGGCCGGCAATGGTTGGTTCAATAATTATTTCTTTCACCTTTTGTAAAAAAGCTTCGTCAACAAATGGTAATGGGCTTACCGCTCCCATGCCACCGGTATTAAGGCCGGTATCCCCTTCCCCAATCCTTTTATAATCTTTTGCTTCGGGCAGCAACAGGTAATTTTCGCCATCGGTAAGCACAAAAATGCTTAATTCAATGCCATTTAAAAATTCTTCTACCACTACTTTTTTTCCTGCATCACCAAATTTTAACTGGTGCAGCATCAGTTCAAATTCTGACAAAGCCTCCAAATTACTCTTACAAATTAAAACCCCTTTACCCGATGCCAAACCATCGGCTTTTAAAACTACCGGTAACGAATGGCCTTTTAAATACTCCACCCCGGCAGCATAATTTTCTGCAGTAAATTCTCCGTAAGCAGCCGTGGGAATATTATGGCGCTTCATAAAAGCCTTGGCAAATGCTTTGCTGCCTTCCAGCTGTGCCGCCGCTTTAGAAGGGCCAATTACAGCTATATGTTTTGTGGCTTCATTATTTTTAAAAAAATCGTAAATGCCTTTTACCAAAGGTTCTTCAGGGCCCACTAAAATCATATCTACCTGATTAGAGGTACATGCCGAAGCCAGCAACTCAAAATCGTTTACCGCCACGGGCAGGTTAGTACCACACAAAGCAGTACCTGCATTACCGGGTGCAATAAATAATTTATTACATAATTTACTTTGAGACAGTTTCCAGGCAAATGCATGTTCCCTGCCGCCGGAGCCAATTAAAAGAATATTCATGAATTGTTTAAAAAGATTAAATGGGTTAAAGATTTTTAGATTGCGAATTTAAAATTATGGCAGCGCATTTCAAGAATAATTTTTTAAATGGTAA
>NZ_JANMUN010000066.1:0-3298 GCF_031391665.1 Ferruginibacter sp.
ATTTGGAGACTTTATCTTCTAAAATTAAAGTGGAAAAAGGAATTTTAACTTCAGCATCATATTGCCAAACAACATGCAGTATTACATTTTTATAATTATCGTCACCGCTGTGTTTATGATTTTTCCAGTCGGTGGAATTGATGTGCAGTTCAATACTGCCGGCCCAAAAAGTTTCGCCAATTTTTATTTTAGCATCTAAAAAATCGGGGCCCTGGTTGGTGTTATAATTTCCGGAATGAATAATTTGTAACACCTCCCCTTCTGCAGTTACTAACTCACTTTTATTAAAGTATTGAAATTGCCAGATGTATTGCAGCAAACGCTCTGTCATTAATGGATAATTGATAAATGAATTAATTAACAATGCTTACAAACTTAAATGATCCTGTTAAATCAAACTTAAACTTAATCAATAAAAATGAAGCCCCAAAGCAAAAACATTATTCATTATCCATTACTAAATTATTAATTACTCGTACCACCCTGCTCACCGGCAAGCCCATAACATTATAAAAATCGCCGTTGATAGTTTTAATACCAACAACGCCTATCCATTCCTGTATGGCGTAAGCACCGGCTTTATCGTAAGGTTTATATTTGTCAACATAAAATTCAATTTGCTCTTTTGTAAGCGTATTAAATTCCACATCGGTTACATCTGCAAAACTTATTTCTTCTTCTTTATTTAAAATTACTACTCCCGTAATTACTTTATGATGATTGCCCGAAAGGCGGGATAAAATATTGACAGCATCTTCCCTGTTTGTTGGTTTGCCAATAATTTCGTTTTGTAAAACAACAATGGTATCGGCGGCGAGTATGGGAATGGTAATGTGGTTAGATCGCTGAATGGCTAAGGCCTTGTTTCTTGCAATATGCACAGCAATTTCTTCAACAGGTAAATGTTGCGGAAAAGACTCATCCGTATCTGCCACAATTATTTCAAAAGGCACTTCGGCCCATTCTAATAATTGTTTACGTCGTGGAGATTGTGAGGCAAGAATAATTTTCTGCATACCTTTTGCAAACCTATAAGGTTTTTTTAGCGGTTAAAAAATTTGAGTTTAATGCTGTCAGGTTGATTGTCGAAACCGGCTTATACTTTAACCCGCCTTCGATAAACTCAGGCTGACAGTTTTTTTATCAGTCATAAATTCTAAAAAAAATCATTGATAAAATACCGGCAAGCATTACCAATTTTACAGCATTACTTAAAACATGATAATCTTTTGCCACATGCGCTTTGTACAGTTTTAATAAAATCCATAACAAGGGCAATATAATTGTTACTGCACAATACGCCACACTCCACCACCAGCCCAAATGCATGGCATAAAACTGAATAACAATTAAAGCGCCGGTTAAAACAATTAACCATACCGCTGTAAAAACTTTTGTTGCAGGTATGCCCCAAACAATCGGCATTGTTTTACAGCCATACCTTGCATCGCCTTCCATATCTTCCATATCTTTTATTACTTCTCTAATTAAAGAAATAATAAAAGCAAACCCGGCATACACAATGGCATATTTAAAAAGTTTTGTGCTGGCCGTTTCGTAATTATGCTTTATTTCATACATCACTTTTGTCATGTACCAGCTTTTCATATTTATCAAATACAAAATCAAAATTGTCCAGGCTGTTAAAACAGAAATTAAAATATTACCTATCAGTAATTTTCTTTTATAAATGGTGGAGTAAAGCCACAAAGCTATGATACAGAAAAAATTTATTACAGCAACTGCCAGGGCATACAAGTCGCCAACCTTAAAACAAACCCATAAACTTATTACTAATCCAACAAGCGAAAGAATAAGATGCCACATAATGGCCCATCTTCTTTTAATAATTTTCTCTACTACTAATTTATCGGGTTTGTTAACCCTGTCAATATTTAAATCGAAATAATCGTTGATGATGTAACCGGCGGCGGCTATTAAAACAGAAGACAAAACTAAAAACCAAAAAAGTAATGGATATAAAACGGGTGTTGAATTATTTTTATTAAAAACAGGAATAACCACCAAATAATAAAACAAACATTGCGTAACCACAATAAACACCAAATTAGGCCAGCGAACCAGGCGAAAAAATGCAGTTACTAATTTCATGTAGTTATTTGTGCACCGAAGTTAGTAATTGAATGTTTAAAACTGAAATGATAATAAAGTTATGTGGAAGTAAGTGAAGTATCAACTTCCCAATGGCCGTTAAGTTTAAGCACTTTTTCTATAACATCTCTGCCGCAGCCATAGCCTCCGGTAAAGGGAGAAATGTATTTACAAATTTGTTTTATTTCGGGCACTGCATCTGCCGGGCAGCAGGGCAACGATACTAATTGCATGGCCATATAATCAGGAATATCATCTCCCATATACAGCATTTGAGATAGTAATAAATTTTGTTGCTGAGCGTATTCCTTCAATAATTTTTCTTTGTTATGCACCCCTAAAAAAACATCTTTTACACCCAACTTTATCAACCGTTGTTTTACAGCTTCGGAGTTACCGCCGGTAATAATAATAATATTGTACCCTTTTTTTATGGCCAGCTGCATGGCATAACCATCTTTACTGTTCATGCTTCTTATCAACTCACCATCGGGCATTACAATCATGGTATCAATGGCCAGCACACCATCAATATCAAAGACAAAGGTCTTAATTGGTTTAAAAAGTTCAAGAAGATTCATGCACCTGTCTCCGCCAGGGCGAAGAACTTCGATTTAAAGTGTATAATTTATTTTATAATGTTTGTATCTTGAAGACACTACAATTAAAAAACTGGTTAAGCCCCTTTAGGGGTTTGGGGTTGATTATCCCTCCACTCATACACCCACGTACTCTGTATCATTTCCAAATGCCCTTCGGTACTTTCTTCGGCCTTACCCACAAAATTGGGAATTTCTAAAATCCATTTTAAAAGATCGGTAAAACGGATGCGGTAAATTCGGCTCTCATTAAAATCATCGCCAAAGCGTTCGTATAATTTCATGGCAATATCTTCATGATCGTTCCAGTGTATAGGTAATTCAAAACTCATAGTATGGTTGATTAGTTTATTAGTTGATTAGTTTATTGGTTGATGATCCGCTTAGTATTTACTGATAAACCAGTTAACCAATAAACCAAATAACGTTTTTTTATTCGCCTAAAAATTGTGTTTGGTCGGGTAGTGTAACCGTTATGTTACCCTCTCCATCAAGCAATACACACTGGCAACCCAACCGGCTGTTTAGCCTGGGATTGATAGCCCTGTCAATAAAATCTTCTTCCTTATCACTCAGTTCCTCTACCA
>NZ_JANMUN010000140.1:0-1571 GCF_031391665.1 Ferruginibacter sp.
TGCCTCATTATTAAATGAATATCAGCGGTTGCACTTAGTGAATATCGCTATTGATGGTGAAACAAAACTAAGAAGCAGCAATGTGGAATTTAAATTACCAAAGCCATCTTATACGGTTGATACGCTTGCTTATCTTACAGAAAAACATCCCGAAAATAAATTTGCCATTATTATGGGCAGCGATGGCTTTCAAAATTTAGATAAGTGGAAGAATTATCAGCTCCTGATAAAAAATTACTCATTTTACATTTATAAAAGGCCGGGGTTTGAAATTACTGAAACCTTTGGTGCTAAAATTATTGTGATGGAAGCTCCGCTTCTGGATATATCAAGCACCCGTATTCGAAGTTTGATAAAAGAAAAAAAATCTATCCGGTTTCTGGTACCCGATGTGGTTAAAGAGGAAATTGAAAGAAACGGCTATTATAAAGTGTAATTAAAATAACCAGCCTAATCCTAAACAAAATATAACAATAAAAGGTGCAGGTATTTTAGTTAACTGAAGTATTAAAAAAGTTCCTGCAATTACCCCAATATTTAAAAAGCTTAACGCATCAAAAGAAATAATTGAAACATCTTTTAATAAGTATAAAGTTGCAGCCCACATAATACCCACCACTACAGCATTAATACCTTCCAGGGCACGATAAACCACCACATATTTTTTTAAGTATTGCCAAACGGGAAAGAAAAACAAAACTAATAAAGCGCTGGGTAAAAAAATTGCAACAGCCCCGATTATGCAACCCAAAAGTTGCATTTCTTTTCCTTCATTTTTCATCGCCATACCTCCGGTAAAAGAAGCAATTGAAAAAACAGGCCCGGGTATTGCCCGAACCATTCCGGCGCCGGTTAACAATTCCTCTCTTTCAATACGTATAACATTTTGATCTTTCTTTTGCATCCGTTCTGAAGTTGGCCTTGCAACATATTGATCAAGCATTAAAGGAATCAACACATCTCCTCCACCAAAAACAATACTACCAAAGCGATAAAAATTTTCAAACAGGTTATACGATTTGCGGTTCTCCCAATTTTGTTTTCTTGCAGCCTCACTCAAAAAAGCGGCAACTAAAAAAATTAAACCAAACAGCCAGATATTTGTCCACCTTACCTGTTTTGGTTTAATAACTTCTTTTTGCGGAATACGTTTGCTGCTGAAATTTGTAGCAATACCACCTGCTATTATTAGAGCAGGAAATACCCATGGCGTTTTAAATAAAAAGTAGGTAGCCGCCATAGCCAACAGCATTATTATTTGTGTAATAAAATTATTTATAGAAATTTTAAATGCTTTAAAAGCTGCATAAACCAAAAAACCAATAGCCATTGGCTGAATAAACTGGAAGATGCTGGTATTTAATTTGTCTTTTCCAATACCTGTAACCAAAAAAGATAAAGCACCCATTAAAAAACAGGCAGGTAAAATCCAAATAATTAAAGTTAAAACAGCCAAGGGTACACCGCCACGTTTGTACCCTATTAGTGTAAGGGTTTGGGTGGATGAAGCTCCCGGCAATAACTGACAAAATGATGTATACTCCATCAACTCCTCTTTTGTTAAATCCCTC
>NZ_JANMUN010000163.1:0-33765 GCF_031391665.1 Ferruginibacter sp.
TCAAGGCTTTCTTTAGCTGCTAATGCAACGGCTGCACCAACAATACTTATGCTGGTTAATAAATTGCCTACAGGCTGATTAAGGCAGGCTTTAATCAGCATCAGCAAACCAATAATGCCCACCACCACTTTTAAAAAGTCACGAAAGAAAATAATTAACTGATCATCGCTTTTATCTGCTGTAATAGCGGCTTTTTGCCCCAGCACCAGTGCTATAAAATCAATAATGCGTAATAAAAATCTTGTAAAAGAAATAATGATGAGGCCAATGCCCAGCCTTGTAAAAATATCGTCAATAGCATGACCGTAAATTTTATATTGCCATGCAGCGGGAAAATTTAATTTATCAATTGTAAATACTGCCAGCAAAATAAATAAAAACCATTCCAGCGGCTCAACAACCAAATCGGTAAACGATTTTTTTTCAACATTTTTCCAAAGGCGTTGAAATAAACGGTACACCACTGCGGCAATATACCTGCTGAAATATCTTTTTAAAATCAGCATCAGCAAAATAATGCCTCCGGCAATGCAGTAACTTCTGATGGTGTTGTCTAAATAAACCTGGTCTAAAAAATCCATGAAATAAAAATACGATAAAGCCGTGAATGGTGAATGGGCAATAGCGAATTAAAAATGAGTAATTTATTTTACGCTGTAAATATATATGCCATCATCTTTTAACAGATAAATTTTTCCGTTGATGGCTTTTATTTCAGCATTGCTTGCAATAAAAGCAGGTAATTTATATTCTTTTAAAGTAAGTGAGTTTAACTCGTAACTATATAATTTGTTATCGGCAAAACCGTACATGTTTTTTTCTGACACCGCTATATTTTTCCAGTTTAAAAACGGCAGCCTGTTTTTAAAAGCACCGTAATAATCAAAAATGTAAAAGCCTTTTTCTGCATCGTACAGGTAAACAAAATTTTCTTTGTCTGTTAGTTGTGTTGGCGATGGCACAGAATCAAATAACATCCTGAAATCGGTAGTTTCCTGTAACAATTTTCCATCTTCATCAATTTTTTTTAGTTTGTAATCCTGTTCATCAAAAAGCCAGATATTATTATCGTAAGATGTGCCAATACTTTGTACAGTAAAAATATTTTGTTTTCTAAAATTGATGGTGTTACGGATGTTTAAAAATCTGTCTAATACTACCACTGTTGCAAAATTTTTATAATAGAGTAAAATTTTTAAAGGATTGGTAACGTCGATGGAAAAAAGATTACCATAACGTTTTACATCATTAAAAACCCCAACAGAATCGCCGTTGCCATTTATTTTTTTTAATTGGTTACCTGCGGTAATAAGGTAAATATTATCAAGATTATCTACATTAAAATTTATGTAATTGCCTTTGACGATTTTAAAAAAAGAAAAAGCAGAATCATTTTGAGCTTGCGCCGCAAAAGGTATTGCCACAGAAGCACAGAAACACAGAAGTGAAAGTAGTATGGTTTTTATTTTTTGCAAACTTTTTTATTTAAAAATTCAATCTTCGCTTCGTTCTCCTCAATATCTCTCCCCCCGGGGGAGGACAGGAGGGGCCGGGACATAATACTTCAATTCCAAATGCTCACCATCAAACACCGCATAACTGTCATACTTTATCCAGTCGCCTAAATTAATGTAAAGGCTGCTTGCCGGTAAGTTAAAGTTTATGGGCAAATGCCGGTGGCCAAAAATAAAAAAATCATAGTGCTGTTGTTGTAAAATTTCTTTACAATAAATTATGAGCCATTCTTTATCTTCTCCTAAAAATTTTTCATCAGTTTGCCCGGTTTGTGCCCGGCTTTTACGGCTGAAATAATTAGCTATGCCCATTCCAATTTGCGGCGGTAAAATGCCAAACAACCACTGACAAACTTTATTCCTGAATATTTTTTTAATGAATTTATAACCATGATCGTCTGGACCTAAGCCATCGCCATGGCCAATTAAAAATTTTTTACCATTAAATTCAAAGGCTACCGGTTCAAAATAAACGGGAATATTAAGTTCCTGTTGAAAATAATTTTTCATCCACATATCGTGGTTGCCAACAAAAAAATGAATGGGGATTCCCCTGTCGGTAATTTCGGCAAGCTTACCCAAAATGCGGACATAGCCTTTAGGTACAACCATTTTGTATTCGTACCAAAAATCAAACAGGTCGCCTACAATAAAAATTTGTGCGGCATCTTTTTTTATCTCCTCTAAAAATGCGATAATTTTTTTTTCTCTTATTAAACTTTCGTGTGCATTGGGTGCACCAAGGTGAAAATCGGAAAGGAAGTAAATTTTTTTATGTGGTTCGAGGGTTGCCAAAAATTATAAATTAGAAGTTATAAAAATCCATTGGCAATATCATGCAGTAATCAATTCTTCTTTAACTAAATGCAGGCGAATTAATTTAGGTTTATTTTCATCGTCTTCCTCATAATAACAATCAACAGCTTCTTTTACATTATTTCTTAATTCTTCCAATGTTTCTGCTTCGGTAAAAATGCCTTCACCTAAGGCACGGGCAGTATAACCACCTTCCAGCGCTTCTTCTATCAAAAAAATTACTTCAGTCATAAACTTCTTTATTAGTTATAATCAAATATACAAATTATGTATGAGGAGAAAGAATATGGGCTTTTGATTGCTACTGGCCTGATACTATTTATTTTTCTGTTGCATATATTGCAGCACATCACCTGATGCAATCTCGGCAAGTTCTTCAACGGCACCATTAAACCAATATATCCATGCGGCGTGATGCTGATTATTTACAATTACTGTTACGGTTTCTCTTTTATAAAGTGGAGTTTCTCCTTCCTCTGGAAATAAACCTTCATAATCATCCAATTGCCCGATGGCGTAAGAAAATTCTGCGCTATTATTTATTGCATATAATTCGCCAATGATAAATTTTTCTTCTTCTGTTGGTTTGGCTACAGGATAATCTCCTGCATCGTATAATTTTCCTTTTACAACAGCCTGACCAATTAAATTAAAATATTTAGAAAGGTACTCATAAGCCGCATGGTGAAATCCACTGCGGAGAGAACCGTAAACAAACAGGTGATGTGTATCGTTATTCATTATGTATTAAAGGTAAAGTAAAATAGCAATTATACATCTACCAAAAAGCAATACACTTCTTTTGGGCCGTGTACGCCTGTAACCAAAGTTTTTTCAATATCGGCAGTGCGGCTGGGGCCGCTGGCAAATGTTATAAGCGACGGAATATTGCCTGCATATTTTTCTTTAAGCATTTGCAGGGCATCTTTAATATCGTACACCAATTGATTAGTGTAGGCAATACAAATATGAATGGGAGCGTACACACTTACTGTACGTCCGCTTTGTTGTGCAGCACTCATTACAATAGTTCCTGTACGGGCTACTAAAAATTCGCAACCGGTAATTGAAGCATCGCATGTGGGAAGATTTATAGTGTTGCTAAAAGCGGCGTTCCATTTATCTTCATTACAATAAATTTTTGTCCATTGCTTTTCTGCAATTAATTTTTGTATTTGCTGCAGCATATCTTTTTCATCGCTGCAAAAAGCAAACTTGCCCTGCAGTTGTACAAACTCTTCCGCAAATACCACTTCCAAATCGTCGGGTGCCGGAAAAAAAATAGAATTATTTCCTTCGCTATTAGGAAACGGCAAAGGCGCCGGATTACTCAGCGCCTGCCTTATTTTTTTTAAAATATTTTCTTTTGCCTGCGATACAGCCATGGCTTTTAAATTTGTGGCGGATTTATTAATTCTTCGGGTATAGTTGTTGACGGCTCGTCACCAACTTTATCTTCATCTTTAATATCCAAAGTTTTCTTTTCTTCATAAGGCCTTTTACCAATCAAAGCTTCCACATCACTTTTAAACAACACTTCTTTTTTCAATAATTCTTTAGCCAGTTTTTCTACGTCACCCTTTTTTTCAGTTAGTAATTTTTTAGTAATCTGGTAAGCGTTATCAATTAGTTTACGCACTTCTTCATCAATCATCTTACCTGTTTCTTCACTAAAAGGTTTTGTAAACATATTTTCCTGGCTGGGATCGTAATAACTGATGTTGCCTACTTTATCATTCATACCATAAACTGTAATCATGCTGTAAGCAATTTTTGTTATCTGCTGCAGATCGTTACTTGCACCGGTACTTATTTTACCAAAGAAAATATCTTCACTTGCCCTGCCACCCAATGTCATACAAATTTGATCCATCAGTTGATCAGTATTGTACAGGTATTGTTCTTTTGGTGTGTACTGTGCGTAACCTAACGCTGCACTTCCTCTTGGCACCACCGTTACTTTTAATAATGGGTAAGCATGTTCTAAATACCATCCGCAAATTGCATGACCAGCTTCGTGGTAAGCAATAATTTCTTTTTCCTCCGGAGAAATAATTTTATTCCTTTTTTCCAATCCGCCAATAACCCTGTCAATAGCATCCTGAAAATCACTCATATCAACGGCCTCTTTATTTTTTCTTGCAGCAATCAATGCAGCTTCGTTACATACGTTGGCAATATCTGCACCGGCAAAGCCTGGTGTTTGTTCGGCCAGTTTATGTATATCTAATGTTTGAGAAATTTTTATCGGTTGCAGATGCACTTTAAAAATAGCTTCTCTTCCAACAAGATCCGGACGGTCGATAGTTATCTGCCTGTCAAATCTTCCCGGACGCAATAACGCAGTATCTAAAACATCTGGCCTGTTGGTAGCAGCTAAAATTATAATACCTAAATCGGTACCAAAACCATCCATCTCCACCAATAACTGGTTTAAAGTATTTTCTCTTTCATCATTGCTCATCATCACATTTTTTCCTCTTGCTCTTCCTATCGCATCAATTTCATCAATAAAAATAATACAAGGCGCTTTTTCTCTTGCCTGTTTAAATAAATCTCTTACACGGCTGGCACCCACACCTACAAACATTTCTACAAAATCACTGCCACTTAAACTAAAAAAAGGCACTTGTGCTTCGCCGGCAACTGCTTTTGCTAAAAGCGTTTTACCTGTGCCGGGAGGACCAACCAGTAACGCACCTTTTGGAATTTTACCACCCAGTGCTGTGTATTTTTTTGGATTTTTTAAGAAGTCAACAATTTCCATTACTTCTACTTTTGCTTCATCCAAACCGGCAACATCACCAAAGTTTATATTTACCCTGGTGCCTTTATCAAATAAAGTGGCTTTAGATTTTCCGATACTGAATATGCCACCCGGGCCACCACCGCCGCCGGGACCACCCATTTTACGCATCATTAATACAAACAATAAAATAACCAGTATTAAAGGAATAAAATTCATCAACTGCCCAAACCACTCACCTTCATTTACAAACTCGTCCGGTACTTTACTAATTCCAGGATTCGGTTTATATAACTCTTCTTCCATTTGGGCTGAAAAAGTCTTCGGGTCGCCAACAGTAAAAAACACCTGCGGCTCTTTTGCTTTTTTCAACGCTTCAAGTTTCTTTACAGCATCTTCATCTTTCCAAAGTGCTTTATAAAAACTGTCATTAGCTTTTATACTTTCTGGTTTTAAAAATACTTTTACAATTGAAGGCGTTTTGTTAGAAACGATAAGTATTTTTTCAACATCACCCTGTTTTACCATTTCGTAAAACTTTAATTTATTGGTGGCAATGCCTTCAGTACTTACGCCCCTGAACATATTATAGGCTATTAAGCCCACAAAAATAATTCCGTATATCCAGTAAATATTTAAACGGTTTTTTTTCTTAGGTTCTTCACCGGTTGGAGGGGTATTATCCGGGCCAAATTTTTTATTAGCATTTTGCTGATTCATGTTATTTTTTGCCATTGTTTATTGAGTGCTTGTAGCTTAGTAAGGTTTACTATTGTTGTTGACGGTTTTAACCGCTTATTATTTTAAATAATAAAAATTTATTTCTTTTTTTTCGAATCAATATGTTCCATCCCCGGTGCATCGCTCCACATTTCTTCCAGCTGATAAAACTTTCGGGGTTCGGGCAACATAATGTGTACTACCACATTTACATAATCAATTAAAATCCATTGTTGAGCCTGTCTGCCTTCGTGCTTATAAGGCGCTTCATCGCAATTATTTTTTACCTCTTCTTCAACAAAATCTGCAATGGCTTTTAACTGTGTATTACTGTTTGCCTGGCAAATAATAAAAAAATCTGAAACGGCTTCGGGTATTTTGCGCAAGTCGAGACTTAAAATATGTTCACCCTTTTTATCCTGTATGGCTTTAATTATGGCTTTGAAGATTTTGCTGTTACGGGTAAGTTTTACTACTGTACTTTTTTTTCTGGTATTTAAAACGTTAAGGTTGTTCAAATTGAAATTATATTTTTGGGCCGTATTTTTCTAATAACGGCAATATTAAACTTTTGTTATTTACAAATGTGCATGTAGCTTGCAATTAATGGCAAAAGTAACACTTCTTTGTCATTTGAATAAGTATGCATGACACCGGTTTTTTTAAAATATTAGACAGTGTTGACAGTACCAACAATTATGCCATGGCAAATGTTCGGCAAGGAATGGCAAACCATGGAATGGCGGTTATTGCTAAAGCGCAAACTGCAGGAAAGGGGCAACGGGGTAAAACCTGGAAGTCGACAGAAGGGCAAAGCATAGCCATGAGCCTGATTTTAAAGACGGATATGCTGAGGACAGACCAGCAATTTTACCTGAGCATGTGTATGGCCTTGGCGGCAAATGATTTTTTAAATAAGTATACAGGCGGACAAACAGCAATAAAATGGCCTAACGATCTGTACTGGTGTGACAGAAAGGCAGCAGGTATGCTGATTGAAAATGCAGTGAGCAGCGGGCAATTACAAACAGGAAACTGGCAATGGGCTGTAGTTGGTATTGGGGTAAATGTAAATCAAACTGATTTTGATCCATCGTTGCCCAACCCTGTTTCTTTAAAACAAATAACGGGAAAAGAGTATGATATTATTGCACTGGCACTGGAACTATATCATTTGATGATGAATAATTTTGATAAACTTTTAGAGAAAAATTACAGAGAATTGTATGCAGCATATCTTCAACAGCTGTATAAAAAAAACGAAAAAGTTAGGTTGAAAAAAGAGAATGCAGTTTTTGAAACTGTTATTAAAAGTGTAAATACGCAGGGGCAGTTAATTACGCAGGATGCTATTGAAAGGGTATTTAACGTTGGCGAAATTGAATGGGTATTATAAATCTTCGGCGGCTCTTGCTTCCACTTCAAACTTATTATTGTAATAACCTTTTTTTATACTCTCCCAAACATATTTAATTACAAAAAGCAGGTAACCATGCTGCTTAAATTGTTGTACATGGCAAAGCTCGTGCTTAACCCATTTTTTATTTTGTAAAAATTCATTTGTAGAAGTATTGTGCAGATGAATAGTTTTACCCAACACCATTGCTACACTGCTGCTGCGTAATTTTATTGCAGCAATTTTTGCCAGCCAGGAGTTTTCTTTTATGTAAAAAGCGTTTTCTTTCAATGAAAAAATTAATTATTGGGAGCACCACTGTCTATCCAGCAAATAAGGGCATTTATTTGTGCCTGTGATATGGTGCCGGTTTGTGGCATTGCGCCAGAAAGTATTTGGGCACGAATGTTAGATTTTTTTGCATTTATTTCTGCATAAGTGGTAAGTGATCCGCCGGAGTTAACACTGCCCCCAGCATGGCAACTGCTGTTAGTGGCACATAAAGATTGAATTATTGGCTGCACATCGGCTGCAAATTTAGGTGTAATGCCTGCGCATGAAAATGTTCTTCCACCCCCGCCTGTACCACCTCCACCAGTTGTGCTATCGCTTTTACTGCAGGCTGCAAATAATATTATTGTAAAAATTAATGGTACCGCAACTAAAACTATTTTTTTCATAACTGAAGTTTAAAATATTTAAATGTTATTAATGGTAACGCATTTATTTATCTATAAGTTGCCAGGCATTTAAAATTTCTTCGGTATGCTGCTTGCTTTTTGGCTTTAAAAATATTTTTTTAACAATTCCTTTTTCATCAATTAAAAAAGTCGTGCGGTGCAGGCCCATATATGTTCTGCCATACATTTGCTTTTCGCCCCAAACACTGTAAGCATCAATAATTTTATGTTCAGGATCGGTAATTAATGTAAAAGGTAAATTATATTTGGTTTCAAATTTTTTATGTTTTTTCTCTTCATCGGGGCTTACGCCTAAAACTGTAAAACCTTGTTTTTTTAGTAAAGCAAAATTATCTCTCAGGTTACAGGCTTGTACCGTACAGGTGGGTGTATCATCCTCAGGATAAAAATATAATACCACTTTTTTGCCTTTAAAATCTGCAAGAGAAATGGGGTTACCATTTTGATCTTTGCTTTTAAATGCTGGAGCTTTGTTGCCTTCTTTTAATGTTGTCATAATTACCCTAAATCCCTAAAGGGACTTTCTTTTTTTAGATTGATAATTTTGTTAAGCATTTCAATATTTGAAAAGCCCATGAAAATAATTTTACTCCAGGTTCTCCTTTAGGGGCGGAGAGGCTTTATTTGGTAAAATGATAAACCCTTTCACTCACATTCCCCACCTGATCTTCTACTGTGATTTTTAATTCATGCTCACCGGGTGGGCACATTTCATCAAAAGTATAAATAAATGTTTTGCCTTTATCATTACTAAAACGAAGCCAGTTGCCATCTAAAGTTGCTGTAAATTTTTTAATTTCTTCGGTGTTATCAGTAATAACAAAAGCCAGGCGGTTTAGTTTAGCGGCATTCATGCCAGCTCTTACACCAATGGGAACAATTTTTGGCGGAATGGTATCAATCATTAATTGAAAATTTCCAAACTCACGAAAACTGGCTTTATACCAACCATTTTCAAATTCGGCCTCGGCATAATCATCTTTATTATTTGCAAACCGATGCATTACCATTTTATCGGGTAAAGGCGAACTGGCTTTTATTTTTATTGGAAAGTACACCTGCACCGGTACACTGGTGTTATGTAACTGATAAATAGTATTACCTTCCTGGGGAATTATTTCATTATACCTGAAACGGATTGAATCGTACAAAGCATTTTCCGGCAAATAAAAACTGATGGTATTGTTTTCGAACAAATTAATAAAACCCGGATGAAAAAATGTTTGATTTAAAAAAGGGGATGTTTCTTTTTTTATTTTTTCTGCAACACCCGGCCCACGCTTTACATCAAACTTTAAAAACGAAGTGTTACCATTGGCATCTTTCACTTCTATTTTTATTTTATGTACACTGTCATCTTCAATAACAATTACGCCATCGCCGTTTACAGTTTTATAAATACTGTTGCTGTATCCTGCCAGTCTTGATAAATGCTGTACATAGGGCCCGCCACTGCTTTTTAATTTATAATCGATATGTGCATTTAAATAACGGGTTTCGTCGTAACTGATGCTGTCTAACTGAAAACCAATAACCGGCGATTCATCCTCATACAAAACGGCTTCGTAAATGCCGTTGCGGTTATTTGATGCCGAGTACCTGTCAAAAGCAGTAATACCAAAACTTACTTTATCGGTATTGGTAATTATTAAGGCTGGAGAGGTAACATACACCCCATTTACTTTTTTTAAAGTATAAAATTTAGGACTTTGTTCGTAGGTACTGATGCACCTGTCGTACACTGCTAAACGCAAAATATCCGGCGCTACATTATCAACTATGGGTAAATCAAAAAGCGATGGGTTTAAAACTTTATCTGTTTTAGTATCTCTTATTTCAAAATGTACATGCGGCCCCTGGCTGCCGCCGGTATTGCCGCTGTAAGCAATAAACATTCCCTTTGTTACCGGAAATAAATTTGCAGGGATGTCTAAAAAAACTTTCCAGCTTTTTATTTTATACTGCTGCTCTTTTACATATTTTTCCAGCCCGGGCATAAAATTATTAAGGTGGGCATATAAAGTAGTTAAACCATTGGGGTGATTAATGTAAATGGCCCTTCCAAAACCATAAGGTTCTATTTTTACTTTGGCAATATAACCTGCAGCAGCAGCCAGCACGGGTAGGTTTTGTTTTTGCTCAGTTCTGCAATCTAAACCCATGTGATAATGATTGGGCCTTAGTTCGCCAAAGTTGGCTACCAAAGCTTTGGTAGCACTAACAGGCCAGGTAAAATAATTTTTCGGATAATTTTTAGATGGAAAAATTTGGGCAGCACAGATGGAATAAGTCAATAGAAAAAAAATTATATAGTTGCCACGCAGTAGTTGTTTTATCATTATATTTATAATGTTGAATTTGCATTTTGTATGAGATACTATAAAATTACTCATATTAAATCAAACCTCTTTTAATTCTAAAAATTTTATGAAACATTTTTTTCTGCTTTTTTTATTTATTGGTTCTTCTAAATTAATAATAGCTCAAACCAGTGTTTGCGGAGTAATGGCCGATTCTTTAAAAGGTACTTATGAAGGCGGGTGCGATAAGGGAAAAGCTAACGGTGCAGGAAAAGCCGTTGGAGTTGATACTTATGAAGGGGATTTTAAAAACGGGTTGCCTGATGGATTGGGAAAATATGTGTGGAAAAATGGAACCTATTATGACGGCGCCTGGAAAAAAGGAATGAAAGAAGGTAAAGGCGAAATGCACTACAAAATTAAGTACAAAGATTCCGTGGTAGCTGGATTTTGGAAAAAAGATATTTATAAAGGGGAATATGAAAATCCGTATACCATTCACAATGTTACTTCCGAAATGGGAAGAGTGGGTGTGTCTAAAATGGGACAAGGCAACGCTATTACTATAACAGTAGAAAACCTCATTGGCGGCGGTTTTCAATCTACAACAACTATGACTAATTTTCAAATTACCAGAGGCCAATTTATAAGTAAATCGAGTAATACACTAACTAACAAAGAGATTACCATCTTTCGTGGCGTTATTTTCCCTTTTAGGGGGACATTCAATTTTGGCAATTCTATCTTTGAAATTGAAATTTTTGAAGTAGGAAGCTGGGACATTAACATACCCATTAATAAATAAAATTATCATGAGTGTAAATTCAAAACACATAGCTACATTTTTATTAGGTGCCGCTGCAGCACTTGCAGCATCAAAATACATGAGTATGACATCCGAAGAAAAAGAAAAACTGGCTGGTGATTTAAAAGATAAAGCCAATAAATTTAAAACTGAGGCAGAAAATTTTGCAGAAAAAGCAAAAGATTATTTTGAAGAATTAAAAACAAAAGGCGGCGAAGCACTAAAAGAACATATGAGTGATACGGAAAAATCCATGAGTGATTTGTTTGGCAAAAAAGACAAATCCGCCTCCACACCCTCTTAATTTTTAACTATTGTGTAAAAAAACTGTGCTTAATAAAGGGCACAGTTTTTTATTTACAGCATTTACAATTACTTTTGCCTGCCTTCAAAAGGCAAACTACTTATGCCAATAGACAAATCCATCAAATCAGTATTAATTATCGGCAGCGGCCCAATTGTAATTGGCCAGGCCTGCGAATTTGATTACAGCGGAACCCAAGCTGCCCGAAGTATAAGGGAAGAAGGCATAAAAGTTACCCTTATTAATAGTAACCCGGCCACTATTATGACGGACCCCATGATGGCCGACAGGGTTTATTTACTGCCTTTAACCGTGGAAAGTATTGAACAAATTTTAGAAGAAAACGATATTGATGCCGTACTGCCTACTATGGGCGGGCAAACAGCCTTAAATCTTTGTAAAGAAGCCGATGAACTGGGCGTTTGGGAAAAATACAACGTAAAATTAATTGGTGTAGATATTAAAGCTATTGATAAGGCTGAAGACAGGGAGAAATTCCGCCTGTGGATGATTGAAATGGGCATACCGGTTTGCGAGGCAAAAATTGCCAACTCCTTTTTAGAAGGTAAAGAATTTGCGCAGGATATTGGATTTCCATTAGTGCTTCGTCCCTCATTTACTTTGGGTGGCACCGGCGGCGGCATTGTATTTAAAAAAGATGAACTGGATGAAGCGTTGAACAGGGCTTTAACTGCCAGTCCTATTCATGAAGTGCTGGTGGAAAAAGCCGTACTGGGCTGGAAAGAATTTGAATTAGAATTATTAAGAGACAATGCCGATAATGTAGCTATTATTTGTACAGTAGAAAATTTTGACCCGATGGGTGTGCATACCGGCGACTCTATAACCGTTGCACCTGCTATGACGCTGAGTGATACTGCCTACCAACTGATGCGTAACACCGCTATTAGAATGATGAGGGCACTGGGTAATTTTGCAGGCGGTTGTAATGTGCAGTTTGCCCTTAATCCGCAAACCGAAGAAATAATTGTGGTGGAAATAAACCCCAGGGTTAGCCGCTCCTCGGCACTGGCGAGTAAAGCTACCGGCTACCCCATTGCAAAAGTTGCAGCTAAACTTGCTATTGGTTATAATTTAGATGAATTAAAAAACCAGATCACTCAATCCACTTCTGCGTATTTTGAACCGGCACTGGATTATGTAATTGTAAAAATACCCCGTTGGAATTTTGATAAATTTAAAGGAGCCGATGATACACTGGGGTTTCAAATGAAATCGGTAGGGGAGGTGATGGCGATTGGAAGAAGCTTTGCAGAAGCTGTGCAAAAAGCCTGTCAGAGTTTAGAGAATGATGCTATAGGTTTAGGCTATTACGGAAAAAGTTTAATGACATCTGATGATTTGATTGAGTATATTAAAATACCCAAGTGGGATAGGATATTCAGGATAAAAGATGCCCTTATGGCTGGTGCAAGTATTAAACGCATTTGCGAAAGTACCAAAATTGACCGCTGGTTTATTTACCAGATCCAAAAAATTTGTGACTGCGAAAATGAGATTGCCAAATACCATTTAAAAACTTTACCCGATGATCTTTTAAGAGAAGCAAAAGTTTTAGGTTTTAGCGATGAGCAGATTGTAAAAATTATGAACGAAGAAGATGCAGAATCACTTTATGAAAGAAGAAAAACAATGGGCCTTACCCGGGTTTATAAAATGGTAGATACCTGTGCGGCAGAGTTTGAAGCAAAGACGCCTTATTTTTATAGTACGTTTGAAAATAAGTGATCAGTATTTAGATTTTGTAAATAATGCTAATAGTTTTTGCTTTGCTCTGCCAGCGTAAATAAAAAAGCATGAAAACAGCAATTAAAAAATTCCTTTCCATACTGCTGGGTGTTTTAATTGCTTTAATTATTTGCGAAATCATTTTACATTTTTACAATCCGCTTCCATTTGCTGTTTCTAAAGGAAAACTGGTACTTCCAGCAAACCAAAAAATAGTTTATAAAAACACCTGGATAAAAAAGTTAGACAGTAACATTAATTATTCAAGAAATTCTTTAGGCTTTCGTGGCCCCGAACTAACTGACAGTGTAAACAAATTATTATCTATCATTTGCATAGGCGGCAGTACTACCGAATGCCGCTTCATCAGCGATTCGCTAACCTGGCCTTACCAATTATCTCAACAATTAAAAGATAGCTTTCCGGCGGCATGGTTAAATAATGCCGGCGTTGACGGGCATTCAACTTTTGGTCACCTGCTATTATTGAAAGAGTATATTACCAGGTTAAAACCAAAATATGTAACTTTTTTAATTGGTGCCAACGATGTGGAAACGGATAAACCACAGCAATTTGATTTGATGAACGAAAAGAAAATTAATTTTTTGTCGGCCAAAAGTTTTTTCAAATCTCTCATCAATAAAACTGAACTGGGTTCTGCTTTTTTTCAGTTGTATGCTATACGTGGTGCTTACAAAAAAGGATTAATTCATAAAGAGGTAGATTTTTCAACACTTAAAGACACTGTATTATCCGATCAATACACCAAAGTAATTTTACAAAAACAGGCTGTTTATCTTACCCAATACCGGCAAAGAGTAACGGATATGATTGCAATTTGTAAAGCCATTAATGTAAAGCCCATATTAATTACACAACCCTCAATGTTTGGCAATTATACCGATAGCACCACCATGATAAATATGGCTAACAAAATAATTCCTGATACTGATCCTTTAAGTAATGCAGTTGTAATGGAAAAAGTTTTGGGATTGTATAACGATGTGGTAAGGTCTTTCGGTAACGAAGTAAAAGTAATAGACCTTGCAGCATTAATGCCAAAGAACAGTAATTATTATTACGATTTTATGCATTTTACCAATGCAGGTTGCAGTAAAATAGCAGCAATAATATCAAGCCAGCTAATACCTTATTTAAAAACCAATAATTAGCACCAAACAGTACAGCACAATTCATTTTGAAGAAAAACGAAAAGATGGCCAAAAAAATTTATTTTTGCCACCAAATTAAAAGAATCCCGGAGTACACGATTCAGCTATTCACTTTTTTAAATTACAGTAATGCAAATTGTTAATCAAAACGAGAGTAAAGTTTCAGCAAAAAAGAAGATAATTGTTTTAGGCAGCGGCCCCAACAGAATTGGCCAGGGTATTGAATTTGATTACTGCTGTGTGCATGGCTTGCTGGCCATTAAGGAAGCAGGATACGAAGCCATAATGGTAAACTGTAACCCCGAAACTGTAAGCACCGATTTTGACATTGCAGATAAATTGTATTTTGAACCTGTTTTTTGGGAACATCTTTGGGAAATTGTGGAGCATGAAAAACCTTATGGCGTAATTGTGCAGCTTGGTGGACAAACTGCTTTAAAATTAGCCAAACGTTTGCACGAAAAAGGAATAAAAATTATAGGTACTTCTTTCGATAATATGGATATTGCCGAAGACCGTGGCCGATTTAGCGACATGCTTAAAGAGCTCGGCATTCCTTACCCGGATTATGGTACGGCATACAATACCGATGAAGCTATTGAGGTGGCTAATAAAGTTGGTTACCCGGTTTTAATAAGGCCAAGTTATGTTTTAGGTGGACAAAGAATGCGGATTGTAATTAATGACGAAGACCTGGAAAAAGGTGTACTGAGTTTAATAAAACATTTGCCGGGTAATAAAATTTTAATTGATCATTTTCTGGATCGTTGTCAGGAAGCGGAGATAGATGCCATTTTTGATGGCGATGATTTTCATGTAATGGGCGTGATGGAACATATTGAACCGGCGGGTATCCATAGCGGTGACAGTAATGCTGTGTTGCCACAATTTAATTTATCGCCATTAATTGTGCATACCATGGAAGAGTATGCAGAAAAAATTGGCAGGGCATTAAATATAAAAGGGCTTATCAATATTCAGTTTGCAATTAAAGATGGCAATGTGTTTGTGATTGAGGCCAACCCAAGGGCAAGCCGTACCACACCGTTTATTGCCAAGGCTTATCAAATACCGTATTTAAATATTGCTACTAAAATAATGATGGAAGTAAATAAATTAAAAGATTTTACTTTCGAGAAAAAACTAACCGGCTTTGCCATTAAAGAACCGGTTTTCTCCTTCAATAAATTCCCCGGTGTAAATAAAGAGTTAGGCCCAGAAATGAAAAGTACCGGCGAGGCCATACGGTTTATAAAAGATTTACGTGACCCATATTTCCGTCAGTTGTATAAGGAACGTAGTATGCATTTAAGTAAATAATTTAATTATAATTTTTAAGGCGAATAAAAGATGGGTTGCAATTACTGCCACCCATCTTTAGTATAAATATATTAGTTATCAGATAACTTCCCCCAAGGGATTATCCAAAATTACAAACGTATATTCTAATTATAGGCACATGCTTTTACGTTTTGCAGTCTTTCCATTTCTGCTTCCACAGCAGGCAGGTAAGTTTTAAAATCTTCATAAAAAATTGCAATGAGATCGCTGGCTTTTTTTGCGTTACCAGCTTTTACAACCTTATCAACAACTGTTAATTTAGTAGTTAATTGCGGCAGGCCAACAGAGTAGAAAGATGGGGCAATTTTATGCAGTTCCTCTTCAGCAGTCGCCAAGTCACTTTTTTTTATTAAAGTGATTATTTTTAAAACTGTGGGTTCGGTTTCTAAAAGAAACAGTTCAAATATTTCTCCCAGTTCATCAGTCATATCCTGGTAAAAATGTAATAAATAATTACGGTCTAATTGTTTTACAGCTGGTTGCATAAAGGGTAGGGTGTAATTTTAAATTTAATGGAATTATTTAATGCCTTCTTTAATTATTAATGCAAAAGGGTATACGCAATCAAAAAAAATATAAATTTTTTATCTTTAAACAGGATTAAAATATTTCTGTCAATTCCTTTTTTTTAATGATCTTTTTTAGATTTAATAAACCATAGCGCATACGACCAAGAGATGTGTTTTTACTGTCATTTGTAAGCGTAGAAATTTCTTTAAAACTTAGATTGGCATAATGACGTAATATTACAACCTCTCTCTGATTTTCAGGAAGCATATCGAGCAATTTTCTTACCTTTTCATACGTCTCTTCTTTTATAATTTTTTGTTCTATTCCGGGTTGTGCAAAATCAAGTACATCAAAAATATCTTTATCATCACTGGTTTTAATAACGGGATTGCGTTTAATTTTTCTAAAATGATCCATGCTCATGTTACGTGCTATGCACATTGCCCAAGGTATAAATTTTCCTTCTCCTTTATATCCGCCAGATTTTATGGTATCAATAATCCTTACAAAAACATCCTGAAAAATATCTTCTGCCAGGTATTTATCTTTTATAAGTAAATAAATGGAAGTGTAAATTTTGCTTTTGTGCCTTGTTACAATTGTGGTAAATGCATTGTTATCACCATCAATGTACAATTCAATAAGTTGATCGTCGGTAAGTTCTGAGGGGGTACGCATTGTTTTAATTTTTTGTTGTTAGTGTTTCATTTGGTTTGATAAGTCAAAAGTAATTTCCCTATTGCCCTGATTTTAAATTTTTAGATGAAATAACTCATATATCCGCTGAAACGCCTAAAAACCCGTTAAATGGCTAATTTTACTAAGTAGTTGAAGCACTATTTACAAACCTCTAATAGTATAATGCCGATATAAAATTGACTTGGATTAAGTAATATTACTGCTTTGTGTTAGTTGCTGTAACATTTAAAATAAGCTCCCATTATTCATTTAAATTATAAGTATAACTGAGTTCGGTTGCTTCCATTAAGCTAAGCCATCAGTCAAGAGTAATACAAAAACGCTTCATTAATATCTTATCCGATTCTTCCTTATAGTAAAAATTTGAAAACAAAATGCCGGTAAGATATTGACTGATGATAGTTATTTAAACCAAGCTGTTTGTAACAAAACCTTATTTGCTTTTTCCCTCCTTATTTTATATTTTGAGGTATGCCCAAACCCCTCAGCATACCCGTTTACAAAACTGCACCATTCATTCGCCTGCTTTTACCTTTTGCTGCAGGTATAATTTTGCAATGGTATGTACAAATTCCACTGCCGGTAATTATGATGGCTGTTATTAGTTTTGGCGCAGCAAATACACTATTTTATTTTCTGCCATTAGCGTTGCGTTTTAAATTACAATTGGTTCAGGGCATTTTTATAAACCTATTACTGCTAACTTTTGGTTTATTAATTACCTGGCAAAAAGATGTGCGGCATACAAATGACTGGTTTGGCAATTATTATAAGAACGCTGATTATATCGTTGTAAAGATTGAGGAACCCGTGATTGAAAAAACAAAATCTTACAAAGCCGATGCTTTTGTAGAAGCAGTAATTAATAATGATACAGCTATTGCCTGCAAAGGAAAATTATTATTATATTTTTCTAAACATAGTTTGGCGCAGCAATTACATTATGGCGACAGAATTTTAATTAATAAAAACCTACAGCAAATAAAAAACTCTGGCAACCCCGGCGCATTTAATTACCAGCGCTACGCTGCCTTTCAGCAGACATTTCACAATGTATTTTTAAAAGAAAAAGATTGGGTGCTGCTATCCGGCAAAAATGTAAATGGGTTTAAGCAATTTATTTTTACAGCAAGAGAAAAAATTTTAGCCACGCTGCGAAAAAATATTAATACCGGTAAAGATGAGCTGGGTATTGCAGAAGCTCTGCTTATTGGTTATACTAACGATTTGGATAAAGATCTGGTACAGGCTTACAGCAATACAGGTGTGGTACACATCATTGCCATATCCGGTATGCATTTAGGATTAATTTATATAATGCTGGTATGGTTATTTGCAAGAATACCTTTTGTAAATAAATCAAAAGTTTTGCAGGTAGTTTTAATATTAAGTTGCCTGTGGTTGTTTTCATTATTAACAGGAGCATCTGCCTCGGTGCTGCGATCCGCAGTAATGTTTACATTTATAACTATTGGCAATAACCTTACAAAAAAATCTTCTATTTATAATTCGCTTGCCGCATCTGCATTTGTAATGCTTTGCTTTAATCCATACTTTTTGTGGGATGTAGGTTTTCAATTATCCTATTTGGCAGTAGTGGGCATTATTGTTTTTCAAAAACCTGTGTATAATCTTTTCTACATAAAAAATAAGTGGGTAGATAAAGTTTGGAAACTGATGGCCATATCGCTGGCAGCACAAATACTTACTTTTCCTATTTGTATTTATTATTTTCACCAGTTCCCTAATTTATTTTTAATAACCAATATCATTGCAGTACCACTTTCAAGCATAATACTGTATGCCGAAATATTTTTGGTAACTTTTTCATGGATACCTTTTGTGGGGGAATATGCAGGTAAAATAACCGGCGGTTTAGTTTGGGTGATGAATAAGATTATTTTATGGGTCAACAATTTTTCTTTTGCTGTGTGGGATAAAATTCCTGCAAATATTTTATCTACCTGGTTACTGTATGCCGTTGTAATTGCTTTAAGTGCCTGGCTGATTAATAAAAATAAAAAACTGCTGCGCTTTTCATTACTGGCACTTTTTGCATTTACTATGGTACATGCTTATGGTAAATGGCAAATTAAAAATCAAAAAAAGATTATTGTGTATAATGTGCCGCAGCACCAGGCCATTGATTTTGTAAATGCTAACCATTATAAATTTATTGGCGACAGTGTTTTGCTGCAGGATGGAATGCTGCAAAATTTTCATCTTAAACCGGGCAGAATTGCTTTACAATTAAATTATAAAACAGATGCTGTAAAGAGTTGTTTGCAATACCCTCCATTTTATCAATTTGGAAATAAAAAAATTTTGGTTATTGATAAAGCACTTGTTTTTGAAGCGGTACAACAAAAAATTAATGTTGATATCATCATTATATCTAAAAATCCAAAACTCTACATTCCGCAACTGGCGGCGGTTTTCAATTGCAACCAGTATGTGGTGGACGCTTCTAACAGTTTGTGGAAAATTGAAACATGGAAAAAAGATTGCGAACAATTACATTTGCAACTCCATTCAGTTCCTGAAAAAGGAGCTTTTATTTTGGATTTATAACCCCCTTACAACATGCAAAAAAAAATTCAGTCGGCATTAATTTCCGTTTTTTATAAAGATGGATTGGAGAACATTATTAACCAGCTGCATGCACTTGGTGCAACCATTTACAGTACCGGCGGTACGCAAAAATTTATTGAAGATTTAAAAGTGCCCTGCGTACCTGTTGAATCATTAACCAGCTATCCTTCTATTTTAGGGGGCCGTGTTAAAACATTACACCCTTCAGTATTCGGCGGTATTTTGGGCAAGCGTGATGATGCACAGCATGTAGCGGAAATGAAACAGTATAATATTCCTGAAATTGATTTAGTGATTGTGGATCTGTATCCTTTTGAAGAAACTGTTGCCAGTACCACCGAGGAAAATTTAATTATTGAAAAAATTGATATTGGTGGACCAAGTATGATACGTGGTGCTGCAAAAAATCATAAAGATGTGGTAGTGGTGGCAGCAAAAAAAGATTATCATTTACTGGAAGAGATTTTAAAAGAACAAAAAGGCGAAACTACTTTAGAGCAGCGCCGCATGTTTGCCATAAAAGCGTTTGATGTTTGTACCGGTTACGATCTGGCTATTTCCAATTATTTTAATAAAACTGATTTCATTAATCCATTTAACAAAGCAAAATCTGTTTTGCGATATGGCGAAAACCCTCATCAGCAGGGAATTTTTTATGGTAATCAGGATGAAGTATTTGATAAACTGCACGGTAAAGAATTATCGTATAATAATCTCGTAGATGTTGATGCAGCAATACAACTTATCAATGAATTTAACACAGCTTCAAATTCACAGAGTGCAGAAGTCCCCTCTTTGGGAGGGGATTTAGGGGAGGCCGTTTTTGGAATAATTAAACATACTAATGTTTGCGGCATAGCACAAAGAGAAACAGTAAAAGAAAGCTGGGATGCCGCTTTAGCCGGAGATCCTGAAAGTGCATTTGGTGGTGTATTAGTTTGTAATGGCACTATAGATAAAGCTACAGCTGTTGCCATAAATGAAATATTTTTTGAAGTATTAATTGCACCTGCTTATGATGGCGATGCATTAGATATTTTAAAAACTAAAAAGAACAGGATCCTATTACAATTAAGCACTAAAAATTCTTTACTCACTCATCAGTACAAATCTGTATTAAACGGAATTCTTACACAACAAAATGATGTGGGTAATTACACAGAATGGAAAGAAGCAGGAGGAAGAGAAACCACTGCAGCAGAAAAGGAAGATTTAAGTTTTGCAAATATTATCGGCAAACATTTAAAAAGTAATGCAATTGCTTTAGTAAAAAATAAACAATTGATCGGTAAAGGCTGCGGACAAACATCACGTATTGATTCGTTGCGCCAGTCTATAGAAAAAGCAAAGCAATTTAATTTTGATTTGAACGGTGCTGTGTTGTCCAGCGATGCATTTTTTCCTTTTGATGATTGTGTAAAAATTGCACATGCGGCAGGCATTACCTCTTTTATACAACCCGGAGGTTCTATCCGTGATAATGATTCCATAGAATATTGTAAACAAAATAATTTGGCCATGGTAATTACAGGGCTACGGCATTTTAAACATTAAACCCCTCCAACTCCCTGAAGGAAAATAAAAAATGCTCTCATCAAAAACATCCAGACAAAAAGCATTACTTGCATTAGCATGGGTATGTTTTTTTTGGGGCACTACATGGATCGCCTCTAAAGTTGGTGTAACTAATATGCCAGCCATACAACTTTGTGCCATCAGGCAATTGTTAGGCGGCAGTGTTTATCTTTTGTATTTTATTATCACTAAGCATCCATGGCCCAAAGGAAAACAATGGGGAGTAATTCTTGTATTGAGTTTTTTGAATTTTATGCTCAGCAATGGATTAAGCACATGGGGTGTGCAATATATTTCCAGTGGATTAGGTGCTATTATTGGCGCCATATTTCCATTATGGATTGTAATTATTACTTTGTTTGGAGGAGGCAGGCTTCCACAGAAAGCTTTGCTGGGAATGGTTATGGGCTTTGGTGGCGTTTGCATTATTTTTTACGATCACCTTAAAGATTTTTTAAATGCTGATTTTAGTTTTGGCATTGTTCTTTCTGTAATTGCAACAATTTCGTGGGCTTTTGGCACTGTGTACACAAAAAAACATGCAGTTAACTTTAATCCTTATTTTAGTTTGGGTTTGCAAATGCTTATCAGCAGTGTTGCATTATATACGGTGTCTTATTCAACAGGTAACACTGTAAGCATTGCTGCAATTCCGGCCAATGCATGGTGGGCCATTTTGTATTTAGTAGTTATAGGATCGGTATTAACTTTTATTGCATTTATTTATAGTCTGCAGCGTTTGCCTACATCGCTGGCATCGTTATATGCTTATACCAATCCTATAGTGGCAGTGTTATTAGGTGTAATAATTTTTAATGAAAAATTAAATATTTATGTGGCTGTTGGTGGTGCTGTTACTATTGCAGGAGTATATTTAGTGAACGATAGTTTTAAAAGAAGGACTTAGTTTTTCATGGCATCATCGTGCCGCCCAAGGCGGGATCCTTTAAACGGCATACCATTGGGGATCTTTACTCACAATTATTAAAAAATAACTCAAACAGCTTCTAAACTTTCGATTCGTTTTTTTGTTTTCCACTAAACAGTATATCTTACTTACTTGAATCAGCAGTACACATATTTTATAATTTTAGCAGCATCTTTTATCGGGCCGTTTGCATTAAGCTTCGATAAAAAAGTAGCGTTCTATAAAAAATGGAAATATCTTTTTCCGGCAATGCTGTTACCTGCATTAATTTATATTGTATGGGATTTTTATTTTACAGCCCAGGGTGTTTGGAGTTTTAATGAAAAATATATAACGGGGTTTAAAATTTATAACCTTCCTGTTGAAGAAATACTTTTCTTTTTTATTGTCCCTTATTGCTGTGTATTTATTTACGAATGTATTAAAAGTTATTTCCCTGAAATAAAAAGTAAGCATACAGCAGATGTAATACTTATAGCTGTTGCATTGATTTTATGGTTAACAGGAATTATTTTTTACAATAAATATTATACCAGCTGGACATTTATTTTAAATGCTGTTTTTATTACCATTATTTATTTAAATAAAAACTATTTTAAAACATTCGACGCCACAACTTTCCTGGTTTCCTATTGCATTATGCTTATTCCCTTTTTAATAGTAAACGGATTTTTGACTGCTATCCCTGTTGTGTTGTACAATAATGCAGAAAATTTAGGCATAAGGATTTATACTATTCCTTTTGAAGATACTTTTTACGGAATGCTGTTGATACTAATGACGATTGTTGTTTATGAAAAGTTGAAAAGCAAAAACTCCAATACAAAACAAATGCTGCAAAAATAAAATTGTATTTAATCCGTGTCTATCCGTGTAATCCGTGGCTAACTCCTGCCGCCGCTTCATCTAAAAACCAAAATGTATTTTCTGTTGCTTTAACCATTGCAGCTGGCAATGCTGCCCCGCTTGTAGAAAATATCTTTTTTATAATTGCTGCTTTATTTTCTCCACTAATTAAAAACATTATATTTTTTGCCTGGTTAATAAATGGAAGCGTAAAACTTATGCGATCCATTTGTTTTTCCTGTACCCAAATATTTTTTACCCAATTTTTTTTGTCAGTTATCAATTCGCTTTTGGGAAAGATGGAAGCAGTATGCCCTTCTTCTCCAATACCTAAAAGAATCATGTCGAATGGATGTTTATTGCTGACATGTTTTTTTAAAGCTAGCTCGTACAATACGGCTGATTGCTCAGGCGTCACTTTTAAAGTTTGTACAGCTAATACATTTTTTTTAGAAACAGGTACATATTTTAACAATGAATCATTTGCCATTTTGAAATTACTCTCTTCACTGGTTGGTGCAACAAAACGTTCATCGCCAAAAGCAATAATTATTTTTTTCCAGGGAATATTATTTTTATAAGGCGCCTGTGCCAGTAATTGAAATAATAATTTTGGTGTACTGCCGCCCGATAAGGCAATTGAAAAAAAATCTTTTTGGGCTACTGCTTTGTTACTCTCTGTTACAATTAAATTAGCAACAGCATGGCTCAATGCTAAGCCATCGGGCCATATTGTTTTTATTGTAATTCCTTTTAATGCCATATCTAATTATGTATTGTTGCTTAGAATTTATCGGGGTGTTATTTTTTTTCTGCTGGCAGCACTACCCATTGTTTTGCAAAAGGTTTTAATAAACTGGTTGCTGCTGCTGGCCCCCAAGTGCCTGCTGCATATTTCAGTAATCCTTTTTTTGGATTTTTTTTCCAGGCATTAATTATCGGCATTACTACTTTCCATGCAGCTTCCACCTGGTCGCTACGCATAAATAAAGTAGCATCACCATCTAAAATATCCAGTAACAAAGTTTCATAGGCTTCAGGTGTAGCTTCGGTGTAAGATTCTTTGTAAGTAAAATCCATTTCTACTGGTTTAAGTTTCATTTGCACACCCGGCACTTTACTTTCAAACAATAAACTTATTTCCTGTTCGGGTTGAATACTTATAGTTAGTCGATTAGGCACCGTATCATCTTTAAAAATTTTATAAGGCGAATCTTTAAATTGAATCATAATTACTGAAGCCTGTTTAGGTAAACATTTTCCTGTAGCTAAAAAAAATGGTACGCCTTTCCATCTTTCATTATTAATAAAAAATTTGCCTGCAATAAAAGTTTCGGTAGTTGATTGGGGTGCAATATTTTCTTCTTGTAAATAGCCTTGTTGCTCCTGTTCATTAATTTTTCCGGCAGTGTATTGTGCCCTTACAATATTTTTAAACACTTCCGCAGTAGAATATAGTTTTATCTTTTTTAGAAGATCAGCTTTTGCATTGCGGATATGTTCTGCATCGTATTTGCCGGGGCATTCCATGGCCACTATACAAAGCAATTGCAATAAATGATTTTGTATCATATCTTTTAATGCACCACTGCCATCATAATAACCGCCCCGCTTGCCAATACTCACCTGTTCGGAAAGTGATATTTGCACATGATCAATATATTTATTATTCCAAACCGGCGAAAATATACTGTTGGCAAAACGAAAGGCCATTATATTTTGTACAGTTTCTTTTCCTAAATAATGATCTATGCGGAAAATTTGTTTTTCTGAGAAGCGCTTTTGCAAAAAAGTATTTAATTTTTGTGCACTTGCCAAGTCGGTGCCAAAAGGTTTTTCCACAACAATTCTGTCCAGTTTAATTTGATTGCAGATTTTGTTTTTATACAACCCTTCTGCTGATGCTTCAATAAACTGCGGCGCAATGGCTAAATAAAAAGTACGAAGGCAGCGCTGTTTATTTTTTTTATCAAAGGCATCTAAATGCTCTTTCAATGTTATAAAAGTACTGTTGTCTAAAAAATTTCCCTGTTGATAAAAAATGTTATCACTGAAAATTTTCCAATTATTATCATCGGGCTTTCCACTCCTGGAAAATTGATTGATACCATCAAACAGGTCGTGTTTAAATTGTTCGTTTTTATCTTCATTACGGCCCAGTAATAAGATAGTAAATTTTTCAGGTAAGTTTTTACTTAGAAAAAGATTATAAAATGCAGGAATTAATTTACGCTTGGTAAGATCGCCGGTACCGCCAAAAATTACAATTGCTGCAGGTGGTTTAATGCTATTGTATTTTGCCATGAGTTTGTTTATTTTTTATTGCACTAATTTTTACTAATTACATGAATTGCTTTTTATTAATTAGTGTAATTCGTGTAATCATTTTCTTTTAATTCCAATCAGTATGAAAATTCCCTTCTTTATCGATGCGTTCATAAGTATGTGCGCCAAAAAAATCCCGTTGCGCCTGTATTAAATTAGAGCCCAATCTGCCTGTACTAAACATATCAAAATAATTGAGGCTGCTGCTTAGTACCGGCATGGCTATTTTATTATCCATTCCTGTTTTTAAACTATTAACCAAAGCATTTCTTTTTTGTTCAAGCAGATTATAAAAATCTTTATCTAGTAATAAATTTTTTAAGCTAGAATTACTTACATAAGCTTTACGAATATCATTCAGCATTAACGAACGGATGATGCAACCGCCTTTCCAAATACGCACTACTTCTGCAATATTAATTTCGTACTTATAAGCATCCGATGCTGTTTGCAATAAATGCAATCCCTGTATATAACTTACGGCCATACCAAAATATAAAGCATCGTGTAAGTTTAGTATCAATTGTTTTTTATCTGTTGTATTTATTGCTGTAGTTTCAGATGTATAGCTGTCAATAATTTCTCTTTCTTTTTTATAAGAAGATAAGTCCCTTGCCGCAACTGCTTCATCAATGGCTGCGGAAGGCACATGTAATTCTAAGGCGCTTACACTCGTCCAAAGTCCCGTGCCTTTTTGTGCTGCCCTGTCTAATATTGCATCAATCAATCTTTTTGATGCATCAACATTATCGGGCTGCAAAAATATTTTAGCCGTTATCTCCACTAAAAAAGATTGTAAAGCGCCATTGTTCCATTCAGTAAAAATTTTATGCAGCTCATCATTGTTGCAGCCTGCTGCATTTTTTAATAAGGCGTATACTTCACTTATCAATTGCATGATGGCGTATTCAATTCCATTATGCACCATTTTAGTATAATGCCCTGCACTGCCATTACCAATAAAAGCTACGCAGGCGCCTTCATCGGTTTGTGCAGCAATTTTTTCTAAAATTGGTTTTAGTTCTATGTAGCCATCAGCATTTCCACCGGGCATCATACTGGGGCCAAACCTTGCGCCATCTTCGCCACCACTAACACCCATACCCGTAAAATGAATACCGGTTGATTCTAATCTTGCAATTCTTTTATCCGTATCCGTGTAATGAGAATTACCGCCATCAATTAAAATATCTCCTGCCTGTAAAAAAGGTTTTATTTCATCAATTACTGCATCTACAATTTTGCCTGCTGGCACCAGCATCATTATGCGGCGGGGTGTTTCTAAACTGTTAACAAACTGCTGCATGGTTGCGGTGGCTTGTACCGGTTTATCTTTTCCTTCTTCCAAAAGTCTTTTTTGCTGATCAATATTTCTGTCGTAGCCACACACTACAAAACCATGATCAGCCATATTTAAAACCAGGTTTCTACCCATCGTTCCTAACCCAATCATTCCAAACTGTGCTTTTTGCATACTCAATATTTTATACAATAATAAAAATACTATAATTGCAATGAAGTTACTTTAATGTTAACACAAGTTGTCGATTCAAAATAAAAATATCCATAATTAAAATTAGCATTGTTGTAGATTTACAAAAAGATATTTATATGGAATTTGGAAGAGTGCCGCCGGAGGAATTAAGCAGTATTGATTTTTCTTTATCCGCCGAACCTGCGTTTAATAAAACGGTCTTAAAAGGAAAGCCGGCGAAAAATCCTAAAATTTATTTGGGCTGTGCCAAATGGGGCAGAACGGAGTGGGTAGGTAAAATCTATCCACCCAAAACAAAAGAAAAAGATTTTTTGCAACATTATGTGCAACACTATAACAGTATTGAATTAAATGCTACACATTATAAAGTATATGGCGAAGGAGGCATAAAAAAATGGACAGCGAATGCCGCAGGAAAAGATTTTAAATTTTGCCCTAAAATGTACCAGGGCTTAACCCACCGCGGCAGTTTAAAAGGCAAAGATTTTATTACCAATGAATTTTTTCGTGGTATCGTTGCTTTTGAAGAATTTCTCGGGCCAGTATTTGTTCAGGTAAGTGATGCTTTTTCTCCCAAAAGAAAAGAAGAGTTGTTTGATTTTTTAAGATCGTTACCCACCGACCTGCAATTTTTTTTAGAGGTGCGCCACCCGGATTGGTTTAAAAAAGAGGATATACAAAATGAAATGTTTACTATTTTAAAAGAGTTAAACATGGGAGCCGTAATTACTGATACTGCAGGCAGAAGAGATTGTGCACACATGCATTTAACCATACCCAAAACATTTATACGTTATGTAGGTAACAGTTTGCATGAGTCTGATTTTGCCAGATGCGATGCATGGATTAAACGCATGAAACACTGGTTAGATAAAGGCATGGAAGAATTATATTTTTTCATGCACATGCATGATGAAGCTACATCGCCGGAGCTTACGGTTTATTTAGTTGATAAAATGAATAAGGAATTGGGATTGCATTTGATTAAACCAAAATTTATAGAGGAGCCACCAAAACAAAAAAAATTATTTGAGTGATTTATACATTACGCCATCCTTCATTACCCATTTTACCTGTTGCAATGCTTTTATATTTTTAAGTGGATCTTCCTGCACGGCAATAATATCTGCAAATGCACCGGGGATAATTTCTCCAATTAAATTATTCTGTTCTAACAATTCGGCTGCATTAATGGTGGCAGTTTGAATAGCCTGTAACGGCTGCATGCCGTATTTAATTAAGTATTCAAAATCTTTTGTCTGCGGTTCGTTCCAATTGTAACCGCCAATATCTGTACCGTAAGCGATTTTTACACCGTACTGCATGGCTTTTTTAAAAAGCTCAGGTTCTGTCTCGGTAAATAATTTATTCATAATACTGCCTGCTTTAAATCTTCCTTCGGCAACAAAATCATTTACATAAATCGTAGGGCACCAAAAAACATTTTTTTGCACCATCAGTTTCATACATTCCTCATTCATACCAAAACCATGTTCAATAGTTTTTGCTCCTGCGTTAATGGCGTAAATAATTCCATCGGGTGTTACAGCATGTGCAGCCAGTTTGCGGCGGCTTTTTATAGTTTCATCTGCTATGGCTTCAATCTCTTCTTTTGTAAAATTGGGAATGCTTTTATATTCTCCGGTTGGTAATTTATAATAACCCCTGTCGGCATAAATTTTTATCCAGTCGGCACCATGTGCAATTTGTTCCCTCACAGCTTTTCTGCCTTCATCTGCACCTGTAATTTCCTGTAAACCTTTGGGCATTTTTAATTCCCAGGCATAATCTTTTTCTGCAATGGGGTAATGGCCTGTTGTATTAATGGCTAAGGTAGATACAAACATTCTTGGCCCGGGAATAATTCCTTTGTTGATAGCTTTTTTTAAATCCACATCAGCATAACCGGCACCTTCCGTTCCCAAATCACGAATGGTGGTAAAGCCATTCATTAAAGATTGATAACAGCTTTTTGATGCTCTTAATGTTCGGTAGGGTACAGATTCTTTTAATATTTGTACATCATAATCTTCGCTGGTAATATCGCCCTGTAATAAAACATGGGTGTGGCAATCGATCAATCCGGGTAACACATAATAATTACTCAGGTCAATAACAGAATCTGTTTTTTGTTTAAACATAGCAGCTTCTGTTACCGATGCTATTTTATTGCCACTTACTAAAATAATTTGATTGGTTAATACTTTGCCACTTCTTACATCTAATAATTTTCCGCATCGAATGGCAATAGTTTTTTGCTGTGCAAATAAAAATAGTACCATCACTTGCAGCAGCAGTAAAAAAAATATTTTTTTCATTTTATTTATTTAAGATAAAATGAATGTACGATTTACTAATCAAAATGAAGATTATGAATAGTAATTATTTTACGGTAAACATTTCTTCCCATCTTGTGGTGTAACGGGGGCTGCGTAATTCCTGCCGCATTTTCCAGTCTCTTGCAGTACCCGATGCAGCAAATTTTACCACATCATCCCTCATAGAAAAATTTACATTATCCAGCATACTCATTAATAAACGGTTGTTATTTATTTTTTCTGCTACAAATAAATTGCCCTGTATAGTTTCATCGGGCACCAGGCCGCTGAGCATTACACCAGCCTTTTTATAAATCCTTCCTTCCTCATACAATTTATCAACCAGCAACACCGCAGGTTTTATTAATTCGTTGGTAGATGATGTTGCCACAGGCAGTGTTACATAACTGCTAAGGGTAGGGCCGTGCCGGAAATAGGCGTTATGATTTTGTTCTTTCGGTACTACAAACACACTTATAATATTTGCCGCACTTTGTTGCCGCCGCAATTTTTCTGCCGCACGTGACGTATAAGTAGCAATGGCTTCTTTAATGTCGGCAATATTTTTTACCGGGCTGCCAAACATTCTTGTGGTCGCAATCATTTTTTTTACCACCAGTTCTTCTTTCATTTCGCTGGCAGCTTCGCCTTTTAATTCTTTTATTAAACGTACCCCCACCACGCCGCCTAAATTTTTATGGGCCCACTCTTCTGTTTTTTTAGTAAGATCATAAGCAGTAAACACAGCATTCATTTCAATTAATTTTTCGGTGTACTGCCTGCCTACGCCCCATACTTCGCCAATGGGCGTATCCTGTAATGCTTTAGTAATTTTTTCTTTTGTATCTAACACTACCACACATTGCGTTGCAATTTTATTTTTCTTTGCTAAATGATTGGCCACTTTAGATAATACTTTTGTTGGCGCCACACCTACAGAAACTTTTATGCCCGTCCATTGTTCTACTGTTTCTCTTATGTTAAGTGCCACCTGTTGTAAATCTTTTTCAGCAAACTCTTCTAAATTTAAAAATGCTTCATCAACGGAATACACTTCTACATTTTCTTTTCCTAAAAGTATCCGCAATGTTTCCATCACCCGCCAGCTTAAATCGCCATACAAATTATAGTTAGATGAAAATGTTGCCACATCATATTTTTCTATTAATGGCTTTGCTTTAAAATATGGCCCTGCCATTTCTACCCCTAATTTTTTTGCTTCGTCGGTTCTTGATATAATACAGCCATCGTTGTTGCTGAGTACAACAACGGGTTTAGTATCTAAGTGCGGACGGAACAAGCGTTCACACGAACAATAAAAACTGTTACAATCTACTATCGCCTTCATGCCCCCTCCGCCACCTGAAGGGGGAACTTTAAGACTCTGCATATTTAAAATTCTTTTTAATAATCATGGTTAGGTCACTTTTATTGTAGTCAACAAATCAAAATAAATTTTTAATTTTAAAAGAGCCAAATCCCCCTTCAGGGGGTTAGGGGGTTTGTCTTATCACACACACCACCACGCCCCAAATTTTAAAATCACTACACTCACTCACATCAATCGGCGAAAGTTTAGGTGTTTCAGGAATAAGCCGCAGCCGGTTAAGCGTTAACTCATAGCGCCGTATCAACATCTCGCCATCAATAACCGCAATAACTATTTTGCCATTTTGCGGTTTAATACTCCGGTCCACAATTACAATATCGCCATTGTAAATACCGGCGTTGATCATACTGCCGCCACTCACCCTCATAAAAAAAGTTGCCGGTTTATTGCGGATCAGTTGTTCATTCAGGTCAATACCCCGTTCCATATAATCATCAGCGGCGGCACCAAAGCCTGTGGCATTGGCCGTGGCCACATCCTGCTGGGTAAAGCGTTTAGTACCATTGTAACTGCTGCCAAAAAATTTTTCCACTTCCATAATTATGTTTTTGTCCTTACTCTCCAAAAGGAGAAGCAAGGGGTGAGGTAAATTTTATTTTGATTATCTAAATTATTTAGTAAATTTATGCTAAAATAATTAGCTAACAAATTTAATAACAAAAATTTTTTTTAACATGAAAGATTTAAGCAATACCATACCCGGCTACCGGGTTTACGAGTACCTGCTGGTACTGTCGCCGCACGAAGAACTGCGGAATAAAATTATGGGGGTGAAAAAAGATTTTTACGACAAATACCAGGCTGAAACTGCACGTTGGGGTAAACCGCATATAACGCTGGTAAATTATCTGCAGTACGAAATGATGGAAGACAAAATTCTCCAGCATTTAAAAACCATTGCTATGGGCTATCATCCCATAAAAATTGAATTGAAGGACTACGGCAGTTTTCCCAGTCATACTATATATATTAACATCACCAGCAAAGTACCCATACAAAGTTTGGTAAAACAAATACGTACCGAAACGCAGCGGCTGATGAAACTGAACGACGATAACAAACCACATTTTATTTTAGAACCGCAGATAACTATTGCCCGCCGCTTATTACCCTGGCAATACGAAAAAGGTTGGTTAGAATACAGCCACAAAAATTTCACCGGCAGGTTTATTGCCGATAGCATGCTGTTATTAAAACGCCCCGTGGGAACATTAAAATATGAAATAGCAAAACGGTTTGAATTTGAGAATTTGCCAGTGGCAATAAAGCAGGGAGATTTGTTTGGCGCCTGAGAGGCCCCAGTCTCCGCTGCGGCGGAGAACTAAGGTTGTTACAGTACTAGTAAATTGAAAAAGAATTAAAATTAAACTGTATGATTTTTTTGGGACGAACATTTTTTCTTTTTTCAACATTGTTGTGTCACTCCCTTGTACGGCATACCATTATTGAACTCCTTAAATTCAAAACAGCATAAAAAAATCTGCGCCATCTGCGAAATCAGCAGGCAAAAAAAATCCGTGTTAATCCGTGCAATCTGTGGCAAACAAAAAAGTAACAATCAAAATAACTTAACAAAAAAATTATGGAAAATCAATCTAAGTTCCCCTTTAGGGGACAGGGGCAACAGGGACTACAACAAGACCATCATAAAGTTTCTGCAAAAGAACAAAGCGAAGAAGTACAATATATAGCAGGCCGTGGCGCACAATTCAACACCAAAAACCGTTTTTTAAAAGACGAAAAAACACAGGAACATATTGAAGGTATTGACGATTGGGAAGCCAGTAATATACCCACGCAATACATAGAGCAGCAAAGTAAAACCATTGTAAATAAAGTAGAAAGTAAAGATGTGGGCATGGGCTACAGTATGAATCCTTATGCCGGTTGTGAGCATGGCTGCATTTATTGCTATGCCCGTAATGTGCACGAATACTGGGGTTACAGCGCCGGATTAGATTTTGAACAAAAAATAATCATTAAAAAAAATGCACCGCAACTGCTGCGTAAATTTTTAATGCATCCAAAATGGGATGCCACACCCATCATGCTCAGCGGCAATACCGATTGCTACCAGCCAGCCGAACAAAAATATCGCTTAACAAGAGGCTTACTCGAAGTTTGTAATGAGTTTAATCAGCCTGTGGGCATACTCACCAAAAACAGCTGGATATTAAAAGATAAAGATGTGCTGCAGGAAATGGCGAAGAAAGGCATTGTATCTGCCATGGTTTCTATCACCTCTTTTAATGAAGATCTGCGGCGCAGCATGGAGCCACGAACCACCACCGCCAAACAAAAATTAAAAGTGATTAACGAACTCAGCAGCGCCGGTGTACGCATGGGCATTATGATGGGCCCGATGATACCCGGCCTTAACGACCACGAAATGCAACGCATTATGAAAGCGGCCGCAGATAACGGTGCAACTTTTACGGCTTACACTTTTATTCGTTTAAATGGTGCTATTAAATTTTTATTTCACGACTGGTTGTATAAAAACTTTCCTAACCATGCCGATAAAGTGTGGCATTTAATAGAACAAAGCCACGACGGAAAAGTAAACGATACCCGCTGGGGCGTACGCATGCGTGGCGAGGGCAGCATTGCCGATATGGTGGCGCAGACCTATAAAAAATATGGTAAACTATATAACATGAATGCAGAAGAATGGCATTTGGATACCAGTAAGTTTAGGTTGCCGGGCGGGCAGGGCAAGTTGTTTTGAAATTTAAAAATAATTTATGAAAGGCATTACAAGAGAATATTTATTACATGTGATGAATGACTGTATAAAGATCACTATTCATTACCGCAGAAAGATAGCCGAAAATTATTTTGCAAAAGAAATTATAGAGGTTACTGAAGAAGAGCTCATCGATTTTATCGCCACCATTCCGTACTTTTCTATTGAGCTTAAAGATTTTTTAATGGGTAACTTAACTGTGCAAACAATTATTATTAGCCAGCATTGGGAAAAAGATTTTGCAAGAAAGAGTATTACCTGGGCCACTAATCCTACATGGACAGAAACTGATATGTCTTTTCTGGCAAAGAGTTTTAAAAATGTGGTGATTGTTGATGCGTTGACGATGCCGTATTAGAAAATGAAATTCTCCGACTGAGACATAAAATTTAACAATTGGATACGAGTAAGTTTAGAGTGCCGGGTGGGAAGGGTAAGTTGTTTTGAGAATGATTCACTATTTTTAAACATCCTAAATCTAACTTTATGAATCAATTTGGAGGTAATTGGACGCAACAAAAAATTGAAATGGTAGTTGCTTACGCCAAAGCATATTTGGTGATTATGAATAAATATCCCCAATTTAGACCTTTATATTTTGATGGTTTTGCTGGCTCTGGTGATATTTACAAAAACGATGAAACTGATTTGGATAGTATTAAAGGAGCAGCTATTCGTATTTTAGAAATTGATCAACCCAAACATTTCGATACTTATTATTTTGTTGAGAAGGATGAGAATAATAAGATAGAATTAGAAAAAACAATTAAAGCAAAT
>NZ_JANMUN010000243.1:0-8178 GCF_031391665.1 Ferruginibacter sp.
AAGGGCACCGTGGATATTACTCCCGGCGAACGCATGGCGTTTTTAAATCAAAATCAATTTGCTTTTGACGAGCAAACCGTTTTTAATACCATCTGCTTCCGTAAAATCTTCTTTGGCATAAATAGCATCTCTTTCATGCATCACTTTCCACATTTTACTGTGGCCCATCATTACGGTATTTAAAACGGTTTGCTCGTCAAAAGCAAATTGATTTTGATTTAAAAACGCCATGCGTTCGCCGGGAGTAATATCCACGGTGCCCTTATTGGGCTCAATCTCTCCACTTAATATTTTTAAAAAGGTAGATTTACCGGCACCATTGGCACCAATAACCCCGTAACAGTTTCCCTTAGTAAAATTGATGTTTACCTCATCAAACAAAACCCTTTTGCCGTAAGCCAGCGTTATATTAGTTGCACTTATCATAGTTGTAAAAAAGTGTGCAAAGATAAGGGAATTGGTTAGAGGTTAAATGTTGAAAGTTAAAAGTTATTTCATTTTGCTACCTGATGCTATTTACAGATTAGCTTTTGCCATTTGCCCATTGCTTATTGCCCAATGCAAATTGCCAATTATCTTTGCCGCATGTTGATAGTAGAGCAATTACAAAAAAGTACTGTAGAAAGTTTAACTGCGTTGTTTAGCCAGACTTTTACCGAAAAAGATTTCCAGGTTAACCAAACCAAGCCCGAATTTGAGGGAGATTATACCGTAGTGTTGTTTTCATTAGTAAAATCGCTGAAGTTATCGCCTGGTGATATTGGCAATAAATTAGGCAAGCATCTTATTGAAAATAATCCTTCGCTTTTTACACAATACAATATTATAAAAGGCTTTTTAAATTTAACTGTTGCTGATGCATACTGGATGGAAGTATTGCAAAAAAATTATACTGACGTATGCTTTGGTAAAAAACAAATGAATGGCAAAAAAGTGATGGTGGAATACTCTTCTCCCAATACCAACAAACCTTTGCACCTTGGGCATTTGCGTAATAATTTTTTAGGCTGGAGTGTGGCAGAAATTTTTAAAGCCAGCGGTTACGATGTAATAAAAAGTTGTATCGTTAATGATCGTGGTATTCATATTTGCAAGAGTATGATTGCATGGCAGCTTTTTGCAAATGGTGCTACTCCGCAAAGTACCAATACAAAAGGCGATCATTTTGTGGGAGAATATTATGTAAAATTTAATGACGAATATAAAAAGCAGGTGGAAGAATTGATTACTGCCGGCAAAACAAAAGACGAAGCAGAAAAAGAAGCGCCGATAATGAAAGCCACCCAGCAAATGCTATTAGACTGGGAAGCCGGAAAGCCCGGTACAATGGAGCTTTGGCAAAAAATGAACAGTTGGGTGTATGCCGGTTTTGATATTACTTACAAAACTATTGGCAGCGATTTTGATAAAATGTATTATGAAAGCAATACTTATTTGCTGGGCAAAAAAATAGTAGAAGAAGGTTTACAAAAAAGCGTTTTTAATAAAGAAGCTGATAATAGTGTGTGGATTGATTTAACCGAAGATGGTTTAGATAAAAAAATTGTGCAACGCAAAGATGGCACTTCGGTTTATATGACGCAGGATATTGGTTTGGCACAACAGAAATATGAAGAATATAAAATTGACCAGAGCATTTATGTAATTGGTGATGAGCAAAACTATCACATGAAAGTACTGAAGCTAATTGCAGAAAAATTGCAATTACCGAACGCAAAAAATATTTACCATTTAAGTTATGGCATGGTGGAATTACCTACCGGAAAAATGAAAAGCCGTGAAGGCACCGTGGTAGATGCGGATGATATTGTGGATGAAATGAAAAAAGTGGCACAGGAAAAAACAGAAGAGTTAGGCAAGGTAAAAGATTTTACTGTGGATGAATTAACTACATTATATCATACCATTGGATTGGGTGCATTAAAGTTTTTTTTATTAAGGGTTGACCCAAAAAAGAAAATGATCTTTAATCCGGAAGAGAGTATAGATTTTCATGGATTTACCGGGCCGTTTATACAGTTTAATCATGCAAGGATAAAATCTATTTTAAGAAAATCAATAGTGAATGGTGAATCGTCAATAGTGAGTGGAGAGTTGTCAGTTATCAGTGGTCAGTCGTCTGCTGTTTTTTTACCGTTAGAGAAAGAATTGATAGTTGCACTCGAACAATTTCCAACTATTATTCAGCAGGCATGTGACGAAATGAATCCATCAGCCATTGCAATTTATGTGTATAATATTGCTAAAATATTCAGCTCCTTTTATAACGAACATTCAATTGCCAATGCAGAAACGGAAGATAAAAAACAATTGCGTTTGCATTTAGCAGCCATGACGGCTAATGTTATTAAAAGTGGCATGGGGTTATTGGGAGTTGAAGTACCCGAAAGAATGTAAAATGTTTGGAGCGATATTTGGTTATTATTTTATCAAATGATTAAAATAATGAAATATATTGTTTTACTGTTTTTTTCCATTGCAATTTTTAGTTGCAGTGAAACAAATAAAATAGGCTCCACACTTGCCTGCACACAAAAATTAATTGACAGCGCATTAGCTAAACCTAAAGGGGCGCTATTTACCAGGATAGAATCTTATCTCTATCAGAACAAAACCGTTTACCTGTACATTGCCGGATGCTGCGACAGGTATAACGAAGTAAAAGATGCCAACTGTGTGTATATGTTTTCTCCTTCAGGGGGATTAACCGGTAAAGGAGATGGAACACAGCCAACATTTTTTACAGATGCTGTATTCATTGCGGCGATATGGGAGGATAAGAGGCAGTAAAAAATAATTCTGTATTTTAAACCAAATCTGCTTAATTTATTCGCTTGATTTAATATCAACAATATTTTTGCCACCACCACCTACATCACAATTTGTAGTAATTCTTTCAGGAGAAATCCCTTCTTTCTCAACTAAATATTTTTTTATATTTTCAACCCTATAACTATAAATATATTGACGTCCGCACATTTCCGGATAAGCAACAACTGATATAGTAGTACCAGGATTTGCTTTTAACTTTGCAGCAACATCAGATAATAATTTTCTATTTACATTATTCAGTTTTGATGCATTTGGTTTAAAAACAATACTCGGTAAATCTAATAATTCATTTCCGCCAATTCCTCCCATGATAATTCTGCTGCATGAGCTTGGCTTGTTCAGCACCACATCATAACTCGCCGATAACATTGCAGGATGATAAGTTCTAACAACAGTAATTAGATCTTCGTAACTAAAATAAAGAGTATGATTAATTGCACCTGCCTCACTCATATCAAAACTAAAATTTCCGTCTTTATCAGTTGATGCCATTTCAGTAGTGTCGAATATTATTTTTGCTTTTTCCAATGGCTTACCTTCTGCATCTTTTATTGTTCCGGAAATGATAACCTTATCTAAGCCTTTAAAATTTTTCTTTATAAAATCTGTGCTAAATACGGTTTGTGGCCTTACATTTTTAATGCCTGCGTTAGAAGATAGTGCTTTAAAACTAAGCACTGCAAAAATTGCCGCTGCAATTTTATTAAATCTGCTTAAAAATATTTTGTTCTTTGCAACAGCAGGTAAAATATTTCGCCCCAATTGAGTTTGATGAAAGCGGCCGCAATGCGTTGCAGGCTGCAATTTCAAAAAATTAAGCAGTTCATCATCACTCATCTGCGAAAAATCGTACACAATATTGTTGCATTTGCTGCAATGCTTCCCATCACCAGCTTTGGTCATGGCTTCCCAATTTTGAGAACAGGGATTGGGGATATTAATATTTAATACGGATTTCGCTTTCATTAAAACTTTGGTGTCACTCCCATCTCATAAAATATAAAAGAAAAAATATCTGCAGTGGTTTCAATATTTTTTTTAGTGTTGCTGGCACCGTGGCCACTGTTGGTATCAATTCTTATCAGCACAGGATTTTTACCTTTGTATTTTTCCTGCAGTGTAGCAATATATTTAAAAGAATGTGCAGGCACTACCCTGTCATCATGGTCGGCAGTGGTTACCAAAGTAGATGGGTAATTCACCGTGCTGCTGATATTATGCAAAGGAGAAAAAGCATACAGGTTTTTAAAATTGGCTTCGTCTTTTTCGCTGCTGCCGTAATCAGCAATCCAGTTCCACCCAATGGTAAATTTATGAAAACGCAACATATCCATTACGCCAACCTGCGGAATGGCAACACGAAACAGATCGGGGCGTTGATTAATAACAGCTCCCACCAATAAACCTCCATTACTTCCACCACGAACCGCCAGTTTGCTGCTGGAGGTATATTTTTCATTTATTAAATATTCGCCTGCTGCAATAAAATCATCAAATACATTTTGCTTACTTAACATCATACCAGCTTTATGCCATGCCTCGCCATACTCGCCACCACCACGTAAATTGGCTTGTGCATATACGCCACCTGCATTTAAAAATGGTAACAGTGTAGCACTGAAGGCAGGTTCTAAATTAATATTAAATCCTCCGTAGCCGTATAATAAGGTTACGTTGTTACCATCTTTCTTTATTCCTTTTTTATTAATGATAAACATCGGGATTTTTGTTCCGTCTTTTGAAGTATAAAAAACCTGTTTGGTTTCATAATCTGCAGGGTTAAAAGCAACTTCGGGCTTGCGAAAGATGGAGCTTTTACCACTGGCAATATCATATTTATAAATGGTTGGCGGAAAAGTAAACGAAGTAAACACATAAAATACAAACTTATCATCACGATAGCCATTTAAATTGCCGCCATTGCCTAATGATGGATATTTTACTTCGCCTAATTGTTTCCCATTTAAATCGTACACATAAGTCCGGGTGCTTACATCTTTTAAATAATCAACAAATAATTTTCCGCCACCGGTATTGGCATTTTGCAAGGGTTCTTTTTTCTCGGGTATAATAGTGATCGCTTTTTTTAAATCGGGATTTTTAATATCAACCGCAATTACTTTACTGTTGGGTGCATCAGCATTGGTTTGCAGTAAAAATTTATCAGCAGTGTTTTCAATTACGCCATAATTATCATTGGTAATTTCGGCAATAATGGGATAAAATTTTCTATCCGCAGATGTCAGGTCCATTGCATAAATAGCATTACCATCTAGTCCTTTTCCTCTGTCGCTGAGGTTGAGAAACAAAAACTTTTCATCTTCGCTGGTGGAAGTAGTATGAAAACGCTGTGGATTATTTTTATCCTCATAAATTAATTTATCATCAGCCTGAGCAGTACCCACTTTATGAAACCACACCTGGTGATTTTCGTTTTTTACACTCAATGCACTTGCACCTTTTTCCGGCGCAGGATAACGGCTGTAATAAAACCCATGTCCTTCCCATGCGGCGCCGCTTATTTTTACCCAATCTAATTTATCATCTAAATTTTTACCTGTAGCCATGTCACGTACATAATAAGTTTGCCAGTCGCTGCCGCCTTCGCTTAAGCCTACTACTGCATAAGCACCATCTTTACATAAATTAAAAACGGTTAAACGTGTGGTGCCTTCTTTACTTAATTTATTAGGATCAATTACTACTTCGGGTGCTCCGGTTAATCCTTTTTGCCTGTACAATACCGATTGGTTTTGCAACCCATCGTTCTTATAAAAATAAAACCATTCGCCTTTGCGGAATGGAGCAGAATATTTTGGATAGTTAAAAACTTTTTCTATGGCCTCTTTAAAATTTTTACGGTAAGGTATTTTATCCAGGTAACCGAACGTTACTTTATTTTCTTCGGTAACCCATGCTTTGGTTGCTTCGCTTTTATCATCTTCCAGCCAGCGGTAAGGGTCGCTTACATTTGTACCAAAATAATTATCGGTTTGTTCAGTTTTTGTTGTGGTGGGGTAGGTTAACTGGGCAGTAAGTGTTGTCATTAACGCAAAGGTGCTGCATAAAAATAATAATCTCATGTAAAAATATTTTTACTAAGATACTGAAATTATTAATTGCTGGTTTTTATTACCGTTGGCGTTTCTCCCACCATCCAGGTAGCAAATGTTTCAGAAATTTTCCATGTATTGCCTGCATATTTTTGTGGAAAGGCGATTACATAATCTATAAAACTTTTTACATGGCTGCCAGTTACTGTTTGCATTGCTGCAAATAATTTCTTTTCATTAAAAATTCCACCTTTAACTATTTGATCCTGCCCATCGTTTTGCTGCAGCATTTCCTTACCTGTAAATTTTATGTCGGCAACCAATGAATCTATTAAACTGTTTTCTTTTTGTTCATTCAAAGACAAAGGTTCGGCAAAATTGTAAAAAAATCCGCCGTTTACGTGTTCAAAATAAACTGCGTTTCTTACCAAATCATATATCCTTCCTTTATATTTTGCTGGATAATTAATTTGGGTATACAACAAATCGTTTTTTATTGGTGTATTAATTTTATTGTAAAGATGCAAGCCAAAATAATAATAGTCTTTTTTTATAAGCCGGCATTTGCCCCAGGCAATTTTTACAGTATCATCTTTACTGTTGGTGTAATTATGTTTCAATAAACCCATCTGGCCCATGTCAATAGTAATACTGGCAACTGGCAATTGCACCTGCACAATTTTAATACTGTCGCTGGCATCAACTATATAATCGGTTATAGTAAAAGTAAAAACCTCTTTTTCATTTTTTGTTTGCGCCATTGCCATTATGGGTACAGCAAATACACACATTATTAAAAATAACTTTTTCATCACATAATTTTTAGTAAAGAAAATACATAAAAAAAATATTGGCATACCTGCCAATGGGTATTTTTATCGAACCAAGATTGATAATTTAGTATTTAAAGATAAAAAATCAACAGGTTATAATATTTTTTTAACGCTGCAAACCTTTGCAGCGATATTTGTGCTAATAATCTTTCAACAATCTGTTGATAAATGACTAACAGGGTTTTAGTGTGTACATACCACACAAAAAATTGAGGCCTTTAACTTATCTTTGGGGTATGGAAAAGAAAGTTACAAAAATTGGTGTACTTACTTCCGGCGGCGATAGTCCGGGCATGAATGCCGCTATCCGTGCGGTTGTGCGTACCGGAATTTATCACGGAATGGAAGTTTACGGAATTATGAGAGGTTACAGCGGTATGGTGGAAAATGAAATAGTGAGGATGGAAAGTAAGAGTGTGGCCAACATTATACAGCGTGGGGGCACTATTTTAAAAACATCACGTTGCAAAGAATTTTTTACGCCTGAAGGCAGAAAAACAGCTTATGAAAATTTAAAAAAACATGGCATTAACGGGTTGGTAATTATTGGTGGCGATGGCAGTTTTAGAGGTGCACAAATTTTCAGCAATGAATATGATATTCCGTGCATTGGATTGCCGGGCACTATTGATAAAGATATTGCAGGCACCGATTTTACCATTGGTTTTGATACCGCAGTAAACACAGCTGTAGAAGCTATTGATAAAATAAGAGATACTGCGGATGCACATGACCGCTTATTTATTATTGAAGTAATGGGCCGTGATGCCGGATATATTGCCTTGCACAGTGGTATTGCAACGGGTGCCGAAAATATTTTAATTCCTGAAAGGAAAACAATTATAGATGATATTATTAAAGCCCTGGAAGAAAAAGAACGCCGCCATAAATTAGTAAACTTAATTGTGGTGGCTGAAGGAGAAGAATTTGGCGGTGCCGATGAAGTGGCTAAAGTTATTAAAAAACGTTTACCCCAACAGGAAGTTAGGGTTTGTATTTTGGGTCATATACAAAGAGGTGGAAGCCCCAGTTGCATGGACCGTTTAATTGCAAGCCGCATGGGTTACCATGCTGTAGAATGCTTAATGGAAAACCGGCATAATGTTTTTGTGGGTATTGTAAATAATAAAATGAATTATACGCCGCTTAACGAAGCCGTAAAGAAAAAACAAAGGATAAGTGAAGAGTGGATGACGGTGGTAAAAATATTATCGTCGTAATAAAACATAACATTTTCCCTTATCAAATAACCAGTATCATTTAAAAATTATGAGTAAGAATCTTACACAATACCTGCACCACCAAATGGATAAACAGGCAGGGCTTGAACACTCTCAAAAAAGAACCGCCGATCGGTTGCGCGCGGCTGGCGTGCCGGCAACCAAGGCGTCCCACTTCCTCAGCCAGTGCCTCTTCTGCTTCTTCGCAGAGGACGTGCACCTCCTACCTGCGCGGCTCTT
>NZ_JANMUN010000246.1:0-35207 GCF_031391665.1 Ferruginibacter sp.
CTGGGCGCGCCGTCGGTGAACCACGATCTGCAGGTCAGCCTTCAGTGATCTTAATTCCTCTAAAAATCCGGGATCCTTTAATTTTTCGGGTTGTAATACACGTAAATTATTTTCTACAGAGTATTTCTTAACAGCACTTTGTTGTAACTGCAATCCACGACCGGCGGCTTTATCAGGTGCTGTGATAACGCCTACGATATTACATCCGGCGTTTACCAATGCATCAAGCGATACAACGGCAAATTCGGGTGTGCCCATAAAAACAATCCGAAGTGGCTTAAGGGTAATATTATAAGTGGTAGCTTTATTTTCGGTTTGTTTTAATTTAACTTCTATCATTAATGCGAAGATATTGCAAAGAAATAAAAGCATTTTACATTCTTCACAGCATGTAAAGGTTTAATAACGATTTTAATTTTTTAAAGTGTTATATCATTTATAAGCATCTGTCTTTCTGCCAAATGAGCGTAACCCTGCAGCCAGCTTTCAATGCCTGCATGATATTCCATTTATAGGATAAGGGTGTATGTCCACCTAATAACTTGGCTTTCCAAAAGCTGATGCTTCCGGTTTTATTTAATGAAGCAAAGTCTACCAATGCTTTTTTTGAAGTGATGTTTTCAGCTGGTATCAGCGAATGGTTTTGCACCCACATAATGCCATCGCCATAGTCATTTTGGGGTATGCCTATCTGTTTCCACCAGCTTACTTTTTTTCCATTGAGTTCTCCCAACTGAAAATTAAATTCAATTTTATCTCTCGCTACTGCATCAAATTCTACCATAAACGCAATCTCGTCGCAGTCATCTCCTGTTTTTAAAATACCTGTTGCAGTTGGTGGCGGAGTAGGGAAAGGGTAGAACAAAGCAGCATATTGCTTATCTGTTGCGGAAAGTACCATATTCCACGAAATGCTGTCGCCGGTTGTTGTTAATTCTTTTGGAACAGGATATAGCATAATCGATTGTTGGTCGAACGAAGAATAGTTGGTAGAGGTATAGGAATATTTTGAAAAAATATTTTGATCCACTTTTTCTCTTGACCAACTGCTTGGAGGCTCTGCATAAAACGCATATACTTTTTCTTTATCCCATGGAATGGCAGTACCAAATGTTTGGTGTTCATGAACAAAGCCCAGTGCATGACCAAATTCATGCAGTATCACCTGCCTTGCAAAAGCATCGTTCACAGTGTTTAGCCAGCCAAGGTTCATGGTGGTTTTATTGGGATTTTCTAATAAAGCATCCCGTCCAATAAGAGAATGAGATCCTCCCGGTGTAAAACCAACCCGGATCATTCCAGTGCCGCTTTGCAAGAATTCAAATTTTATGTTTGCATACAATTCCCACTCTCTTGCATACTGCTTTACCATATTCATTTGGTTAATGCCTGCGCCACTTATATCAAAACCTACAGTAATTGTTTGCCCGGGCTCCCACATTTTTTCTGTGTAAGTTGCCAGCGACTGACGAATAAAAGCAACAGGAGAAACTGTACCATCTGCATTTATTTTGTATTGTGTAAGATAATTAGAGGGTACCCTTGGTGGTAGTGGCAGGCTGTTAACCGGCGGCAAATCTGTACAGATTTTTATGTTACTGAGGTCATATACTTTTTTGTTGATGGGAACAATATCTTTTTTCTTCACTGGATTAAAAATAGCAAGCGAGTCATCTTTTTTGGCAGGGCTTTCATTAGCAGCTAATTTTTTCATTGTCCATTTGCCCTGTTGTGTAAATTTACTGTTGCTGCCTGCATCTGCTATCCGTTGCCAGGTTCCACTTAAGGTATTAGTTACTTTGTTTAAACTTCCATTGCAGGCATATTGAATTACATCAGTAGTGTATTTATAAACGATTTTAATATTGTCTTCTATTACAGAAAAACTACCTGTTGCCAAAATTTTATTATTCTGGTTCACTACATTCATTTTTCCTTCAGGTAAAAATTCAAATGAAAAATAATACGGAGCATCTTTTTCGTTATTACCATAAGTGCCCACCCATCTGCCTTCTATTTGATTCATTGCCTTTTGTGCAAAAAGCTGTGTGGTAAAAATGAATAGGCAGCAATAGGTTATTATTATTTTCATGGTGAGATAATTTTTTTAATAAGACGTTTCAATGTTAGTAAGATAAAATACATCATTCTTATTACCGCTGTTATTTCCTTTATACCTGCTGAAAGCATACAGGTTGTATTTTACCGAAGGGATAAAAACATTTTCAATTGCTGCTTCTTTTTTATCGTTGATAAACACCAACAGTGAATTTCCTTTTCTTTGAATTTTTAATTGATGGCTATTCTTTGTTAAATAAAAATCAGGAAGTGTAATACGTTTTCTCACGCCAATGGCTTCATTTTTATCATACGAGTACACTTCCAATGTGCCACCGCCGTTCCAATAAGGGTCAAACCAAATCATCACCCGGTTAAACTTGCCCACATAGCTGTCATAAAAACTCCAGTATTGGTTTTGATTATCATCCATCTTATATCTTTCCCCGGCATTATCATATGGGATTTCAGAAAAGCTCACGGTAAACAATCCGCTGTTGTAGGCAATGTCTTTATTCCAGCTTACATCAAATGATAGATTGAAATTGTCTTTTATTTCTGTATTAAACTGTTGGGGATACCAGTAGCCATCTTTAGTAAGGGCCAGCCAGTTATTATTTTCATATTGTTGTACCGTAATATTTTTCATGCCGTTCCATCCGGCGGGGAATTGGTTCAGCTTACTTTTTTTAAAACTGTAACTGTAGGCCGATACGTTGTTTTTGTTTGTTTTTGTTTCCGCTTTTATCCCGGCTGATGAGGCGTTGAGGTTATTAATGCCGTTGGGTTTCTTTGCTTCTTCCCCAACCAATGTAGCAAGCACATCTAAGTTGAACTGGCTGTGGAATATATCCATAAAATTCTTTTTGGGCAGCTCTTCATCCTGTCTTCTGATGTATAGTGCAATGCATTGCGGTTGATCTTTCGGTTTTGTTTTATCAAAAAAATCAAGGTTATCAACCCAAGCATTGTATCCGTTACCATCGGTAGCTTCTAATTCTCCGGGAATAAAATTATAGGAGTTTACCTTTTTAACGTAAGCAGTTTCATTAATATTAGCCTGCTTCAATGCTGCAGTATACCAGGGGATTATTTTTTCTTTTTCCAGTTGTAGATTTTTTAAATAGGCTTTACCTGTTTCATACTGTTGGGTTCTGTAATCTCCTTTTTGTTTTTCTGCTGCAGTAAGACTGTTGTATACTTTTTCATAGTCTGCAACAATCTTTTCGTGCCTGGCTATTTGTTCAATCAATCTTTTTTCGTGGTAAATTTTATAAGAAGTAAACAATTCCTTGTTGGTTAATTTTCTCCAGGGCAAATCTTTTCTTGCTGAAAAAAAGTAACAATGTTTTATTATTTCTTCTGGCCGGTATTGTGCGTAAATGATTTTATTTCCTGCGGCATCGGTTTTCATTTCAATATTCGTAATACGTATGTTTGATTCATAGTCATGGTATTTCACTTCATTAGCAGCTGCTGGCAATGGAAATTTTACTCCATCCATTTGGTTTACCGCAAAATAAACCCAGCAGCCAGTTACTGCTTCTGGCTTCAATTCATTATATCCTTTCAGACATTCATATTTTTTCAGCATCAGATAGTTTTCATAAGCGGCTGGGTTTGACGGGCTGTACCAAAAAGCTTTTCCTTTGGGATAGGCAATGCTGTTAGTGGCATACAAACCATCCAATGCTACGGGCATAATCCGATGCATTTCTTTTCTTATTGGTTCGCCAAATTTCCATTGGCTTGATGGAATTGGGTCTTGATAAGAAGGCGCTGCACTTGCCCATACCCATTTGCCGGGCACTTTGTTTATATCAAGGGTGTTACAGTTAACTTGCGCAGCACCTTTATAAAAAAAGAAGACAACAAGAACAGTATGTAATGTTTTTATTTTTCTCATACTTTATTTGTATTCTATAACTGTTTTACTTCCCAGCGCCTTTACTTCAAAAGCGGCCTTGCCTGATTTGAGGGATATTTTACCTTCTCCTTCCATTAATGTTGGAGAGGAGCCCTCATTGCCTTTTGTGCCGGTAGTACCGCCTGCGGAAATTTTCCCTTTTCCACCATAGTCTTTTACTTCCCATCCACTTACTCCTGACGTGCCAATTTCTACAAAAAAGCCACCCTCCACACCTGCATCAAAAACCTTCTTGCCTGCGCCACCCAAAACTCTTTTAGTTCCAATATCAATACCTGCTTCAAGTGTAAAATTCGTCCATTCACCAGTAATCATATCCTGGGTGCCACTGATCTCAAAAAGCTGGAAGTCTAATTTTAAAGTAATCTTATTGCATTCTGTACTAAGTGTTGTGCCTCCTGCAAAACTCATTTCCCATGGCTCTGGGCAATGCACATCTTCCCATTTTGATAACCCTTTATTGGTAAACGGATTTGTGTTTACATTAATGCAAGCCTGTGCATACGGTAACCCCAATGCATAACTTGGCATTTCATAACTCACCGATTTTAATGCGTATAAAAACTGAAGCTTTGAATTACTTGCATAATATTCATAGTATGCTGCATCCATAAATTGTTTGCCTGCATACACCAGTTCATTCGTCATTTTTCGCTGATGGTCTAAGTAGCCTGAATAAAACTTTTCAAACATCGTATTGGCTGGTTGCATATAGTTGTCGTAAGCTTCCTTGTAAGCGTTGCATGCTTCAGCATCAGTAAATTTCTTTCCAAGCGCATCCTGTTCAAATCGTTTCGCCAGATGCACTTTTACAATTGTATCCAGTTCATCTTGCATTTTACTGTTCTTTTCAGTAAGCTGCCGGGCTTCTTTAATAAATGCCTCTTCTTTTTTTGTAAACTCATCGCTTAGTAATTGATAAAAATTATTCCAACCTTGGTTTGTATTATTGTTGGCAGCAAATGCATAGATATGTTTTCCTGCTTTTTGTTTTGCGAAATTGATAGTTGCCTTTGCATCTACTGCTGCTTTTTTATCATACTCCTTTCGGAGCCTTTCTGTTTTTACCTCTAATTCTTTTGTATTACTTTCCAGATTTTTGTAAAAGGTTTCCCATTCCAGTTTGGAATTGATGGCTGCTTCATAAGTTCTGGGCAGGCTGGGGAAATTAAATTTTGATAAACCCAACACATCGGCAGGCAATTTCTTTTTATGATCGGCCGCAGTTAGTTTACCGCCCATTTTTTTTAGAAGGCTAACTTTTTCTGCACTGTAACTTTCACCAATACTTTGTTTTAATTCTTCTATTGCGCCCTGCCTGTTGCCCTCACTTTCTTTTACCACCGCCTTTGCATAATGGGCCTGTGCAGCATTACCCGGGAAAAATCGGATGCAGCTATCGGCATATTTTTCAGCCGTTTCCATATCCCCTAATCCTAACCAGGCTAATGAAAGATTACTCATGACCACAGGGCTTTTTGCATATTTTCTATTGAGATAATTTAAGATAGGTATTGCACCCTGCTCTACACCATGGTTTGTAAGTAGTGCTGCATAGTTATTTAAGTTATTGGCATCACTTGCATTTTCGCTGCACACTTTGCCCATCATGTAAATACTTTGCTGGGTGAGGTTATACAGATAGCAACTGATGGCACCATTACCCATTGAACCCGTGGAAGGATATTTTGCTTTGAGTTTTGCATAGATTATTTCTGCCTGCGAAACAGCCGTTGGATTCATTTCTTTTTTTACTGCTTCAAAAACAGCTTTGCAATAATTTTTAATTTCAGCATCACTTAAATCTCTTTTCAAAACAGCATTAATTCTTGCATCATCTCTCACTGGCACAATGCGGTCTTTGTTTTCTTTAAACTCAGTAATTTGTTTTTCTGTAATTCCCCCGGTAGCCATTACCTGCTTTTTTATTTCACCTGCCTGCTTTACGGCTACGGTTTGCATTCTTGTTTTTGCTTCTTTATTTTCTGCACTGCTTAATTTTAATGCCTGTAGTTCTTCCATTACAGTTTGCATTTGCCCGGGATCAGTCATCATTTTTTGCATGAGTACCACCGCTTTTTTTACTTTCTCTTCATCAATGGGCTTTTGTCCATAAAGTGAATGCGTAAAAAGTAGCAAAGAGACAAAGAGGATATTTATTAATGATTTCATTCGATTTGCTTTTGTCTGTTAACGATAAAAGGTAAGTGTCGGAAATGCTTGCCTCAATTGAGTGGCACCAGCCTCTGTAATACCGGTAGTTTGTAAAAATAAAGTGCGCAATGCCGGTAATTGTTGAATGACTGCTATAAGTCGGGGTATGTCCACATCGCTAACTGAACAGTAAGATAGATTCAGCTCCTGCAATTGTTTTAATGGAGTGAGTTGCTCTATGCCATTGATCGTGACCGCTGTTGCCCTGCTGACAATCAGTTTTCGTAATCTTGTCAACCTGGAAAGTTGTGCCATACTTGCATCCGTGGCTCCCGGTATGTCAACGGTCCTTAAGTCAATTATCTCAAGAGTGCCGGCCCTGCTCATACCTGCAAATCCAGCATTGGTAACGGGTACCGCAAGGCCCTGGTCAATACTTTGTACCTGTTTAATGGCGGGAAGCAAGCCAATGTTCATTGCTGCTGCATCATTAAATCTTGTTTGCCCAATATAGATTGTTTGTAGGTTGGGCAATTCACGTAAATAAAATAAACTGTCGCCCAGGCTTTGCAAATGGGTTTGAGATGCTGCATTGAAACCTGTAAAGTTGATAGCCGTTTGTGCCTGATAGGTTTGTATGGAACTGTTGGAAGCATCGGGCCCACGCAAGGCTGTGTACCAATAATAGGAACGTTCCAATGGGGAAAGTGGTATTTCCTTTGGAATGATTTGCAGACTTTTCCAGAATGACTGTAGCTGTTCGTTTGTTTCCCTATCAGCACATGCAATTACTGCATTACAACTATTCCCATGCTGGTACAGTTGAAGTGTTTTTTTAAATAGCTGGCCGTTTGATTCTCCTTCAAAGGCTCCGCTCATCATTTGATATCCGTTTACCTTGGTAATATTTCTTCTATTCATTTCCCCTGCAAAATATCCCTCTATATTTTTTTGAGGGGTATTCCATAGCTGCATAAAGTTCTCATCGATATTACTGCCTGCTTTGTAAGGAGAATAAATGATTAGGCAAATCTTTCTTTCCTGGTTGTACACCAGTATCCGATCTGCTTCATAAGCGGTTTCGTACGAATCAGGAATTATATAATTAAACTGTACATACGGTCTTTCCTGTGTGAAGCTTTTTTGTATGGAGAGGAGTAAAGCCAGGCATATCATTACTTGTTTCATAATTTTTATTTTTTATTTTGATTTGTATAAAGTGTAACTCATAGAACTGTTTTCAGCATCTGCCATATACAACAGGTAACCATTTTTTACAGCAATAAAATATGCATTGTAGGTAGTTGTTTTACCTCCAAATCGGTTGGTGGCTGTAATGCTCCAGTCCGCTACTGTAGCATTTCCTTTAAAATCCTGGCCGCCAAATTGTGAGCCACCATTGTTCATACTTGCAGTACGATACATGCTGCTGTAAGTACCATCACTGTTAAATGTAAATTCATCGGTACTTGATACCGCACTCATGCCTGTATACGTACCACTGTATGCATTATAGTATTCCACGCCGCCACCGCCGCCACCTTTCCAGGTGCCAATAATATCACTGGCTGAAACTGCAAACCTGTTGGCGTTTAAAAATGGGTCGATATCGTTTGGATGAGGAAACTGTTGCTGGTAGCTACTATGGTTGGGAGCAATTACAACTATTGGCCTTGCTCCGCCGCCGTACACAATTTTAATGGCCACATAACATGGTTTGCCTGTTGCTCTTTCTACTGCATTGCCTTGGAGATGATAAATAACCGGGTACTGTACGCCGCTCCATTTTTGCGGATCGCTTACAGTAAAATAAGGTTCGACATATTTGCCCCAGTAATATTCAGGTGCATCAACGGTATTTGGCCGGGCATCATCTAGTGTTTTATCAATGTAGTGCAGGCGCATTTCGGTTCCGGCTTTGTTAAGGCGTACATAATCGGGCAGCATGGTAGCTTGCCATCCATCATCAAAGTTGGTAGTAGATTTTGTGATAACAGCGGATGCTGCTATGTCAATATTTTTGGGAGTGTTTATATCCGTTAGCTGTTCTGAATTATTGCTATGGCTGCTAACAAACTTATTTTCATCCGGCACCACACTGGCTATAAACTCCTGTGCTATTGGTATAAATTTTTTATCGGTAAAAACAGATGCTACGTAATAGCTGATGTTTTCTTTTGTAAATGTAGATACCGTTACGGCAAACATTTGTTTGTTTAATGAGCCTCTTGCTGCACCCATGATCATTTGCCATCCGTTGAGCGAATCCAGATCTTTTGTTTCTGCACTGTCCACTTTTTGATCCGGATTACAGGCAAAAAAATTCCAGTTGGTTTCAAAATCTTTTTCTACGGCTGCCTTTCCTTCAACTGCAGGATATAAAAACAACTGGCAGTAGTTTTTACCTTCGGTTTTTGAATAGAAGAGATACTCTTTATTTGCCTTTAAAGTAAATCCTGCCGGGGCTTCGTAGCTAAAAATGTCGAAGCTATTTTGTGCCTTTACCTGTGTAAGAAAGAACACAGTGAACAATGTTACCAAATATTTATTCATACAAATAGTTTCTATTTTATTTTTTCATTCATCAAAAGCAGCATTTTTTTTAGCTCCTCTATTTGCTGCTGCTGTTCCTTAATAGCCGTGAGCAATACCGGCACCATGCCACTGTAGTTTACACTCAATGTACCTTGCTCATTTTCTTTTACTAATTGCGGATATACTTTTTGCAGTTCCTGCGCCAGCAAGCCTACTTGTTCATCGGGGTTAGAGGCATCTTTCCAATGGTAGGTATATCCATTTATTTGCTGAATCGATTGCAGCGTGTTAGAGAGGGGAGTGATGTCTTTTTTTAGCCTGGCATCACTGTTTTGTGTAATGGTTCCGCTGGCTAAAATATTACCGATCACATGCAATGCCTGCGATGGATTATCCGTACCAATACCTACTCTTCCGTTGGTAGTGTTCATTACCATGCCCCAACCGCTGTTGGGAGAACCATCGCCATAAAAACCTACCAGGTTATCGCTTCGCATTCCTATAAATGCAGGAACTGCGGTGTTGGCAGTGTTGCTTAACCACATTCCCGCCGATTGGGTACCGGTATTTAAAACCATGCGTCCATTAACTGACATGCCAAACTCACCGCTGTTAATTATTCTTACTCTTTCTGAAAAGGAAGCGTTGCTGCCGTAACCCAAAGACACATCGGTAGTGGAAGTTGCTGAGTGAATCTGCAGTCTGTCTAGGTCTACACCAAAACCAGCGAAACCTCCACCCGTTTCACGAAAAGAAATTTTATCTCCCAGGCTGCCGCCAAAGGTTAAGGGAAATTGGGGATTGGCCTCACCAATACCCAGATTGCCATTTCGTAAAACAGTGATGGCATTGCTCCTGGCATTGTCTGCACTGCCATTTCCGATCTGGAAAATGCGGTCTGTTGGTGCAAGTGAAAAAGGATTTGGATTATCAGTGTTATCATTAAATAATCCTAAGCTAAAGGAGGCCCTGGCTTTGGCAACCGTTCTTTCCCCAGTGCTTGTTGCAGCACTTCCACTTGCTGTGGTGCCTCGCCCCATACTGGTAGCATATTCTCCGCTGGCGATGGTCGTATTGCCCATGCTGGTTGATTGTTCGCCACTGGCAGTAGTTTGGGCGCCCATACTTGTAGCAACGGATCCGCTGGCTTTAGTTTGAAATCCTATACTTGTTGCATAGTCCCCATTCGCAGTAGTGAAAACACCTAAACTAGTTGAATAATTTCCGGTAGCCTCAGTAAGAGTACCAAATGCAGAAGATGCATAGCCCTTTGCTTTTGAATTTTCGCCTGCGGCAAATGAATAGGAACCAATACTGTCTTTATCCCAATTATTAACTGCGCCGCCCACTCTAAAGGCTGCTTTTTGTGGATACCACATCATACGGGTACCTGGCCCCTGTACTACTGGATTTTCTGTGGGGAAAAAACTTATAACAGCAGGGCCATTAAACAGCACTCCGCTATCGGCCACATGCAGCCTTGCCAATGGTGCCGTGGTGCCAATACCCATATTGCCATTTCTCAAAACAGTGATGGCATTGCTGCGTTGGTTATTGGCTGTACCATTACCAATTTGAAAAAGCCTGTCCGTGGGCGTAAAGCTACTGGGGTTGGGGGCGTCAGAAGAATCATTATATGTGCCCATACTAAAACCTGCATAGGCTTTTGCTTTAGTATCAACACCCGTGCTGGTGGCTACTCCACCACTGGCCACTGTAGATAGGCCCATTGATGTAGCCGTATTACCACTGGCCACCGTAAGGTAACCCATACTTAAAGCGCCAAAGCCACTTGCGGTGTTTGCATTACCCATGCTGGTAGATAAATCGCCGATGGCTTTTGTTTTATAACCCATAGCAGTGGCGGTATAGCCAGATGCTATGCTACTATCGCCCATGGAAAAAGATGCATAACCGCCTGCAGTAGTTGATGCTCCCATGGCAGTGGCGGAACTACCACTGGCCCTGGTACCATTCCCCATACTTATAGAAAAATCTCCAATTGCTAAAGTACTTTGACCCATACTGGTAGCCACAAATCCACTGGCAGCAGAACCATTGCCCATACTGGTAGATACCTCGCCACTTGCTATGGTTCCAAACCCCATGCTGGTAGCAATAGAGTTATTGGCAGTAGTGAGCCGGCCAAGGCTGGTAGAAAAAACACCCTTTGCTTTTGTATTATACCCCGCTGCAAAAGATAAAAGCCCAATACTATCCCTGTCCCATTGCACTCCATCTACATAGCCGCTCCTGAATGCTCCACGTGAGGGAAACCAAAACATTCTGGTACCTGCCCCTTGTGCAGGAGGGTTAATGGTAGTGAGAGGAGGTATGCCTGCAGGCCCGGAAAATAGGACAGCACTATCCGCCACATGCAGCCTTGCTATAGGTATACTGATGCCAATGCCTACATTTTGTGCAGCCGCAATAAACATGATTATACTACAAATCCAAAACAGGAATACTTTCTTTTTCATAACGCTTGTTTTAACTGATTGTAAAACTTCAATTAATTGAATGGAAATACAATCCCCTGAACACCTGTTTTTACTATCCCTTAAACAGGGGATTTTTGATAAAAAGTTGGAAAAGTGCAGGATGATGTTTTACTTTTATTAATGATTATAAAAAAAATGCAGAAGAAATACTTTTTACTGCTGTTGTTATTATTTGCTGTTGCCAACCTTACGGCTCAGCGCATACTTGCAGATAGTATTGAAATTGTTTTGAAGAAAGAAATGCCCGACAGCGACCGGGCTGTTACAATGGTAAACCGTGCTATGTTTTACGAAGTTATAGACTCGGCAAAAGCAGAACAATACTATGAAGAAGCATTAGATTTTGCTGTAAATAAAAAACTCTATTACCCTGCAGGGTTAAGCATCCGGTACAGGCTGGTGCCTAAAATATTAAAAGGAAATTTTGTAAACATTGATGATATTAATAAAGCTGTTAAATTTTTATCACTTTCCGCCAATAAAAAAGCCAGAAAGCAGGAAGGGTTGTTGATGGGAGATAAGGCCTCGTATTTTTACATTAACGGGCAGTATGATTCTGCTATTGCATGGAACCTGAAGGGCATATCGGTGCTGGAAAAAAATAATTATTATAACCAAACCGGAACACTTTATACCAACATTTCCAACTGCTATGAAGTGCTTCATTTAAAAGACAAGCAAAAAGAGTATGTTATAAAAGGATTAGAGGCATCAAAAAAATCTGGCGAGTCTTATATAATTTTCGGTTCATTCCTGATGGTATCGCAATTATACGCCGGCGAAAAGGATTATAAAAAGGCCATGCAATATTGCGATTCTGCCATGCTTTATTATAAAGAAAATTTGAGTAATTCAAGAATGCAATTGTATTATTTAATGCGGGCACAGGCTTATGAAGGACTTGAAAAATATGACAGTTCAGTTCACTACTACAATAAAGCCTATACACTAACAAAAAATAATAATGATGAATGGGGAATGAATGAGCCATTATTGAGAATGGGATTTGGTTACATGAAACTGAATAAACCAGAAGAAGCCGAAAGTTTTTTACACAAGGGTATTGATCTGGCTGAGAAAAATAATGTACTTATTTTTAAAAGAACGGGTTACGAATTGATGAGTAAATTTTATGAAGAAAGCGGTAATTACAAAAAAGCATTAGAGGCCTACAAAAAATATTACGATGCTAATGATTCTTTGCAGCATGCTGACAGCAAAAAAACAATACTTGATCTTGATAAAAAATATGAAACCGAAAAAAAAGAAAAGCAATTGCTAACCCAAGAATCTGCCCTTCGCCAAAAAAATACAATTAATTATATTTTAATAAGCAGCATTGCCGCACTGTTATTAATTTCTTTATTGGCCTACCGTACTTACAAACAAAAAAGAAAATTACAGGAACAAAAAATTATTGAGTTAGAAAAAGAAAAACTATTACTTGCCACACAATCTATTGTAAAAGGCCAGGAAGATGAAAGAAGCCGATTAGCAAAAGACCTGCATGATGGACTGGGAGGATTACTTAGTGGCGTTAAACTTCAACTAGGAGCTATGAAAGGAAATTTAATTTTATCGGAAGAACATGGCCGCACATTTAATAATGCCCTGAGCAAATTAGATGAGTCTATCAGCGAAATGCGGCGGGTGGCACATAATATGATGCCCGAAGCCTTAATGAAATTAGGATTGCAGCAGGCCCTACAGGATTATTGCGATGGACTATCCGAATCGCAATCGTTTAAAATAAACGGCGAATTTTATGGATTGGAAAAACGAATGGAATCATCAGTAGAAATTGTTGTGTACCGCATTGTGCAGGAGCTTTTGAATAATGCAGTAAAACATTCAGGCGCCGCCGCCATTTTGGTGCAGGTGATGAAGCATGATAACAACCTTACCATTACTGTAGAAGATAACGGCAAAGGTTTTAATAAGGATGAAGTTTTGCTGATGAAAGGAACCGGTTTAAAAAATATTCAATCGAGGGTAGATTATTTAAAAGGACAATTAGATATTCAATCAACACCGGGTAAAGGTACTTCTGTTCATATTGATTGTATAATTGACAGCAATGCATAAAATAAAAATAGTAATAGTAGATGACCATCCAATGGTGCTGGAAGGAATGAGTGCTATGCTGGCACAAATTGAGTTTGTGATAAATGCCGGTACTGCTGCCAATGCTTATGAAGCTATGCAGCAAATAAAAGCAACTGCACCCGATATTGTAATTACCGATATAAATATGCCGGAGGTAAGCGGAATAGAACTGGCTTTAAAAATAAAAAAAGAATTTCCTGCTGTAAAAATAATAGCGATGAGTACGTTTAAAGAACGGAGCTATATTTCGCAGATGATACAAAATGGCGCTGCCGGGTATTTGGTAAAAAGCGCATCGAAGGAAGAAATTGAAGAAGCTATTTTATCTGTGTATGAAGGCAAACTTTACATGAGTTTGGATATAAATTTATCTGCAGCGGATAAGCAGGAACTGACTGATATACCCGTACTCAGCAGCCGGGAAAAAGAAGTATTACGTTTAATTGCAGATGGATTTACCAATCCTCAAATTGCAACAAAATTATTTATCAGCCTGCATACTGTTGACAGCCACCGAAAAAATTTGTTGACAAAATTTGCAGTAAATAATACAGCAAGTTTAATAAAACTTGCTGTAAGATATAATTTGGTATAAAAAGTAAACCAGCTTTTATTGCCAGCGGCTATCTTACTCTTTCATCACCAGATCCACATCCGATACAATTTCGCTTTCTGTTTTATTTTTATCAAAAAACCTTACGTTTAAATGATAGGTCTCTCCCACCTGCATGGGATTGCCGGTGGTTACTATTGCTTTTAATGATGCTGCTTTAGTTTTATCAAGAGCAGCCTGTTCTGCAAATGCATCGGGCAGATTCAGCAATTCTTTGCCGACCTTATCTGTTAAAATAATGCGGCATCCCGGATTTACTTTTCCATCTTTTACCTCGTAAAAATCTACGCCATCTGCAATAAGCTCCACCTTTTTACCTAATGTAATTTTATTGCTTGATATCTTAGTGTCATCCACGGTTAAATAAATATCATCTACTGCAAATCCATTGTAGGAACTGGTTAAACCTGTAGATAAATCTTTTTTAACGCCTTTGCTAAAACCACCGCTGCAACTGCACAGCGTAAGACTAATACAGCCAAAGAGAAAATTTTTTAATTGCATAAATTTTTATTTTATTGTTTATAATATTGTGTTTTTACACCTGGCATTAATGCCGTTATTCTTATTTTTCTCATTACCTGGTTGTGCAGATAAAAGCTTCAGCAATTTACTGCCTTTATTTATAACCGCCATTGCAGAAAACACTTTTCATCTTTGTAAGTTCAGCTGATAAAAATATAGTTTAAGAGCAGTTGTTACCATCCCTTAAAAAGGGGAGATTGTAATGGCCGGCACTTTGTACATTTATGTAATCATTAAAAAAATGGTATGAAAAAATTATTATTTATTTTACTGGCAGGTGTTTCTATAAATACAGCAGCACAGCAAAAGCAGGTTTTAATAAAAGATTCGCTGCCGGCGAAAGTGTTGCTTAAAAACAGGGGGTACAACAGTAAGGCTGTTATTAAACTTTCTGTTGCAGCAAGCATTGAAAACGAATTGAATAAAATTGTAGCCGCACACGTTCATCTTCCCAATACAGCAGCCACCTGGACAAAAATAAAATTGGAAGCAGATAATTTATTGTACAACTACTTTAGAGATGAAAAGTTATTTGGCATAAAAAAAGAACAGGCTTATTATATTGCAATGGGTAATGAAACGATGACTGCTGCAGATATTGCAAATAAAAAAATGATTTTACTTGCAGGCATTGCCAATATTAAGCCTGCAGAGTTTTTACAGATACGTGTTGAAAAAATAAATACTTATTACTAAGCTTGTTTGTAAATAATGTTTCTTGCTTCAAACCATTCTTTATACTCTTTTCCATATTCCCCGCCATAATTAATACAAATTTCGGTGCCGGGTTTAATATCTTCTACTGCATAATACTGCATTGTTTTGGTTTCTTTATTTAAATTGTATCCTGCATTTGAATGCACCGCATGGTTGTATAAAGAACCGAAGCCCAATACAAGTGCCAGTGTGCACTGCTCTTTATCAAAATTAAAAAAGTAATCACACAGTGCTGATGCAGTAGCGGTATCGTAATCCTGTGCAGGAAGTACAATTACATGTGCTGTTTCAAATACTTCATCTTTTGCAATAAATTGTTTGCAAAAAACACCACGGCCCTTGCCCTTTACAGTTTTTATGTAAAGCTGTTTATTCATATTGTTTCGGGCTGAAAGTAAACAGGCGTTGCATCATTTGGCGTGCCATTATAATTAAGCATAATTTCTTCACCCGGTTTTATTGCTTTACATGCTTTAATTATAAGGCAGGTATTTTTTAAACAAACTGTGTATACTGCATTAGCATTATACGAGTGATTGTACAGCGAACTGTTGCCAAGCCCCAACGCAGCAGGAGTGTCAGCATTATCAATTAAAAAATAATAACTGAATAAAGAAGTAGTTTGCAAAAACTCTTTATCGCCTGCCTGTAATAAAATTACCGGGGCTTTTTCAATAACCTCACCGGGTTTAACTTTTTTAGATGCAAAAACTCCCCTTCCATGTACTTGGCTTGGTTTTACTGTAATGCCTGCAGGCTGGTAGATTTTATTTTTATTAAACAGGCGCAGCAGCATTTAATCTTTATGTGGTTTAGCAGTTGTAGTATTTTCTTTCATCTTTATAGTGCTTTCCTTCATGGGCACTGTAGCAGGCGTTTTCTTTATGTGATCAAACTTTATTGGTTTTGCGTTTTCTTTCATAGCTATTTTTCTTGCTGTGTCTGCAGTTACCGCTGGTTGTATGGTTCCTGGTTTTACTGTTTCCTTTTTTACAACTGGTGATGTTTGTGCTTTTACACCTGCAATAATCAGCAGGGAACTTAAAAGTGTGAATACTTTTTTCATGATGTTATAATTGTTAAGTGAATAATGAATGTTCAAAAATTTGTCCATTCCTTACCGGTGCCGGTATCAAAACCAAATTTTCTGGAAACAGTTTGTACGCCTGTTCTGGATTGATCGTAATACGTCCAGCCAATTCGGGTGGCCTGTAGCGTAACTGTTGTATTCATTGCACTGTTGCATCCCATTGCTTCGTAGCAGGCAGCTACCGAAATATTTTCCATCTTTATGATATAAGAAATGATGGGAGCACCGCCGGTTTGGTTAGGCACTGTTACAGTAACCTGCCCATTTGCAAGAAATTCTCCATTTGCCATAGCTCTTTTTAAATCGGCCGAAGCGCCACTCACTGCCATGGTAAAACTACATTGGGTATTATTTTTTTCGCCACTGGTAATGCTGGTTGCAGCCATCCATCTTTCAAAACCTTTTACAACAGCATCGCCTTTTAGTTGCTGTCCTCTTGCATCGGTGAGTTTAATAAATACATCTGTTTTTTGTGCAATACAAAAAAGTGGCATAAGTAATAAAGTAAAAATAATTGTACGCATAGTAAGTTGATTTTATTTTTTTAAATAATTAGCGGCCTATTCCTTTTTTCCAAAACCAGTTTCTCCAATCCATAAAACTCTTGCCCCTTTAATACAAACAAATTGCACATTGTAAGTTTTGGGCTTGCCTTCTATATCACTAAACTTTACCTGCCAGTTATTTACACTTGTAAACTTACCAGCTGATTTTACACTTTGAAATTTAATATTACCCACAAAACCGCTGGCCACACCTAAATCCCATTTGTAAGTATTGCCTGCACCAAATTCAAAATTTTCATTGGAGGCATGAGTGTTGGCACCAGCATCTGCACCGGTGTATGCATTTACATATTGCGTCATACCTGTAAAATTGCTTGTCCATTTTCCGTTAAGATCAGAAGCGGCTACAGCAAATTTATTATAGTTGGCCATGGCCGCCATTTTATCCCAGCTTGCTGCTAATGCTTCATTGCTGTATGGCCCAAATTCTTTTTCAAAAGAATTTTTATCGGGTGTTATAAACTCCAAAAATTTTCCATTGCCCCCACTATAATTTTTTTTAAAAAATACAACATGCACATTTCTGCCGCTTATCTTTTCCACCATATCTGCTTCTGCAAACTCAATAGATTGCCAGCTGTACAATGGTTTAAATTCCATATTGGTTGCGCTGCTGTATTTTGGAGCCACTAAAACATTCCATGCATGTTTTAACCCTTCCATTAAATCTGAGGAATAAGCATCCGCATTTTTGTTTGGGTAATGAATCAACACTTTTATATTTCCCTTTGTAGCCTCTACCCAATCTTCCTGCACAGTACTTGTCCAGCCATCATCAAAATTTGTGGTAGTAAAAGCAAATCCTGAATGTGTAACAGGCGGAGTGGGTTGCTGAATAATTTCTGGTGCAGTAGTTTCAATTTTTGTATCGGTTGTTTGTTGCTGCTGATCGTTTGCTGTATTTGCTGTTGCAATTATTTCGGTATTATTCGCTGGTGTGTTTTGTACAGGAGCAGCATTAGCTTTTGCAAAATATAAGCCGGTTTCTTTTGTATTCATAGAAAAATACATCATAAGGTAATCACTGTTTTTTTGCAGCCAGGCATATTTATTATCTGCGTCAACTATGGTAATGGCCCATCCCTTGTCAGTAAGATTTTTTACCAGCGAATCTGCATTAAAGCCACTGGCACTAACAGAGGGCAATAACAACACTTCGGTAGCAGCTAGTGACGTGTTGGCTTTTTTACTTTCTATTTCTAATAACATTTTTGCGCTACCTACACTTAACATCCTGCTATCCTTTTTGCTTCCGTTTGGCAAACTAATACCAGTTAATGCCGATTGACTAACGGGCACAAGTTTTTTTTGTGCATATAATGGTGCCACCAAAAAAAAGAATACTAAAAAGTTGAATACATTTTTCATAAATATTTTTTATAGGTAAAAAATTTCATTCGCCGGGTAATTTTATTACAGGGCGGGCAGGTGAAGTGATGATGTATATCCATGCATTTTTCTCATAATTATTGAAAGGGCCATCCCGTTTTGTTTGGTTGCCAGCTTTTAAAATTAGCTGCCATTCATTATTTTCCGGAATATAAATTTTGCTAAAACTGTACGTCGTTTTTTCGAGAGTTATTTTTTGTGTTTTTAATAATTTGCCCCATTGATCGGCGTTATTTTTTTTACTCCATTCTTCTAATACATTTTTTTGTGGATTGATCGTTAGATTGTTCCCATTGATTTGATAAGTGCCGGATTCTCTACCCAAAAAAGTAGAGCTCATGACGGGGTCGAAGGTTTTAATATTACAAGTGTAGCTTCCATTTTCCTTAAATGTATATTGACGGAAGATGGTGCTCATAATGCCATTCTTCATTCTAAAGTCTGACTGGTCGCTTGCAGTGATACACCAGGTGCCAAGTATAGAAGTAGTATTGTTTGTTTTTGTTTCTTGTACAGCTTCTGTTGCTATGTTTTGTCCATTCGGTAATTCAATAACCGGGTTGTTAGCAGAAATGGGACTGTAATACCATGCATTGACAAAAGATTTATTGTTGCTGTGTGGCCCATCTCTTTGTGTTACTGTATTGTTTTGTAAAACAAGATTCCAAATTTGTATGCCGGAGAAATAATGTTTGGTAAACTGGTAAGTTGCTTTTTCCAATGTTCTTTTTTGGCTTGATAAAAGGCTGCCCCATTTATCGCCACCATCTTTTTTGCTCCATGCTTCTATCACACTTTTTTGTGGGGTGATAGTAATTGTATTGCCACTGATTTGATAAGTGCCATTTTCTTTTACTAACAGAATTTTTGCGAACGACATGCCAAAAGTTTTGGAAATAAAATGATACGTTCCGTTTGAATTAAAAATATATTGATCGCTTGAGTACCCGGCAATGGAAGTAGCATAGGCGTCATTATATGAAGGGTTAACACTTCCTGTTTTTTTCCATGTGCCAACGATTGAGTTTTTATCGTCAACAGCAGTTGGAGTTGGTGCAGCAACGATTTCAGGCTTTATTAAATCAACTGATGCCAGTAATACTTCAATATCTTTTATATAATCCTGGCTGTTGGTGGTAGCTATAATACTTGCACAACGATCATATCCCGAGGCTGTGGTAAGAAATGCCATGGCATCATTGTTATTAGAAATAAATTTTGCACCGCCGGCTTTTATTTTCCAACCGTTAGCTTCCTGTACTTCATTTAGTTGCGGTGCTTCAGATGGATTGAAACTTTTTATAATCAATACCTGCCATTCGTTTTTGAAATCGTCTTCAATACTTCCTTTGCTTGCAGTGCTTTTTACAATGTTAATTTGGCACCAGGTATTTTTTTTGTTATTGATGATGGTGTAAGTGATTGTATTTTCTCCAACCTCTTTTTTCCATCCTTTCGGTGCCGAGTAATTAATAATATCGAAGGTTTCCTTTTGAGCAAAGGATATTGCAGCAAACGAACAACAAACAAAAAGCAGCAATATTTTTTTCATGATGTTATTTTCTGTATCAAAACTATTATTCTTAACGAATGGGTAGCATCCTGTAAAACAAGGAATTTTAAATTTTTTAAACCTCATTTCTACTAATTGGTAAATCATTTTAAGTTGAGTATAGTACCCACCATATTACCTGCCACAAATCCTGCATTTGTTTGTTATCTTGTTAATATTAACACGGCATCTGGCAAACTACCACTTACCTGCACACCTGCATTTACTGCCACTGATATTTCGGCTATTTTCACCTCGCCTTTTAAAGGACCAACTGTCGCTTCAACTGTTGCATCTGCTTTCAAACCAAAATCCTTTACTTCCCATTTACCGGTTGCCTCGTTCTTTCCAATTTTAATAAATTCTTTTATAGACGTTCCTGCTTCCACCTCTAATGCACCAAGGCCGCCAACATGAAACGATTCGCCCAGGCCACCGCCAATAGTAAAGTCATTAAACGAACCATCATCGTTGTAACTTACTTCACCCTCAAACACTATTCCTTCACCACCTTCTATGCCCCACGAATTACATGTCCAGGTAATTGTAGTAACTATAAATGCAAGTTTACCTTTGAAGTTGGCACAGTATTCATCTTCCCACTCTTTCAAGACAAAATTCTTTTCCTCCTGCGCCACTTCATCAAACGTACACTGCTGCTTACTGATTAATTTATACTGCCCAAGAAGGTTGCTTACCTCTTTCAGGTAATCCATTTGTATAGAAACAAAACTGCCTGCTGCCTGCGGCATCCAGTACGGCGCCCAGTTAGCATAGTCCCGGTAATACCTGCGTGAAATATATTCCTGCCTTTGCACATATTCATTAACTAATGGTGAAAGTTCGGCCAAGTATTTTCCATTCTCATCGTTTATGTCTTTGCATTTAGCTAACTCAAGGGCGGCTATTTTATCTTCATCACCTGCTTCGCCACCTTCCAGTTTATTTAGCTGGTCGCCATACTTTTTTGCAATGGCTCTCAGCTTTACATTATGCGGTGCCGATATCTTGCTCAAATAATATTTAAAAACATCGGCTTCGCTGATGCCATCTTTTCCATGTATCTCCATTGCATCCATAATAATGAACTGTGCCTTCATCTGTAACGGCGAAATGCCCTTTCGTAAACCAGCCATAAGTAAGCGTTGGTTTGCATCGTCGTTAGTAGTGGGCATTTTGGCCTGAATGGCTGCTATGCTGTTGTCAACAGATTTTTTTTCGGCTTCGAGGCTTGCTGCAAAAATTTTCATATCATCGAGGCTGGCAGGCATGGCCGGCATTTTAATTCTTTTAAGCAATGGAAATTCATTTTTATGATATCTGGTCATTACTTCACCCGGTTTTGCTTTTTTATTTAGCTGGCGCAGAATTTTTTCAACCTCCTGATCATAAGATGCGGCTATAGATTTTGTTGCATGCTCTTCCGCTTTTTTTGCATCGCCTTTTTTGAGGTAAAGAAGGCAAAGTATTTTGTTGGCAATGGGATTTAGTGTGTCCTTTTGCACACATTGCTGCAGGTACTGCATGGCTTTATTTACATCGCCTAAGCGGTAATACGCATTACCAAGATTAGAGAGTATGTTGGCTTCTCCGGTTTTTTGTTTGTTCCAGTATTCCAAAATGGGAATTGATTTTTCTGGCAGTCCACCCATAATTAAAAAAGCAGAAAAATTATTTGCCGCCAATACATCTGATGTATTGGCAAGCACTGCTTTACTGTATAAATACAAACTGGCAGCAGGTGCATTTTGCAGCCAGGCAGCAAAAGCTGTATTACTTATTTGGTTTGATTGAGTAATTTTTTTATTCTTTACATAGTCATCAGCTTTCTTTTTTTCATTGGGTTTTACAGCCTTTGAAATAGCAGTGTGCAACTGTTGTAAATAAGCCGTATAATTTTCTGCAGTTACCAATTGTGGTGTTTGATTGAGTTTTGCAGAAAGTGGTGGAAGGGTAAAGTTGAGTGCAGCAGGAGGCGCATTATTGTAATTAACTGTAACAGGAATAACAGAAGGCTTCATACCTGCCGGCACTATTAATGGAGTAAGTGTTTTTAATTTTGGTAAATATTTAAGGGAATAAGTTGAAACAATTTCAGATGGAGTAACTACCGGTGATGGAGACTTGCCGGGATTTAAGATGGCTTCTAAGGGAGCCAGTGCGCCTGGTTTTTTTACAAGAGCGGCAACTTTTTGCATGTGTGGATAGGAACCACCCCTTAATTTCACCATTATTACTTGTGGCACATCGCTGCTTAGTGTTTTATTAAAGTATTCAGGATTGATAGCAACAATTTCCTCTGCTGTTTCTTCTTCTATTTCTCCTACTCCATTCATTCGAACTTTATCTATGTTCTCAAAAAAATTAGTAATACCTGCTGCACTATTGGAATAATCATCGCAAAATCTTTTTACATTTTTGTTAAGCCATTCTTGCGGCTTTTTTAAATATTGAAGTATTACTTCTTTTGCGGCGGCGGCATCAGGGTTTATTTTACTTATACTTTTTTTTAATTTCTCCTGATCTTCTTCAAACCATTTTCTTCGCTTTGCTTCTTTTTCTGGCGTATAACTTTTATCCTTCTCTTTGTATACTTTCATTTCTAACTCAAACATTTTAACATTCGATTCGTAACCTTCATTCAAAATTTTTGAATTACTTGTCCCTGCATTGTCCACGTCTTTCAGCATTTGCTGCAAATATTCTTTCCTTGTAACAGGAATAAAAACTGGTTTATCACTGTTTCGTAAAATGATATAATCATTTGATGTAAACATTTTGCCATTTGCATTATTTACTCCCAATAGTTCATAATAATCAGTTCTGCCTTCGGTTTTTTTCTTTTTAATTGCTTTAAATGCAGGCTTTCCGTTAACAGTATGAATGCCTTCATCTGATGTAAATCCCGAAGCAAAAACGTTATTGAAAATTACATAAACAGAAGAGCCGCTTTCTCCCTCTGTATGTATGGTATTACTGTTATCATAACAGTAGTAAGCAAAAAACATCAACTGGGAATAGCAGTAACTTTTAATACCGGTGGCATCATATAAGTTTTTATTTGTAGTACCATCTTTTAAAAAGTCGGGAAAAAAATTGTTATGGTAATCTAATTTAGCACCGGTAAAATTGGTTACTATTTTCTTTGTCCATGCTTCTGCCCTGGCCAGATATGGCTTCATTTTAGCCATTTCTGTGGGGTTCATTTTGCCTGTAGGAGAACTTACATTGTCGCTGCTATTCGTCAATGTGGAAGGTTTATTCGCAGCCTGCGTTTTACAATCCTGTGCAAAACATACTTGTGTTATTGAAAGGCAAAACACAATAAATATTAAAGGAAATTTTACAAATGACTGGGGTACTATTATTTTCATAACCAATTATTGCTCTTTGGTGATTTTAATATTGCTGATAAAATATTTATCGTTCTCTGCACTGTTGCCATTGCAGTCAAATGAAAGTGCATTGAACGGGTGAGCAAGGGGTATTGCTTTTTCATACTCCGCTATTTTTGTGTTGCCAATAAACACCTGGAGCTTTTCATCTAATTTTTTAATGGTAACCGTAATGCGGTTATTTTTTTTATTATTTGAAAATCCATTGGCCACATACCACTTAGTGCCATTGGAGTAACCGGGCGGATAGGGAAATTTTGTTTCCAATACTACTTCTCCATCTCTTCCATCATAGCCGGGGCGTAGTCTTAGGTTTAGAAACGATTCGGCATTGCCCTTTGTTGTTTCATAAGATAGCTGCATCGTTAAGCCCTTTGCTCCCCATGTAAAATTTTGTGGTACCGCTACATCGTAAGTGAGTGTAAAATTTTGCGGCAGTGGTTTTTTTAAAAGCGATGCTTTGATGTAATGACCTCTTAACTCCACCCAGTTTCCATCTAATCCTTCTGGATTGGTTACCACACCTGTAGTTCCTGAATTGGCAAATTTTACCTGCCAGCCATTTGGGTTTTTACCAATTGATGTTGTTGAAAAATCTTCAAAGAAGAAAACAGTTGCATCAGCAGTTATCTCTTTACTTTTTTCAGATGCTTCAGTAGTTGCTATTTTTTCTTTTGCTAATGGAGAACGAATTGGTTTGTAAACTTGTCCGTTTATTTTTTCGGGACGAAAGAAATAATTATAGGCATATTCAAAATTAAAATTGTTCAGTATTGATTCGTGAAGGTGAATATTGTATGGTTGATTGGGCATGCCAATCGTCCACCTGATAACGAGCCATTGCGGCTGGTTGGTTTTGCAAAGTTCTTTCGCTGTTTTATTTACTTTTAATAAAGGAAAGCTGGCCTCTGTTCCATCATTTCCATAACTGTCTTTGTTGTCAAACATATCATCGTACCCTTCTGTTGCATTTACAAAATCCTGTAGCGTTATTTGAGTTCTGGAAATTTTCATTTCAGCAATACTGTTCCATTTGCTTTTATATTTTTCTTTAAGCCTAGCCAGATTTGTTTGGGCCTTTGAAAAATTTTCGGCTGATACTGGTGTTACTTTTTGCCATTCCGGAAATTGTTTCTCGGCTTCTGTAAAAAATTCACCAAAGGTTATTTTTTCAAAAGGCAGTGCTTCATTGTCTTTAGTGATAATGACAACGTATTGAGAGTGGGGAATATAAAAACGTTTGTAGCCTGCAATGTTTTTGTGGTTAGCAAAACCCATCAAATTACTTGCGGCTTTATCGTCAGCATTATATCCTTTTGAATGGGAAGATAAATCGGGCAGTACAAAATAATATTCTTCAGGGCTTGAAATAAATGATACCGGATCGCTGATAGAACGAAGTTGATTGGCTTCAATAAACCAGTAATCGCCATGGCCAGTTTGTGGCACAAATTTTCCCTGTGCATCTTTTTTTAAAAACATGTGCACTTTTGTTTGCGCCCCGTACATAAGTGGCAGGGCTTGTGCATGCATGTTAATTGCATTACCCAACTTGCTGTTGGTGCCGCTGAATTTTGGTATATAATTTTGATAATAAGTCGCCTTTCCCAGGCATCCCCTTGGCACATAAGACTGTTGCATCCATTCTACAAACTGCTGGCTGTTGCCTATTTGTTTGGCGCTGTAAATTCTATCGCCAAGTTGTTTACCTTTTGGTGCAGTAGTATGTTTGCGTATTTCCATCCAGCCAATATCAATATCGGCAATACTTTCTAGTTTGAAGCCGATACGGTCAACGTATATTGGTTGTGCCTGAATAGTGATAGATACTGCTACAAATGCTATGAGAATTATCTTTTTCATTTATTTTTATTTTATAACCAGCATGTTTTTCTTATTCGCTTTTTTTATTGTTCAATAAAAGTTATTATTAATAAACCGGTACGTTTGAAAATGTACATTTCATTTCACCCGAAAAACCATCTGTAAAAGTTTCTTCCATTGCGTCCCCTTTTTTTACAGGCTTAAGACCTTGTATCATAATACCGAAAGTAAAATAGCCGCTGGCTTTTCCATCTTCTACTTTTTCGATAACAAATTTACAATTGGGTGATGCAGCTGGTAAATTTCTCGACAGCGATGCATCTACATAAGAAGCCATGGCGCCATTTGCAACTATAGGAGAGAATTTATAGATAAATGGTTTTTGTGCAGCTCCATAATATAATACGGCTTCGTTATTACTTATCTCTGCATATTTTTTTGTGCCGTACAATGGATTTTTTTCGTTGATCTCTTTAAAGTTGAATGTTTCAGGCTTTAGTGTGGTGTTTACAGATTGCAGCATTATTTTAAAGTAATTTTCTTTGCTGTTACCTTCTTCTTTGCTTGCAATAAAAGTATAACGGTTATCCGCTGTTTTCATAAACTGTGCATAAGGAAAATTAGCAGTAAGTAATTTACTCTGCAGCTTAACCGCAGCAGCACCAGCATTTGCGGATGGTTTAACAGCGTTTGCTGCAGGCTTATTATTGCTTGTTGAAGGTTTCGATTTAGTATCAGAAACTCCGGCAGGTGTTACATACTTATCTGCTTCGGCTTTAAATATAAATTCAACCCTGCGGTTTTGCGCTTTACCTTCTGCCGAATTGTTATTTGCCAGTGGTTGTGTTTCGCCACGGCCTTCGGTGGTAAGTTTACTTTCATCAATATTATATTGATTAACTAAAATATCTTTTACAGCATCGGCCCGTTGTTGCGAAAGTTTTATGTTGGCTTCATCATTACCATCTGCATCGGTATGCCCAATAATTTTTACATGAGAAGTTACATCTTTTAAAACTTTGCTCACATCAAGCAATGCACCCATACTTTCTGGTTTTAGTTTGGATGTGCCGGTATAAAATAATAAGTTGCTTACTAATTTTCCTTCTTCAAATTTTGCACGGGTATCCGGTACATCTTTAGCAATGCGGATATTGCTGATATAAATATCGGAGCCGCCAACGCTGCCAAAATTAAATCCCAATTGATTGGGCAGGTATTCTGCATCTACTGCAGGTAAGTCAAAAATTTTAGCTGCATTCCACCAAAAGCGAAATCGTTTACCCTGCACACATATACTTACATGCACTGGTACAGTATTGCTGAACGAAAGGTTTTCAGACATCCTGTCGGATATAGGTTTGCCGGCATTAAGATTGTTGTAAAGAGAAACCCTGCTGCTGGTACCTTCTTTGGCAATTATAGTACTCACCAGCACCGCATTTTTTCCGCTTCGTAAAATATTTTCATCAGTTACTAAATTACCGCCGGTGTTTAGCAGTGCGATATCCATACGGGGGTCGTAAGTATTTTTTACAAGCAGCAAATCAAACTCTACCGTAAAATTATTGCCCCAGCTTTGTTTTTTACTGCGGGTGATATGGCTGGAGCTGGTGGAGGCTAATTTTAACCAGTTACCTTCCAGCCCGTCAATGGTTACCACTTCTGCAGAGGTTGAAGTGATCCATCCGAGTGGTGATTCGCCAATATTATCTTTTTCAAAATTATCGTAATACAAAATGCTGGTGCCGGGTACAAAATCAAATTTGCTGTACACTTTTAAATTAGTTGCAGCCCCTGTTGCTTTTGCATCATTGGTGTTACCCGTTTCTGCAGCTGCAGTTTTTTCCTTATCATCAGTTTCTTTTTTTTCTTCAGGTTTTTCTTTTGGTTTAGTTATAGCTTCTTCAGCTTTTTGTTTTATTTTTTTTAAAAGCTGGGCCTGAGTATTGTTAATTGCAAAGGCCAATAGTATAATTGTTGCAAAAATTTTCATGATAACTTTATTTAAATTGTTAATTAAATTATTCTTTTATTGATGTAAATATGCCGGATAGCATTGTTGCTTTATTTGCCAAGCATATTTTTAAGCATTGCAAAATCAACAGCTTTTTTTATGGCTTCTATATTAACTTCAAATACAGCATCGCCTTTTGATACTTTATATACTACTGTAAAAAATTGCGGCGATGATTTAGGTGATTTTTTATGGTAATAATCCAGGTTAGGTTTTACTGCAATGAATGAACCTTTGGTACCTTCCTCAACAAATTTTTCAAACCGCTGTTCTTCATTCCAATTACAAATAGCGGATTTGCTTAGTTCAGTTTCAGGTTTTGTTAAGTAATCATTTATATTTTTAAAATACTTTTCCAGGTAACTCTTTTCTCCCGGGTTGTCTTTTACATCGTTCTCTAATCTTTTCTTTTGTATTAGTAAATATTCTTTACGGGTGAGATAAGAAAAGGGTAAAGTGTCATTGTAAGTTATTAACCAGCGGTACTCATAAATTGGGGAGTTGTAATCTACTTTTTCTTCACCCATAAAATAATAACCTTCTTTTTTTACCGGCATTATTTTCAATTTTAAATATCCCCTAAAATCATCTGCAGGAATATTTGCTGCATACAAATTGTTCAACGCATAAATTACATTGGCGGTTATATTAACTGTGGTTGGGGTAGATACGTCAACATAATACTTCGATTTATCCTTGCTGCTACCATCACATAAGTACCGCAGAACATACATCGCATAATGATAAGGGTCTGCAACCCAGCCCTGACCTGCAACAGCAGACTTGCCAAACACCGTACTATAAGAAATTTCGCAGCCTGTAGGTTTATAATTTGCAGTAACCATTTTGTGAATTGCAGCAATCACTAATTTTTCTTTTGCTAAATCTGCAGCACTTACATTAGCAATAGAGCCTTGTTGCCCGGCTTTAAATTTGCCTGGTTTTTCACGTAATAATTCTTTACTGCAATCCTGCGAATAAGCAATTACTGAAATAAATAATAGTACAGTTAGAAAAAAATATTTCATTTTTTGTTTTTAATAATTATTTATTGCCCTGTAATATTGTACTGCCGCTGGTACTAACGCCGCTGTTTACGGTTGCTCTTACCTCGCCGCCTGCAATGGTTTGACCGGCTGCATTTGCGGCTACACGGGCTATTGCACCATAATCAGTAAATCCTGAATTGTCCCACTCAACTACTCCTGCCAAAGTTGCCTCAGCCTCCATCCCCATTGGCCCATCAATGCCTTTGCTGATACCCACAATGGCAGTACCGGAATACCGGCCTGTTTCCACATTGCTTTTGTAATCAATTTGTATACCGCCACAATCAAACTGGCCGGTTAAATTGCTGCAACTTGAAATAATTTTATAACACCCTAAATCCATAGTGCTTACATATTGGCAGGCCACATCATCAAAATTCTGTAAGGAGTCTTTTCCTTTAGGTTTTACCTCGGTAGGAATACACCAATCACTTTTGCTTTTAAAAAAAACCCGCTGGTCTTTTATTTGTGTAAGCCAGGCAATTTGCGCATCTACTTTTACCAGTTCAAATTGTTCGGGCCATAAAGTGTATTGATAATAATATAGCAGGTCGCTCGTTCTGCGGCTTGCGTAATTAAGATAAATTCTGTAAGCACTTTTTAAACTTCCATTGGCATTTTTTAAGAATTCTGTTCTTATAGCATTTTCATCTTTACAAATTGCAGCAAAAGGATTTGGCCTCCCTTCTCCTACCTGGTCTTCATATTTTTCATCCAGTATTTTTTGTTGTTCATCCAAAATGTCTTCATACCCAGCTACAGCAGCTAATGCTTTTACAACTGGCTCCAGCGCCTGCGCAAATACAAACGACATATTGCCATTTACATCGTTTATACCCGGTCCTAATTTTTTTATTGCTTTTGCAGCATAGCCGGGCATTGGTTGTACATAATTACCTTTTTGGCTTGCACTGATAATTAATTTAATCCGGTTTTCATTCGCCTTCAGCAAAGATTCTTCCAGCGATTGCTGTTTTATTTTCAGTTCATCAATTTTTTGCTGGCACTCCTCTTTAAAATCTTTCCATTCCTGTTCTAATAATTTGTTTTGTTCAACCGCTACCGGAAAATCGGGCCATTTAAATTTTGCCAGACCTAATATATCCTGCGGCATGGGTCTATCCCAATCAACATCATCACTTTTTAAATCGTACCCAAGTTTTTTTAATTTGTTTTCTTTTTCATTACTGTAAGCTTTGCTAATACTCTTTTTAGCAAATGCAATAGCTGCCGCAATGTTGCCTTTACTTTCTTCAATTAAACATTTAGCCATGTTGGCCTGCGGATGAGCGGCATAAATTCGTAAGGTGCTATCGGCATATTTATCCGCCCTGGGTATATCGCCTAAACCCAACCATGCCTGAGCAATATTATTGAGTATGCTGCTATTTTTTGGATAACGTTTATTGAGGTTAATTAAAATGGGTAATGCCATTTGCTGTCCGCCACACATGGTTAAAAATGAAGCATAATTATTAAGGTTGATGGCGTTTGATGGAGTGGCTTTACAGGCTTCTCCCATAAGGTATAGTGCCAGTGTGGGTTTTCCTTCCATCCATAAACCCACAGCGGCATTACTAACAGAAGATTTTTGATTAATGAGTTGTTGCAAAATTTCTGCCCCTTTTACTTTAGTATTTGCAGATAATTTACCCAATACCCATTGCTGCGTATTATTGATGTAGGTGCTTACCTCTGCGTTGCTGAGTGTTGTAGCCAATGCTGCTGCAATTCTTACTGCATCTTTTTGCGGAACGATCCTGCTGTCATCTTCATAAGCTTTTTTTAATTGTGCATCGCTTACACCTGCCATGCTTTTTTTAATACTTTTTGTATCCGGCATTTTAATACCCATACTGTCCATTGCCTTTTTGTCTTCCGGGCTCATTTCGTCCATCGCATTCTGCATCTCTTTCATCATTTCATCCATTTCTTTTTGCGTGGGAGGCTTCTCTTTTGCTGCAGTTTTTTTACCGGGTTGGGCAAAGGCAATAGTTGCAGCAAATAAAATGGTAAGCGTAAAAAAATATTTTTTCATAATTTATTTTTTCAGGTGAAGATTTTTTGAGAACAATTCCACTACCGGTTTTAAATTTTTATCGCTCATCTCAAAAACAACACAAGCGGTTGTTTTATCTTTTCTAAAAGAATTCAGCATTACCACACACTTTTTTTTATTTTGATAAAAATTACCTATAGCCAATGTTGATGCCCAGCCATCCCATAACTGCTCAGTTACTATTTTCAATGGTTTTTTATTTGCTTTAGCTAATCTTTTTACTACCTGTTCTTTCCACTGGCCCAGTACATCATCCATCACAGTTTTTTTTGCCGGCTGGTTTTTATATAAAATAATGCTGCAAAAACCGGTATCATTATTTGTAATATTAAATTGTACCCGTGATGCTAATTCGCTTTTAGTAAAAAACTCCGGCGGCTGATAAGTGAATACATCAAAGCTGCTGGTTTGAGAAAAAATATTTATTGTTGTAAACAAAATGATAAGAGTAAAAAGATATTTTTTCATTCTAATTTTTTTATCATGCTAAGATTAACCATGCAGGTTTAATAAGTCTTTTTTTATTAATGCTGTAAGCGGAGAGAAAGTTCCGTCGGTTACGCATTGCATGTAACGGTATTCATTATTTAAAAAACCATAAGCATTACTGAATGATATTGTTTTTCTTCCAAGTGTTGGATGCAGGTTGCCGTTTTGGTCTTTAAATTCTAAAATCAAACTGATATTTTCTATTTTCCATGCATCTGCAAAAAAGTTGGGTTCATAAGATACTGACAACTTTAACCCGTCACGTTGATAATCCTCCAGTGGCGTAGGCGTTCGTCCTTCCAGATCGAGGCCAAATTCCGTTTCCGAATTAACTCTCATCTCATTACCCAAATTTATTTGAATGTAATTACGCCAGTTGGCAGGTGTGCTTTTGGCCATTAGTGTTGCATGAACTTTGGAGGGAAATTCTTTATTATCATTCCCTGTTTTTATAATAACTCTTGCCGATGTTAATGAATACACCGGCGTATTTTGATTGGTTGTACCGGTACTTTTATTGGTTGAAGGTGGAGGTGGTGCTGGCGGAGGAGGAGGTGGCGGTGCAGCGGGCAATGTTTTAATAATTACATTTTGTTTAGGCGGAGGTACTGATTTTTGTATTACCTGCGAAGCTGCTGTGCTTATTATAAAAGTTGAAAGACTGCTTATAAATAATACCTTTTTCATGACGTGTGTTTTTATATTTTAAGGATGATGTAAAAATGAAAACTAAAAAGTATTTTATCCATCCTGTAAAAACAGGATTTCCTAGTACTGGTTATCATTTTTTATTGGTTATAAGTATTTTTAATTGTTCAATTTCTTTTTTCAATTCTTCAATGGTTTTGTTTTGCTCTTTTACTGATTCAATCAGCAAAGGCATCAGCCTTGCATAGTCCACACCTTTATAGCCATCTATTTCGTTCACTGCTTCGGGTACAATTTTTTCTACATTCTGCGCCAGCAAACCCATCTGCCTTCCTTTTTGAAAATTATTTTTTTGAAATGAACCCGTCTTCATTTCATACTCCACACCATTTATCTGTAATAACTTTTGCAGAGGAGATTGTATTGCAGTAATATTTTGTTTGAAACGTTCATCACTTGCATAAGTATTTCCGTTTGCCCAAATGTTCCCATTTACAAATAAGCCATAAGCACCGCTTATCTGAAACCGGCCGGCTTGTGTAAACAAACCGGCATTATCCTGTGTGCCGAAAGAAACTGCAGCTCCGGGGTTATCAGCATGTAATCTTAATTCGTTTCCATAAACACCAATGCCTACTTCGCCTGCACCGCCGGGGTATAGTAATATTTTTTCTCCAAGAGATGCAGGAAATGATAGCGGCCTTGTTGGATTGTTTGTACCAATGCCTACATTTCCATTTCCTTTTATTCGCATTCTTTCATTAAAAGATGCACTGCCTCCATAACCAAAGGCAATATCAGATACAGACGCATCGCTGTATAATTGCAGTAAATTATTTTGAATACCCATGCCGTATTGCGCATTCAAATTAGAACCATTGAAAGAAATTTTTGCACCATTACTATTTAAAAAAGATAGCGGGGCAGATGGTGCGGTATTACCAATACCTACATTGCCGCTATTGTTGTTATAAATATTGGCGCCGGATGCCGTCCAATAATTGGCAGGCAGGTCGCCCCAAAAAGCATAACCACTGGCATCGCTTTTAAGAATACGGTTTGGTCCCTGGCCACCATTGTTAAACCTTAAAACATTACTGATGGATAATGTATCTCTAAAAACGGCTTTTCCTGCCACATCAAAATTAGCTTGCGGCAATTTTGTGTTTACACCCACTCGCTGTTCAGCACCCGGTCGTAAAAGTGTTATACAAATGCTGAAACTAAAATTGGCAGTGCCGTTGGTACTTTCAATTCTTATCAGCTGATTGGTGTTGGGAAAAAATGCAATGTTATTGCCAAAGCCTGACCAGGTAGCAGAATCGATACAGGTTAATTGATCCTGCAGATTTGCTGAACAGGTGCTGTAGGTATAAGTTGTAAAAGTTACATTAGAGCCGCCAAAGCGCAATTTTAAAAGTTGGTCGGGGGTATTGAATTTTAGCCACACATCCGGGTTATTATTACAAACAAATGTTCCCGGTATGCTGGTAAAAGTAGCACCGGTAATATTGTACACAACCGGCGTACATCCATCAGCACTTTCTATAATAGGCAGTACCAGGGCATTGCAGGGCTCATCGTTGGCGGGCTGTGCAAATGTTGTGTATGCTCCAAGCACGAGCAATATCAATACGGTAATCTTTTTCATCGTTATTTATTTTTTTCAATCAGTTTTTTCAATTCATCAATTTGGTGCTGCTGTTTTTCAATTTGCAATTGTTGTTCTTTCATACCTTCTATAAGGTAAGGCACCATCTTAGCGTAATCAATAGCTTTATATCCATCGCTGCCTGTACTTACTACCTGGGGAACTATTTTTTCTACTTCCTGTGCTATTAATCCTGCCTGCTCTCCTTCGCTGAAATTTTTTGTTGGAAAATCTTTTATATTCATTTGGTAAGACACACCGGTGAGTTGCATTATTTTTTTTAGTGATCCTTCTAATGGATGAATATTGGTTTTAAACCGGGCATCGCTTGCATACGTAGTTCCGTTTGCCCAAATACTGCCATTAACAAATAAGCCATACCCACCACTTATTTGAAACCTCCCTGCCTGTGTAAACACAGCAGCATTATCCTGTGTGCCGAAAGAAACTGAGGCGCCGGGATTATCTGCATGTAACCTTAACTCATTTCCATAAACACCAATGCCCACTTCGCCTGCGCCGCCGGGATAAAGTAGTATTTTTTCGCCCAAAGATGCAGGAAACGAAAGCGGCTTAACGGGATTGTTAGTACCAATACCTACGTTGCCATTTCCTTTTATCCGCATGTTTTCTGTAAAGGAAGCGCTGCTGCCATAACCCAAAACAATATCAGCTGCGGCCGCATCGCTATGTATTTGCAGCAAACCGCCCTGTACACCAAAACCATAATGATTACCTGTGTTTCCGTATAAAGAAATTTTATTGCCAAGTGTATTGGCAAAGTTTAAAGGAAAGCCGGGAGTTGTTGTACCAATTCCCACATTTACAGCATCTGCCCCGGTACCACCTAATACTAAACTATTACTTGCTGCAACTTTTGCATTATAACCTATGGCTGTTGCATTGGAAAGATTATTAGAAGTAACGTCTGCTGCATATCCAATTGCTGTATTATTATTTCCTGTGGTGTTGGTGTTAAGCGATGCGTATCCGGCAGCAGTATTTCTATTGCCCAAAGTATTATTGAACAGTGCATTACTTCCACTGCCGGTATTATAATCACCCTGTGTATTTGAACCTAATGATGAATTACCGTGGGCAGCATTATATATTCCTGTTGTATTTAAAAGAAGTGAATAAGCTCCGCTTGCTGCATTTTGATAGCCTGTAGTGTTTGCTCTAAGTGAAGATGCACCATTTGCTGTATTAGAATAACCGGAGCTGTTTGAAAATAAGCTATTAAATCCCGATGCTGTATTGTCAGCTCCTGTATTATTAGTGTACAATGCTTTTGAACCCACCGCTGTATTCCTTCTGCCTTCACCCGGAAAAACAGCTCCTGTTCCGTTATTAAATAACGCACTGTCACCCACGGCTACCAGGTTGCTGCGGTCAGTATTTCTCATTAAAGCTTCTGTGCCAATTGCCACATTGCTATATCCGGTAGTGTTATTGTTTAAAGCACTTATTCCGGCGGCAGTATTGTTGTTGCCAGTTGTGTTGGAACTTAATACAGCATTACCAATTGCTGTATTTCTGCTTCCTGCAGTGTTGTTTACCACGGCAAAATTTCCCATAGCAGTATTTTCATTTCCTGTATTATTAAGGGCCATGGCATTTAGGCCCATAGCGGTATTAGCATTTCCAATGGTATTGTTTACAAGCGTACCTGTGCCATTGGCGGTATTTTGAGCACCGGTTGAATTGCTTCTTAGAGCATTTGTTCCGGTTGCTGTATTGTAATAACCGGTAGTATTTGCAAATAAGGCTTTGGAACCAAATGCTGAATTTTCTGTAGCTTGAAAACCCACTGCACCGACTCCATTATTATATAATGCGCTATCACCAACAGCTACCAGGTTGCTTCGATCAGTATTTCTCAATAAAGCTTCTGTACCAATTGCCACATTGCTGTAGCCGGTAGTATTATTGTGTAAAGCATAGAACCCTGAAGTAGTGTTATTAGAACCGCTTGTATTTAGTGCTAATGCTGCATTGCCTAAGCCGGTATTATTATTACCTGTTGAGTTGGTAAACATTGCATTTAAACCCATTGCAGTATTTGCACTTCCGGTTGTATTGGTTACAAGTGCCCCGGTGCCATTGGCTGTATTTTGTACACCGGTTGAATTATTTCTTAGTGCATTAGAACCTGTTGCGGTATTGTAATAACCAGTGGTATTTGCAAACAATGCTTTAGAACCAAATGCAGCATTAGCGGTACCATCAACAGGGTTTACCGCACCAACACCATTATTAAATAAAGCACTATCTCCTACGGCTACAAGATTACTGCGATTACCTGTGTTAAATAATGCACCGGTACCTATGGCAATATTTGA